>NZ_JBEPNB010000001.1:0-436709 GCF_040546065.1 Micrococcus sp. UYEF5
GGGGACTCCCCGATGCTGCTTCCTCTTCTGGAGCAGCTGCGCGTGACCCGGCCAGTAGGGCGGCCCCGGACCCGCCCTGCGGCGGTGCTGGGCGATAAGGCGTACTCCTCCCGGGCGATCCGCACCCACCTACGCGCCCGTGGGATCAAAGCGGTCATCCCCGAACCGGCCGACCAGCAGGGCCACCGCAGACGGCGCGGTGCCCGCGGCGGGCGCCCCATTGGCCTCGACGCGGACGCCTACAAGGGCCGCAACGTCATCGAGCGCCAGTACGCGCACCTGAAGCAGTGGCGGGGCCTGGCGACCCGGTATGACAAGTACGCGATCGTCTACCGGTCCGCTGTGGTGCTGGCTGCTGTGATCGCATGGTCCAAACGATTGTCAGACATGCCCTAGGGCTTCGATGACCGCGGCCTGGCTGGGCGTTGCCGGGTTCGTGGCGGCCTCTCGACGCACCGCGTCGCGGATCGCTTCGGGCACTCGCACGTTCAGGGCCACGGTCGGCGCCCCACGCCGCGCCAGGGGCGCATACCCACCGGCCGGGTCCGAGGTCGTTGCCGGTTCTGCGGGGATCACCGCTCCGGGAGCCGGGGTCTGGGGGGCCGGGGTGGGCTTGCGTCGCTGTGCTCGCAGACTCAGGTCGGGCTCAAGCTGCTTCTCGTTCATGCGGTGATCCTTTCGAAGATGAGGCCGGCCAGGTCGGCGTAGGCGGAGGCGACGGGTTCGCGCTTCTCATAGTGGCCCAGCCAGTCGCAGGCCAGACGTGCACCGGGGACGATGGAGCGGGCCGGCACCAGGGGGGTGAGCAGCAGCCCGGTCTCGCGCAGCTCCCAGCAGGGCCATGGACTGTTTGAACGCGGCCACGCTGCGGCAGGCTCCGTGCACCCCGACGCAGTCGTCCGAGGCGGGGCGGGCCGCATAGATCACCCGTCTGCGGCGGTGAACGCGTTGGGGGTCAACGGCCCGCCCTGACGGTCGGGGCAGTGGACGACGAGCTGTGGATGCCGCGAGCGAGACGAAGGGCGGGGGCTTCGCGTCTCCGCCTCTATCGTCGGGTCCCCGCGCCCTCCGGCCGACCCCATCCATGACGGCGCGGGGCTGCCGGCGTTCCGGACGGGCCCGGTTGACCGGCCTGCGATCACCCCACCGGCCCCGGGGACAGGGTCCACGTCGAGAGCAGCCGACCCAGCAGGCAGCCCCGCCCGGCCACCCTCAGTCCCGTGGCGTGACCGAGCGCAGCGCGAGCTCGGTGAGGACGGCCGCCTCGAGGGCCTCGCGTCCCTTGTCCTCTCGGGATCCGGGCAGGCCCGCCCGGTCGCGGGCCTGCTGGTCGGTGTCCACGGTGAGCACGCCGAAGCCCACGGGAACGCCGGTGCGCACCGAGACCTCCGTCACGCCCTGGGTCACGGACTGGCACACGTAGTCGAAGTGCGGGGTGTCCCCGCGCACCACGACGCCGAGGACCACGACGACGTCGAAGCGCTCCGCCAGCCGCGCCGCAGCGACGGTGAGCTCGACGGTGCCGGGCACGCGCACGAGCACGGGCTCCAGGCCCAGGTCGGCCGCGGCGGCCTGCGCCCCGGCGATCAGCCCGTCCATGATCTCCGTGTGCCACTGGGCGGCGACGATCGCCACGTTCAGGCCGCTCGCAGCGGCGGGGTCGGGGGTGAAGGTCGGGGCTCCGGCGCCGCTCATGGGGTGTCCTCCTGGTGGGTGGGGTGGGTCGGGTCGGTGGTCGGGTCATCGGCCGGCGTGGCGGGGCCGCCGGTGGCCGTCGGCGGTTCGAGCACGCGGTCCGCCAGGGCGTGGGCCATGCGGTCCCGCTTGGTGCGCAGGTAGACGACGTTGTGCTCGGTGACGGGCGTGGGGGCCGGGACACGCTCGACGACGTCGATGCCGGCCGCCCGCAGCCCCGCGACCTTCGCGGGGTTGTTGGTGACCAGGCGGATGCGCCGATGGCCGGCGGCCGTGAGGACGGCGGCGGCCCCGGCCCAGTCGCGCGCCTCGGCGGGCAGACCGAGGGCGAGGTTGGCCTCGACGGTGTCCATCCCCTCCTCCTGGAGCCGGTAGGCGCGGATCTTGTTGGCCAGGCCGATGCCGCGTCCTTCGTGGCCCCGGAGGTAGAGGACGGCGCCGCCCTCGGCCGCCGCGCGGGCAAGCGCGTCCTCGAGCTGGGGGCCGCAGTCGCAGCGCAGGGAGCCGAGGACGTCGCCGGTGAGGCACTCCGAGTGCACGCGGACGGTGAGGGGACGCTCCGAGTCGGTCTCCCCCGCCACGAGCAGCAGGTGCTCGGCCCCGGTCTCGGCGTCCACGTGCACGCTCACGCGGAACAGGCCGTGCCGGGTCGGCAGGGTGGCCTCGGCGGGGACGGCGGTCAGGGCCGGCGTCGTCTCCTCCAGGTGGGCCACGAGGTCCTCGATGGAGATCAGCACGAGGCCGTGCTCGTCCGAGAACTCCCGCAGGGCGGGCAGGCGCATCATGGTGCCGTCGTCGTGGACGAGCTCGGCGATGGCGGCCACGGGCGCGACGCCGGCCAGGCGGCACAGCTCGACGCCGGCCTCGGTGTGGCCGCGGCGGGCCCGGACGCCGCCGGGGACGGCGCGCAGGGGGAACACATGACCGGGCCGGGTCAGGTCGCCGGGGGCGGCACCGGGGTCGGCGAGCAGGCGGAGGGTGCGGGTGCGGTCGGCGGCGGAGATGCCGGTGGTGACGCCGGCGGCGGCATCCACGCTCACGGTGTAGGCGGTGCCCTTGGGGTCCTCGTTGACGGTGGTCATGGGCGGCAGGGCCAGGCGGTCGGCCAGGCCGGCCGGCAGGGGCGCGCAGATGACGCCCGAGGTGTGGCGGACGGTGAAGGCGGTGACCTCGTCCGTGGCCAGGGCGGCCGCGTAGATCAGGTCGCCCTCGTTCTCGCGGTCGGCGTCGTCCACGACGACGACGGGCCGGCCGGCGGCGATCGCGGCGATCGCCACGGGGACGGGGTCCAGACGGATGTGCTCGCTCACGGGCGGGCCTCCTCGGTGGGTGCGGCGGGGGCGGAGGGGATGAGCGCGAGGCGCTCGGCGTACCGGGCGAGCACGTCGGTCTCGAGGTTGACGCGGTCGCCCGGCCGCAGGGCGCCCAGGGTGGTGGCCTCGAGTGTGGCCGGGATGATGCCGACCTCGAACCAGTGCGCGGCCGCGCCCGGGTCGGAGACGGCGGTGACGGTGAGGGAGACGCCCTGCAGGGCGATGGCCCCCTGCGCGGGGACGTAGCGGGCCAGGCGGGCGGGCAGGCCGATGCGCAGGGTGGTCCAGGCCCCGTGCGGGGTGACCGCGAGGACCTCGCCGGTCCCGTCCACGTGGCCCTGGACCACGTGCCCGTCCAGGTGGTCGGTGGGGCGCAGGCAGCGCTCGAGGTTGACCCGGTCCCCCGGGGCGCGGTCGCCGAGGCTGGTCATCCGCAGCGTCTGGCCCATGAGGTCTGCACGGAACACGCCGGGGCGCTCCGTGGGTCCGTCGAGGGCCGTGAGGCACACGCCGTCGACGGCGAGCGAGCCGCCGGCGGGCAGCCCGTCGAGGGCGCCGCCGGCGTCGAGGGTCAGCAGGGCGGTGTCGGCGGCCGCGTCGTGCTCGAGGGCGACGACGGTGCCGAGATGGGTGACGATGCCGGTGAACACTCAGTCCTCCTGGAAACGGGTCGGGGCGGGGGCGGTGGGCAGGCGCGGGGCCGGCACCGGGCTCAGGTGGGTCCAGACGTCGACGCCGAGGGCACGGGCGGGGCCGCCCTCCGCGGGGTCGGGATGCCAGCGCGGTCCCTCGGACAGCGTGGCGACGTCCAGGCCGGCGACGGCGGCGCGGCCCGGGCCGAGCAGCAGGGGCGCGGTGTAGACCATGAGCTCGTCCACGAGGCCGGCGCGCAGCCACGCGCCGAGCACGCGGGGCCCGCCCTCGATGAGCACGTGCTCGGCACGGCGGCCGTGGGGCCAGGGCCCGGGATGGGCGGCGAGCGCGGCGAGGACGGCGTGCGGATCGTGGTCCGGCACGTGCAGCAGGACCGGGTGGGCGCGCAGGGCGGCGCCGTCGGGCACGGGCCGGTGACCCTGGACGACGGGCACGGGCTGGTGCGCGAGTTCGGCGCCGGCGGCGTCACGGGCGGTGAGGCGGGGGTCGTCGGCCAGGACGGTCCCCGTGCCGACGACGATGGCGTCGACGCGGGAGCGCACCTCGTGGGCGTGGACGCGGGAGTCCGGGCCGGTGATCCACTGGCTCGTGCCGTCGGCGGCCGCGGCGTGGCCGTCGAGGGACTGAGCGAGGTGCCCGGTCACCCACGGACGGCCTGCGTCGCGGACCTCGCGCCAGCGGGCGGTGAGCGTGAGGGCGGCCGCCTCGCCGGTGGGGCCGGTGACGTGCACCCCGTGCGCGGCGAGGCGGGCCGCGCCGCCGCCGTCGTGACCGGTGGGGTCCGCGACGGCGTAGCGCAGTGCGCCGATCCCCGCGTCCAGGACGGCCTGCGAGCAGGGGCCGGTGCTGCCGGTGTGGTCACAGGGCTCGAGGGTGACGTGCAGCGTCAGGCCGGCGGGGTCGAGGGCGGCCAGGGCCGGATCCGCGGCGCGGGCGGCCCGCCAGCGGGCGAGGGCGTCGACCTCGGCGTGGGCGGTCCCCCGTCCGCGGTGGTGCCCGACGGCCAGGACGCGGCCGGCCTCGTCGGTCAGGACGGCCCCGACGAGGGGGTTGGCGCCGCGCACGCCGCGCAGCGCGGCGTGGACGGCGAGGTCCATGGGGTCGGCGGACGGGGTCTCGGCGGCGCTCATCGGGCGACGTCCCCCTCGGGGCCGTCGGGCAGCAGCGTCTCCACGGCGGGCTTGTCCCGGTCTGTGGCGCGCAGCCACACGAAGAAGCCGATCAGGGTGAAGGCGCCGTAGAAGGCGTACATCACGGCCGAGGCGTAGTAGCCGGTGCTCCACAGCAGGGGCACGCCGACGACGTCCACGGCCACCCAGATCAGCCAGAACTCCACCCAGCCGCGCGCCATGCCGTAGGTCGCCAGCAGCGATCCCACGAACGTCCAGGCGTCCGCCCACACCGGCTCCCACGAACCCAGCGCGCGGAACACGGGGGTGAGGGCGACGGTGCCGACCGCCATGGCCGTCACGAGGAACACGCGCCCGCGCCAGCCGGCCCACTCCGGGGTGATGGCGGGAGCGTCCTCGGCGTGGCCCCGGCGGGCCTGACGCCAGCGCGCCCAGCCGTAGACGGAGACGGCGATGAACATGACCTGTCGGCCGGCCTGGCCGAGCAGGGTGGCGTGATCGGCCCCCGTGAACAGGGAGGCGAGGAAGACCGTCAGGAGGATGAGGTTGCCGAGGATGCCCACGGGCCAGGCCCAGACCCTGCGCGCCATGCCGCCCAGGGCGGAGGCGAGGCCGAAGACGTTGCCCAGCACCTCGCGCATGAGCAGGCCACCGCCGGCGACCGGGATGGTCCAGTTGAACGCGTCCACCAGCCAGTCCATGACCGTGACGCCACCTCCTCGGGTCGGGACTCCGAGGGGTGCGCTCCGCAGCCCTCCCGCGCAGGGCGCGGAACGGCTCCGCCGCGTGCCTCTCCCATCCCGACTGTACGGTCGGCACCGGAATTCCACCGGTCAGGCCGCTCGGCACCGCCTCGGATGAGGACGGGCCGCGCGGTTAGCGGGCTGTCACCGCCGGTGCGGACTTCCACCGCATCTCGGAGCACGTTGCTGTCCAGCAGTATCGCACGCCCGGCCGGCCGGGCACGACGGAAGACGTCGGGCGACGTCCGGCGCGGCGGCCGGGCGACCGCGTCGCCGGGCTCAGTGGCAGGCGCGGGCGGCGGCGGTGCGCAGGCCGACGAGCGCGGCGTCGGGGTCCTCGGCGCCGAACACCGCGGAGCCGGCCACGAACACGTCGGCCCCGGCCTCGGCCGCGCGTTCGATGGTCTCGCGGTTCACGCCGCCGTCGACCTGGAGGGCCAGCGGGGCGGACCCGCCGTCGAGGGCGCGGCGGGCCCGGCGGATCTTCGGCAGCACGACGTCGAGGAACGCCTGCCCCCCGAAGCCGGGCTCCACGGTCATCAGCAGGAGCATGTCCAGCTCCGGGAGCATGTCCAGGTAGGGCTCGACCGCGGTCGCCGGCCGCAGCGCCATGCCGGCCTTCGCTCCGGCCGCGCGCAGCTCGCGGGCCAGTCGGACGGGCGCGGCCGAGGCCTCGGCGTGGAAGGTGACGGACTCGGCCCCCGCTTCCGCGTAGCCGGGCGCCCAGCGGTCGGCGTCCTCGATCATCAGGTGGATGTCCAGCGGCAGGTCCGTGGCGCGTCGGATCGCCTCGACCACGGGCAGGCCGAGGGTGAGGTTCGGGACGAAGTGGTTGTCCATGACGTCCACGTGCACCGCGTCTGCGCTGGGGATGCGGGCCAGCTCGTCGGCGAGGCGGGCGAAGTCCGCGGACAGGATCGAGGGGTGCAGGCGCGGGGCGCGGGCGGTCATGGGCGGGTCCTCTCGGTCAGGCGCCGGGGGCGCGCAGCAGGGCCAGGAACATGGCGTCGGTGCCGTGCCGGTGCGGCCAGAGCTGGGCCGTGCGGGCGACCACATCGGCCGGCTCCGGCGCGCCGGCGGGTTCGGCCTCGTCCAGGCGCAGGTCGTCGAGCGCGACGGCGTCGAGGGCAGTGCGGGCGTCGAGCAGCTCCAGCTCGGGGTGGCGGCGCACGAGGTCCTGGACCTGGACGACGGTCTCCGCGACGTGCGGGGAGCAGGTCACGTAGGCGAGCACCCCGCCGGGGGCCAGGACGGCGACCGCCGCGTCGAGCAGCTCGGCCTGCAGACCGGTGAGCTCGGCGAGGTCGGCCGGGGTGCGGCGCCAGCGCGACTCGGGTCGGCGGCGCAGCGCCCCGAGGCCGGTGCAGGGGGCGTCCACGAGGACGCGGTCGAACGCCGGGGCCGCCTCGGGGGCGTCGGCGATCGTGCGACCGTCCCCGGCCCGGACGGTCCAGGCTCCGGCGGGCACGGCGGCGAGTGCCTGCCGGACGAGGTCGGCGCGGTGCGGGGCGACCTCGTTGGCCACGAGCGTCGCACCCCGCTCGGCGGCGAGGGCGGCCAGCAGGGCCGCCTTGCCGCCGGGGCCGGCGCACAGGTCGAGCCAGCGCTCGGCCCGCCCCTCGGCCGCGGGGACGGGTGCCTGGGCCAGGGCGCGGGCGGTGAGCTGGGAGCCGGCGTCCTGGACGCGGAGCACGCCCTCGCGCACCCCGGGCAGACGGCCGGCGTCGCCGCCGGAGTGCAGGGCGGAGTCCGGGGCCAGCGGCCCGGGTTCGGCGCCGTCGTCGAGGGCCGCGGCGAGCGCCTCGGCCCCACCGGCCACGGGCAGGGCGACGAGGTTGACCACGGGCGGGGCGTTGTCCGCCTCGAGCAGGGCGGCCAGCTCGGCGTCGCGGTCGGCGATGTGGCGGGTGCCGCGGTGAGCGGCCAGGGCCTGGCGCAGCGCGCGGACGATCCACACGGGGTGCGAGGCACGGACGGCCAGGGCGGCGTCGCCGCCGTCGGCGGGGGCGACGTCGGCCAGCCACTCCTCGAGGGGGCGTTCGGCGACCCGACGCAGCACCGCGTTCACAAACCCGGAGGCGCCGGCCCCGATCTCGGCGCGCACGAGGGAGACGGTGGCGTCGAGGGCGGCGTGGGCGGGCACGCGCATGCCCAGCAGCTGGTGGGCGCCGAGCCGCAGGGCGTCGAGCACGGGTGGGTCGATCTTCTCGAGCGGGCGGTCCACGCAGCGGGTCAGGATCGCGTCGTACAGGCCGAGCCCGCGCAGGGTGCCGTAGGCGAGTTCGGTGGCGAAGCCGGCGTCGCGCCGGTCGAGGCGGGCCTGGCGGATGCGCGCCGGGATGACCAGGTTCGCGTACGCGTCCTCGGCATGGACGGAGCGGACCACCCCGAACGCGACGCGGCGCGCCGGGTCGGCGGTGCGGGAGCGCTGTGACGGCGCCTGCGCCGAGTACTTCCGTCCGGCGCCGGAGCGACCCCGGTTGCGGGTGCGCCCCTGCGCGTCGCGGCGGTCCTGGGCGTCCGGCCGGGGTGCGCGGCCGCGTTCCCCGCGGGCCCCTCGCTCGCCCCGGCCCTGTCCTGGCTGTCTCTCGCGGCTCATGCGCGTGCCTCCTCGTCCTGTGCCGTGGCGTTCCGCGCGGCCTCGCGTGCCGCGGCCCGGGCGGCGGCCTCCCGGTGGGCCTGTTCTTCGTGGTGGGCGAGCGCCTCCCCGGCCAGCAGCGCGGCCCCGGCGGCGGCGCCGCGCGCCCAGTCGGCGGCCGGCATCAGCTTCCTGCCCGCCGGCTGGACGCGGGAGAGCCGGACGGCCCCGCCGGACGTGCGCAGCCAGGCGGCCTTCGCGGCCACCAGGATCTGCCCGGGAGCCGCGGCGTCGAGTACGGAGGGCCAGCCGTCGTCGCCGGCGCGGACCGGGGCGACGCCGTCGAGCTTGAAACGGGCCGGGGCGGCGCCGTCGTCCGCGGTCAGCCAGCCCCAGGCGCCGGGCTCGGGGGTGACGCCGTTGATCCGGGCGGCCACCTCGGCCGCCGGGCGGGCGGGGTCCACCAGGCCGTCTGCGGCCGTGAGCTTCGGCGCGTGGGTGGGTTCGCCGCGCTGGGGCGTGGCCGTCGCGGTGCCGGCCGCCAGGCGGTCGAGCACGTCGATCACGAGCGGGCCGCCGCGCTCGGCGAGGTCGGTGAGCACGGTCCCGGCGGTCTCGTCGGCCGCGACGGGGCGGGTGAGTCGGGCGAAGACGGGTCCGGTGTCCAGGCCCTCTTCGAGCTGGAACACGTCGGCGGCGATCTCGGTCTCCCCGGCCATCACGGCGCGCTGAACGGGGGCGGCGCCGCGGTAGGCCGGCAGCGCGGAGAAGTGCAGGTTGAGCCAGCCGTGGCGCGGGATCTGCAGGGCCTCGGCGGGCACGAGCGCCCCGTAGGCGACGACGGCGGCCACGTCCGCCTCGAGCGCGCGGATCGCCTGGAGGGCATCGGCACCCTCGGGTCCGCGGAGTCGGTCGGCCTTGAGCACGGGCAGGCCGGCCTCCTCGGCCACGACCGCGACCGGCGACGGGGTCAGCACCCGCCGGCGCCCGACCGGGGCGTCCGGCCGGGTGAGCACGCCGACGACCTCGTGGGGCGAGTCGAGCAGGGCGCGCAGCACGGGCACGGCGGTCTCGGGCGTGCCGGCGTAGAGCACGCGCAGGGGCGTCGGGGCGGTCATCGGGCGGCTCCTGTTCCGGCGGCGGGGGCGGCGGGGGCGCCGAAGACCGAGCTGACGGCGGCCGCGCGCTCGGCCCCGATGCGGCGGGCGGCGCGGTCCACCTCGCCGGCGCGCATGCGGCGGCGGGCCTCACGGCGTTCCTCGCCGTCGAGGCGGTCGACGTAGAGGATCCCGTCGAGGTGGTCGGTCTCGTGCTGGAGACAGCGGGCGAGCAGGCCGGTCCCCCGGTGCTCCACCGGGTTCCCGTCGACGTCGGTGCCGCGGACGACGGCTTCGGCGGCGCGCGCCGGGTGGTAGCGCAGCCCCGGCACGGACAGACACCCCTCGCCCGGCTCCCGCAGCGCCTGGCCGGCGGTCTCGAGTACGGGATTGACCACGTGCCCGGCGACGCCGGCGACGTCGAACACGAAGACGCGCAGGCCCACGCCCACCTGGGGCGCGGCCAGGCCCACGCCCCCGACGGCGTGCATCGTCTCGATCATGTCCGCCACGAGGGCGCGCACATCCGCGCCCGGGGGCACGGGCGACGCGGCGGTGCGCAGGACGGGGTCGGGGATGGTGCGGACGGGCAGGACGGTCACGCCGTCACCCTATCGCCGCCCTCGGCAGACGCCGGGCGCGACGACGACCCGTCGGGCGCCACGTCCGGGGCGGCGTGGGAGCCGCCGCCGAACGCCGCGGCGCGCACGGCCTGCAGTCCGGTGGCCGCCGACGCCGGGACCGACGGCGGAGGCGGGCCGATGACGCGGAGCGCGGGGCCGGCGTCGTCCACGGCCTGCGCGTGCTTCCAGACCTGGCGCAGGGCCCAGAACTTGTGCCAGTGGCGGGGCAGCACACCGGGGTTGGCCTGGTGCACGGCGACCTCGGTCTCCCCCAGGGCGACGCCGAGCAGCATCTCGGCCTGGCCGTGCCGCCACTCTTCCCAGGTGCCGGCCTCGGGGTCCACCAGGGACTCCTCCGCCTTCAGGCCGGCGGTCAGCTGCATGACCACCTTGGGATCGAGCGCCTTGACCCGTCCGTCCCGCCCCGTGCCCTTCGTCTTGTAGTCGATCAGGCACAGCCGGCCGCCGATCCGGGCGACGAGGTCCAGCGTGCCCGCGTAGCCCACCGTGTGGTTCCAGACGGTGATCTCGGCCGCGATCGGCCGGACGTCGTAGAGGTCCCACCACTCGTCGAAGCGGTCCGCGTAGGCGCCCTCGCCGTGCTCGATCAGCCGGGCCCGGGCCTCCGCCATGGTGTGGGGGCGGCCGAGGGCGCGCTGGGCCACCTGCTCGGCGTAGTCGTGCACGCGGTCCCCGCGCTCGGCCGCGGCGTCCCGGTAGCGGGCGGCGGCGTCGGCGGACTGCCGGGCCACCTGCTTCAGGCGCGCGGCGGAGCCCACGGATTCCGCCAGGCGCGGATCCTGGGTCACGGACTGGGCCGCCATCCACCCGACCCAGCCGTCCAGGTCCGTCTTCTCCATGCCGATCACGGTGGTGATGGACGGGACCTCGGGCAGGCCCGAGAGGGAGCGCGCGTACATGCGCCCGTGGGGGGTCTGATGCGCGAGGCGTGGCTGGGTCATGGTCAGCCATTCTGGCAGGGTCCGCGGACCCCCGACGGGGTGGCCCGACACGCCAGCGGACGCCGATTTTGCATCCGGGCGGAGATGGCCTAGAGTTCTTTCTCGTTGGAAAACGCAGGTGAGCGGCTCGGACGAGCGGATCCCGGCGGCACCGACACGCGGATGTAGCTCAGTTGGCTAGAGCGCCACCTTGCCAAGGTGGAGGTCGCGAGTTCGAATCTCGTCATCCGCTCGCTCAACCTTCACCCCTGGTCGGGTGGCCGAGAGGCGAGGCAGCGGCCTGCAAAGCCGTATACGCGGGTTCGAATCCCGTCCCGACCTCGCAGCCTTCTCCGACCGGGAGTGGCGGCATGTTCACCACCTCTTCGGAGGTGGACGAGCGCGATTGGCGCAGCGGTAGCGCGCTTCCCTGACACGGAAGAGGTCACTGGTTCGAACCCAGTATCGCGCACGGAGACGATCCGTGACGATCGACTCAGGCGGATGTAGCTCAGTTGGCTAGAGCGCCACCTTGCCAAGGTGGAGGTCGCGAGTTCGAATCTCGTCATCCGCTCCCCACACGAAGGGCCCCTCCTGACGGAGGGGCCCTTCGTCGTTCCGGGGCGTGCGGTCGGCCTCGTGCTCGGAGCACGGACGCCGACCGTCGGACGGGATCAGAGCCGCGGGCCGTCCACCCGCCAGTAGCCGCTGAACATGATCGCGCGCTTCGGTGCGATGCCGCGGCGGACGATCACCCGCCGCGCCGCCGTCGCGAGCGACTGCTCGCCGCACGCCCACACGTGGTCGCGGGGCGCGGCGGGGAGGTCCTCGAGGTGCGGCGTGAGCAGGGCGCCCGGCACGGCGTCTCCGCGGTGCAGGACCGTGAGCGTGGCGCCCTCCGGGACCTCGAGGGCGGGGACGTGGTCACGGCCGGGCACCTCCAGGACGACGTCCATCCGGCCCCCGCGCGGCGTGCGACGCTGCGCGGCGAGGGCGGCGGCGATGCTCGGGACTGCGGTCTCGTCCCCCACCACGAGGTGCGACTCCCCCGCCGCCGGCAGACGATAGGCGCCCGTCCCGGTGCGGAAGCCGGCGACGTCGCCCGGACGTGCGGTGCGCGCCCACGTGCCGGCGGGGCCCGCATGGTCGTGCACGACGACGTCGACGTCGATCTCACCGACGGAGGGCCGGTGCTCGGCGACCGTGTACCACCGCAGATCCGGCCGCACGTCCTCGGGGATCCGCCCGACCGCTCGCCGCGCATTGAGCGCCGCGGGATCGGGCATCACGAGCGCCCGCCCCGGGGGCGGGGTGAGCAGCCCGAAGTACTCGTCGCAGCCCTGCGGGGTGAACGTGCGGAACTCCTCCGCGGCGAACGTGAGACGACGCAGCCGGGGGGCGAGCAGCCACGTGGCGCGGACCGTCATGGTCCACTGCGGATACTCGTCGCGGTCAACGGGCATCGCCTGGCCGAGGGCCGCGAGCCCGCGGTAGGCCTTCATCTGCAGGGCCTCGACACGCGAGGGACGGGCGGCAGGCGGGGGGAGGACGGAGGAGCTCGTCATCCGGTCATCATAGGTGAGCCTCACCTTTGCTGGAGTCCTCCCTTTGAATACGTCACGTCATTGTTGCGTATTTGCTTTCTTAGGTAAGGCTTCCCTACTGTGCGGGACGTCCGTGGCGCACGCCGCCCGGAGCCGACGACCCCCTCACGGAAGGCCCTCCCATGCTCCCTCGCCTGTTCGGACTCGGCGATCCAGCCGCCTACCTCGACGCCACCGGCAGGGCGGCCCGGGTGGCCGTCGACACCGCCTACGACCGCGCGGGGGTCCACCCGGACACCCCGTCGACGCACCTGGCCGACGCCGTCGGCGCCGTCGACTTCTCGCAGCCGACGGGCAGCCTCGACGACGCCCTCGCCGAGGTCGCGGAGCTCTACGCCCACCAGACCACCGCCTACCACCACCCGCGCTATGCCGCTCACCTCAACTGCCCGGTCCTGCTCTCCAGCACCGCAGCGGACACCGTGCTCGGGGCGCTCAACACGGCGGTCGAGTCCTGGGACCAGGCCCGCTCCGCGGCGCTCATGGAGCAGCGGCTCCTGGCCGAGGTCGGACGCTGGTGCGGGTTCGCCGCGGGCGACGGCGTCTTCACCTCCGGAGGGTCGGCCTCCAACCTGCAGGCCATGACGCTGGCCCGCGGCCGCGCCGTGCAGCGCCTCACCGGCCACGCCGGGCTCGCCGACCTGCCCGCCGAGGTGCTCGGCTCGCTGCGCGTCTTCGTCAGCGCCGCCACGCACTACAGCATCGCCAAGGCAGCCGGCCTGCTCGGGCTGGGTCGCCACGCCGTGGTCGTCGTCCCCACCGACGCCGCCGGGCGTCTGGACCCCGGGGCCCTGGCCGAGGCGGTCGAACGTGAGGTGGCCGCCGGTGCCGTGCCGATGGTCGTCGTCGCGACGCTGGGGACCACCGACCGCGGCGCCATCGACCCGCTGCCGGCCATCGCCGACGTCGCCGAACGCCACGGGATGTGGGTCCATGCGGACGCGGCCGTGGGCGGGATCCTCGCCGCGAGCGCGGCGACGCGCCACGAGCTGCCGGGGCTGCACCGTGCGGACTCGGTGACGATGGACTTCCACAAGACGTTCTACGTGGGGCTGGCCTGCAGCGCGCTGGTGGTGCGGGACGCCGAGAGCCTGCGCCATGTGACGGTGCATGCGGACTACCTGAACCCGGAGGACAGCGTCCATCCGAACCTGGCGGATCGGTCCTTGCAGACGAGCCGCCGGTTCGACTCGCTCAAGCTGTGGCTGACGCTGCGTGAGCATGGGGCCGAGGCGGTGGTGTCCCTGTTCGCGGGGGCGCGCGAACGCACGCGGCAGGCGTGCGGGATCCTGCGGGCCCGGCCGACGTTCGCGGTGCTGGAGGATCCGACGCTGGTGACAGTGCTGTTCCGGGTGCGGGCCGAGGGACTGTCGGAGGAGGAGTGCACGGCGGTGCAGGCGGCGACGCACCGGGAGCTCGTGGCCGGCGGGCGCGCGCTGATCGCGACGACGGTGGTGGACGGGGTGCCCCATCTGAAGTTCACGATCCTGAACCCCGCGGTCACCTCGGGCGAGCTGGAGGAGCTGGTCGACGTCGTGGAGGAGGCGGCGCTGCGGCACGTCGACGCGGTGCGGGCGAGCCGTCATCGGTGGCGCGGGGTGGCGCGGACCCGTCCGCATGGCCCGTCGGTCGCCGTGTCCTGCACGCTCCCCGCTTCGGCGGGGCCACGTCCGTCCGCGGCGCGCGTGGACGAGCACGGAGAGCAGGTGTGCGCATGAGCCCGGCGTCCACGTCCCCCCGCCGCGTGCTCGCGATCGGGCTGGGCCCGTTCAACCTGAGCCTGGCCGCGCTGGCCCACCCGCTGCCCGACGTCGAGGTGGAGGTGGTGGAGAGCCGCGACGCGTTCGTGTGGCACCCGGGCATGATGCTGCCGGGCGCGCAGATCCAGGTGCCGTTCCTCGCGGACCTGGTGACGTTCGCGGACCCGACCTCCCCGTACTCGTTCCTGGCGTATCTCAAAGCGATGGGCCGGCTGCACCGCTTCTACATCCGGGGTTCCTGGTACCCGCTGCGGCGGGAGTTCTCGGACTACTGCGCGTGGGTGGCAGCCCAGCTGCCCGGCATCGCCTACGCGACCACGGTGACGGCGGTGCGGTGGGACGATCAGGCGGACGAGTTCGTGGTGGAGGCGGCCTCCGCGGCCGGGACCAGCACGCACCGGGCCGACCACGTGGTGGTGGGCACGGGCACGGTGCCGTCCCTGCCCGCGCCGCTCGCGCGCGTCGCGGAGGAGTCGGCCCGGGTCGGCGCGTCCCCCGTGGTGCACACGGGTGAGTACATGGGCCGTCGCGAGGACATCGCCGGGGCCGGGTCGGTCCTGGTGGTGGGCAGCGGCCAGTCGGCGGCGGAGTGCGCCCTGGACCTGCTGAACGCGGGCCACCCGGACCTCACGTGGGTCACGCGCTCACCCCGGTTCTTCGGCATGGAGGTCGGCCAGCTCACGCTCGAGCTGACCTCGCTGGACTATGAGCGGCACTTCGCCACTCTGCCCCGGGCGCGGCGGGATGAGATCAACGCATCCCACCGGTCCCTGTACAAGGGGATCAGCGAGTACACGATCGAGGACGTCTACCACGCGCTGTACGAGCGCCAGGTGGGTCCGCTGGACCCGGCCCGGCTGTGGCCGGGCACGTCGGTGACGGACGCCCGCCTGGTCGCGGGCCCGGGTGCGCCCCGGGTGGAGGTCACCCTGCGCGACGAGGAGACCGGGGTGACCGGGGGGCGCGTGGTGGACCGTGTCGTCGCGGGCACGGGCTACCGCCACCCGGACCATCCGTTCCTGGAGCCGGTGCGGCACCTGCTGCGCGCGGAGGACGGTCGGACGACGGCGAACGCGGACCACGCGATCGACGTGAGCGGCCGCCGGATCTTCGTGCACAACACCGCCGAACAGCCCCTGGGTCTCACCGGCCCGGACCTGGGCATGGCGGCGGAGCACAGCGGCCGCATCCTCAGCACGATCGCCGGCCGCCAGGTCTACGCGCAGGCCGAGTCGATCGCGTTCCAGGACTTCGGTGCCGTCGCGGCGGGCGTCCGGTGAGCGCCGTGACGCCGCCGCAGACCACCGTGGACGGTGCGGCCGCGAGCGCGGCCCGTCGTGTGGAGCTCCGTCCCGTGGGCGCGCAGGACCATCCGCTGCTGCACCGGTGGGTGACGTCCCCGCACGCCGTGTACTGGGAGATGACGGAGGCGGGTCTGGCCGACGTCGTGGCCGAGTACGAGGCGATCGCCGCGCACCCGCACCACCACGCGCACGTGGGGCTCGTGGACGGGACCGCGACCTTCCTGGTGGAGGTCTACGACCCGGCCCACTCGGAGCTGGCCGGACGGTATGCGGGCGCGCCCGGCGACGTCGGCCTGCACGTGCTCGTCGCCCCGACGGACACCCCGGTGCCCGGGACCACGGACCTGGTGATGGCCGCGGTGGTGCGCTGGTGCCTGGCCCAGCCGGGGGCGCGGCGCGTCGTCGTCGAGCCGGACGAGCGCAACGCCGCCATCCGGGCGAAGAACCTGGCCGCCGGGTTCACGGAGCTCGGTCCCGTGGCGCTGGGATCCAAGACGGCGATGCTCTCGATCGCCACGCCCGAGTCCTTCACTGCCAGCCGGATCGGCGTCCTCGCCGCCGGGCTGGACCTCACCCTCCCCGAGCCCCCGCTCCTCCTCACCCCCGACAGGCAGGTGTCCGCATGACCCCCGTCCCCCCGTCCTCCCCGTCCCGCCTGGACGCGCTGACGGCGCCGACCGCCCGGCACGCCCACCGGCTGCTCGTCGCCAAGGCGATCCGCGAGTTCACCCATGAGCGGCTCCTGACGCCGGTGCGCGGCGAGCGGGTCGACGACGCCGGCCGCCACGCCTACACGCTCACCCTGGGCGGGGTGCGGTGGACGTTCACCGCGCGTGCCCTCCCGCTCGAGCACCTCGGCGTGGATCCGGACTCGGTGTGCCGTGCCGGGGATCCGGACGCGGTGGCCGTCGACCGCTTCGTCCTCGACGCGGCCGAGGTGCTCGGGCTGGCCGGCGAGGCGCTGGACGTCTATCTCGAGGAGCTCGCCTCCACCTTCGCCGCCCGGTGCCACACCCTGGCCGGCGAGCGCCCGTCCGCCGCCGACCTGGTGGACGCGGACTACACGGCGGTGGAGGCCGCCATGAGCGAGGGACACCCGGGCTTCGTGGCCACCAACGGCCGCATCGGCTGGGGGGCCACGGAGTACGCGATGTTCGCCCCCGAGGGCGGGCGGGCGCTGCACCCGGTGTGGCTCGCGTTCCCCTCCGAGCTCGGGGGACGGTGGACCTGGCCCAAGACCGCGAGCGCGGGCGCCGCCGTGCCGGCGCCGCCCCCGCCGATCACCGAGGCGGTGGCGGGCCTGTGGGCGGAGCGGGCGGCGGCGCTCGACGTCGATCCGGAGGCGTACACGCTGATCCCGGTGCACCCGTGGCAGTGGGAGCACCGGATCCAGGTGGCGTTCGCCCCCGACCTCGCCGCGGGGCGGCTGGTGCACGTGGGCGAAGACCCGGACGCGTTCACGGCCATGCAGGCGGTGCGCACCCTGTTCAACGCGAGCGACCCGCACGCCCCGCAGCTGAAGACGGCGTTGTCCGTGCAGAACATGGGGTTCGTGCGCGGCCTCTCCCCCGCGTACATGTCCGTCACCCCGGCGATCAACGCGGTGGTGGCCGACCTCGTGGACTCCGACCCCCTGCTCGCGAGGTGGGGCTTCGGGGTGCTGCGGGAGTACGCCTCGGCCGGGTACACCGGGGACGCCTTCCATGCCGTGGGCTCGAAGGGTCCTCACACGAAGATGCTCGCCGCCCTGTGGCGGGAGAGTCCGCTGCCGCGCCTGGCGGAGGGCGAGCGGGTCATGACCATGGCGGCGCTGCTGCACCGGGACGGCGGGGGCCGCTCCGTGGCGGGGGCGCTCGTGGAGCGCTCGGGGCTGACGGCGGCGCAGTGGCTGCACGGGGTGGTGACGGCCTACGTGACCCCGCTGGTGCATCTGGCCGCCGCCTACTCGACCGTGTTCATGCCCCACGGGGAGAACATCGTGCTCCGCCTGCGGGAGGGACGGGTCACCGGCGCCTTCCTCAAGGACATCGGGGAGGAGGTGGTGGTCGGCGCGGACGGCGTCCCGCTCACGGAGCAGACCCGGCGCATCCGCATCGACCTCACCGACGAGGACCTCTCCCTCTCCTTCTTCACGGACATGCTGGACGGCGTGCTGCGCCATCTGGCCGACGTGATGGACGCGGACGCCCTGCTGCCGGCGGAGGAGTTCTACGCCGTGGTGGGGCGGGTCCTCGCCGAGTACACGGCCCTGGGGCTCGCGGATGTGGAGCGCCTCGGCCTGGACGCGGAGGACTTCGCGCACTCGTGCCTGAACCGGTTGCAGCTGCGGAACGCCACGCAGATGGTGGACCTGACGGACCCGTCGGGCTCGCTGCTCTACGCCGGTCGCCTGGCCAACCCGGTGGCCGCGCCGCTGCGCCGCGCGCTGGCGGAGCTCCGGCAGGACGCCGCGGCATGAGCGCGGACGCGTGGACCGGGACGGCGACGGGTGACGTGGCGGGCCGTTGCCACCGGGACGCGCACGGCGTGCCGACGCTCGTGGCCGCGTCCCTGCCCGAGCTGGCCTACCTCCAGGGGTGGCACGTGGCGACGGAGCGGGCCTGGCAGGTCGACTGCGAGCACCGCCGGGTCACCGGCATGAGCGCCGAGGTGTTCGGCCCGCCGGCGGTGGCGAACGACGTCGCCGCCCGGCAGATGGACCTGGACGGTGCGGCCCGCCAGGCGTTCGACGCCCTCGACGACGCGGAGGACCGGGCCTGGTTCACCCGGTTCGCCGACGGCGTGAACGCGGGGCTGGACGCCGGGGCCCGGCGCGCGCCCGAGTTCGCCGCCCACGGGGTGAAGCCGCTGCCGTTCGACCCGCACACGGCGCTCGCCCTGCACCTGGGCTACAACGTCTGGCTGACCAACGCGCCGGCCGCCCTGTTCCGCACCCTGCTGGCCGAGCGCTTCCCCGCGCTCGCCGCGGCGCTGATCTCGCCGCGCCCCGACGCGGACGGCTCGAACGCCTGGGCGGTGCGCGTCGGCGCCGAGGGCGCTCCGCTCGTGGCCGCCGACCCGCACCGGCTGCTCGAGCTGCCCGGCGTCTACCAGCAGGTGCGCCTCGTGGTGGAGGCCGAGCGTCCCCGGGACCGCGTCGACGTCGTCGGCCTGGCCTTCCCCGGTGTGCCGGGCGTCCCGCATGTGGGGCAGTCCGAGCACGTCGCGTGGGTGACGACCTCGGCGATGGTGTCCTCGCTCGAGATGGTCCTCGAGGACGCCCCCGAGGGGCCGGAGGTCCTCGACGCCCGGACCGAGCGGGTGCACGTGCGCGGCGGCGACCCCGTGGACGTGCGGGTGGCCCACACCCCGCGCGGGCGGCTCGTGGACGTGCCCGGCGCCGGCCCGGTGAGCATGCGGTTCCCCGCCTGGGACCGCGCCGACACCGGCCTGCCGAGCGCGCGCCGGCTGCTCACGGCCGCGAGCGCCGCGGAGGCCTGCGCGGTGCTGGACGGGCACGTCGAGCCGGTCAATCGCGTGATCGTCGCGGACCGGCGGACGGTGCTCACCCGGCACGCCGGGGCCGTGCGGCGCCGGGATCGACGCTCGGCCTGGGGTGCGGCGCGGGCCTCCGCGCTGGGCCGGGGCTCCGCCGACGGGTCCCTCGATCAGCGCTGGGTGCGCTGGCCCGCGCCGGCCGCGGCGGACGACGTCGTGGTGGCGGCCAACGAGCCCCACCCGGACACCGCCTGCCTCACCGTGGACGCGTGCGCGCCGTGGCGGTCCCGCCGCATCCGGGAGGCCCTCGAGGCGCTGGCACCGCAGGAGCGGACCGTGGACGCGATGGCCGCCCTGCAGACGGACACCCGGACCCCGGGCGCGCCGCGGGCCTGGCTCGCCGACGCCGTCGACGCGCTCGTCGCGGACGACGTGCTGGCCGCGGAGTCCGTCCCGGCGTGGGCCGGCGACGCCGCCGCCGGATCGGCCGCGGCCCGCTGGTGGCTCCTCGTGGAGCACGAGGTGGCCGCCGCCCTGATCGCGCACCTGCCGCCCGCCTCGCGGGCCCTGCTCGGCGGCCCGTGGGCACCGTGGGGCGACGCCGCCGCATGGGTCGGCGCGGCGCTCGCCGAGCGCGGGCCGGAGCCGCTGCGCGCGGCCCTGGGGGTCGCAGCGTCGACGAGGGACCTCGTGCGGGCCGCCGTCGCCGCCGTCGGCGACGCCGCTGAGCCGCCGGGCCCCGACGACACGGCTCGGACGTGGGGTGCGGCGCATGCCCTGACCCCGTTCCTGTTCACGCACGAGCATCCCGGCGGGCCGGATGTGCCGGGGCTCGCCGACGTGCTCGACACGATCGGGTCCGTCCGGGTGGGCGGCACCGCGGACGCGGTCTGCGCCACCTCGCACGCCCCCGGCCTGGCCGTCGGCACCCACCGCGGGCCAGTGGCCCGGGTCGTGTTCGACCTCGGCGACCGCACCCGCAGCCGGTGGGTCGTCCCGTTCGGCGCCTCCGGTCTCGGAGGCGGGCACGTGACGGATCAGCTGGACGCGTGGGCCGCCGGCCGCCTGCTGCCCGTGCCGTCCGGTCCCGTCCCCCCGTCCGCCGGCAGCGGCGTCGCACCCGCCCGCTCCGTCCCCGGCGGGGCCCCTCCGGGACGCATCGTGGCCGAGGTCGGCGTCGGGGCGTTGGGCCTGACCATGACGCGCGTCCGCCCGGCCCTGGACGCCCCGCTGATCCACGCACTCGTCACGGAGCCGCGGGCGGAGTTCTACGGGATGCGCGGGCACAGCGTGCAGGACGTCGAGGAGGTCTACGACTTCCTCGAGTTCCAGCCCACCCACGCGAACCACCTCGTGTGGCACGGCGGGACCCTCGTGGCCCTCGTGCAGACCTACGACCCTCGCGCGGAGGAGGTCGGCGGCGCCTACGAGGTGCGGGACGGGGACCTCGGATTCCATTTCATCACCGCCCCCGGCGGCCTGCAGGGGCGCGCCCGCGCCACGGCCTACCGGAGCATTGTGGACTGGTTGGGCGCACGCCCCGGCACGCGTCGGCTCGTGATCGAGCCGGACGTCCGCAACACGCGGGCCGTGAAGACCGCCCGGGCTCTGGGCTTCACGGTGGACCGGGAGGTCGAGCTGCCGGGCAAGCGGGCGGCGCTGTGCTTCCGCGCCGTGCACTGACCCTGCCCCGCACACGGCGACGGCGCGCACCCGCCTCGGTGCGCGCCGTCGTCGTGCCGGTCAGGGGCGGTGGCTCACTTGTGCTCGGCCACGCCCGTCTGGCCCTCCCGGACCAGGGCGGTCATGCGGGAGACCGTGCGGAAGTACTTCTTCATGTAGCCGCCGTGCATCATCTCCTGCGTGAACAGGGCGTCGAAGGGCACACCGGAGGCGAGGACGGGCACGTCCTTGTCGTACAGGCGATCCGCGAACACCACGAAGCGCAGGGCCGTGGCCTGCTCCGTGATGGTGTGCACGTCGTGGAGGGCGAGCACGTCCACGTCCTTGACGAGCTCGCGGTAGCGGGAGGGATGCACGCGGGAGAGCATCGCGGTGAGGTCCGCGAAGTCGTCCACGGCGAGCACACCCGCGTCGGGGAAGTTCTCCTGGGCGGTGGCCTCGACGGCGGCGTCGTCCAGCGGCGACGGGGCGGCGGAGAGGCCGCGGTGGCGGTAGTCCTCGCCGTCCACGCGGATGACCTCGAACTGGTCGGCCAGGACCTGGATCTCGCGCTTGAAGTCCTGCGCCGCGAAGCGCCCCTCGCCGAGCGAGCCCGGCAGGGTGTTGGAGGTCGCCACCAGGCGCACGCCGGCGTCGGCCAGCTCGCGCATGAGGCGGGACATCAGCACGGTGTCCCCCGGGTCGTCGAGCTCGAACTCGTCGATGCACACGAGGGTGTACTCCTTGAGCTCGTCCACCGCCTTGCGGAAGGACAGGGCGCCCACGAGGTTGGTGTACTCCACGAACGTGCCGAACGCCTTGGGCCCGGGGGCCGCGTGCCACGTCGAGGCCAGCAGGTGGGTCTTGCCGACGCCGAAACCGCCGTCGAGGTAGATGCCGGCCGGCCCTGCCGCCCGCTTCTTCCCGCCGAACAGGCCGCCGAGGAACCCGCCGCCCGAACCGCCCCGGCCGAGGTCTGCCGCGAACCGGCGCAGCCGCTCCACGGCCTGTGCCTGCGAGGGGTGCGCGGGGTCCGGGATGTAGGTGTCGAAGGACACCGTGCCGAAGCGGTACGACGGGTGGAAGCCGGACAACAGCTGGTCCGGGGTGACCTGCGGCGAACGGTCGGCGAGGTGGACGATCTGAGCCACGGGACACTCCCAGGGTCGACGACGGGGATTCCGGGCCATGCTATCGGGCCGCGGACCCGACCCATGTGACCTCGCGTGTCCCGGACTGAGGGGCCCCTACCCTCTTACGTGACACCGACGTGCCGTAATCTGGCGCGCAGGGCACGGACACGGAACCCGCCGTCGTCGTGCCGCCCGCCCCGGGCCCGTGCGGGCCCGCCCCGACGCGAAGGAAGGCAGTGCCATGACCGATACCGCCGCGAAGTTCTCCGAGTACGCCCACCCCGAGAAGCTGGTGTCCACGCAGTGGGTCGCCGACCATGTCGGCGACGAGGACGTCGTGGTCCTCGAGTCCAACGAGGACGCTCTCCTCTACTCCACCGGCCACATCCCCGGCGCCCAACGCGTCGACTGGCACACCGAGCTCAACGACCCCGTCACCCGCGACTTCGTCGGCCCCGAGGCCTTCGCCGAGTTCGCCGCCTCCAAGGGGATCTCCCGGGACACCACCGTGGTGTTCTACGGCGACAAGTCCAACTGGTGGGCCGCCTACGCCCTGTGGGTGTTCACCCTCTACGGCCATGAGGACCTGCGCCTGATGGACGGCGGCCGTGACAAGTGGATCGCGGAGGGACGCGAGACCACCCGCGAGGTCCCGACCGTGGCCCGCGCCGAGTACCCGGTGATCGAGCGCGACGACCACACAGATCGTGCCGCCCGCGAGGACGTCCTGCAGGCCATCGGGACCACCCCGCTGATCGACGTCCGCTCCCGTCCCGAGTACACGGGCGAGACCACGCACATGGCCGGCTACCCGCAGGAGGGCACCCTGCGCGGCGGCCACATCCCCACGGCGGCGTCCGTGCCGTGGGCGTCCGCGGCCAACGAGGACGGCACCTTCAAGTCCCGCGCCGAGCTGGAGCAGGTCTATCGCGCCGGCGCCGGGCTGCAGGAGGGTGACGACGTGATCGCCTACTGCCGCATCGGCGAGCGGTCCTCCCACACCTGGTTCGTGCTCAAGTACCTGCTCGGCCACGAGGACGTCCGCAACTACGACGGCTCCTGGACCGAGTGGGGCAACGCCGTGCGCCTGCCGATCGCCGTCGGCGAAGAGCCGGGCGAGGCCCCCGCGCGCTGAGCCCCCGGCACGGCGTGGATCACTAGACTGGGACACCATGACCGAGAACCACGCCGTGCCCGCCGCCCTGGCCGAGATCATCGACGACTTCGCCGGGGTGCCCGATCCCGAGAAGCTCGAGCTGCTGCTGGAATTCTCGGACGAGCTGCCGGCGCTGCCGGAGCGCTACGACGGCCACGAGGCCGAGATGGAGCAGGTCGTGGAGTGTCAGACCCCGCTGTTCCTGGCCGTGGAGCTCGAGGGTGAGCCCGGTCCGCAGGCCCCGGTCCGCCTCTTCATCACCGCTCCCCCGGAGGCGCCCACCACGCGCGGTTTCGCCTCCGTGCTCACCCAGGGCCTGGACGGGCTGAGCGCCCTCGAGGTCCTGGACGTGCCCGAGGACATCCCCACCCGCCTCGGTCTGGCCAAGGCCCTCACCCCCCTGCGCCTGCGCGGAATGTCCGCCATGCTCGGCCGCATCAAGCGCAACGTGCGCGAGCAGGCCGGGATCGCCTGAGTCCGCCGTGGGCCAGCGCAAGAAGGATCGCAGCGCCCGGCACGGGGCGGCCACACCGGCCGTCGCCGCCCTCGAGGCCGCCGGGGTCCCGTACCGGCTGCACACCTTCGACGTGGCCCTCGACGCCGGCGGCGAGCGGTTCGGCGTCCAGGTCGCCCGGGCGCTCAGCGTGCCCGCCGACCGACTGTTCAAGACGCTGATGGTGGCGGACCCCGACGGCGCGCTCGCCGCGTGCGTGGTGCCCGTGTCCGGTCAGCTGGACCTGCGGGCCGCCGCCGCGGTGCTGGGCGTCAAGCGACTCGCCCTGGCCGATCTGGCCGTCGTCGAACGCCGGACCGGCTACGTGCGGGGCGGCGTCTCTCCCCTGGGCCAGCGCCGGCCCCACCCCGTCGTCCTGGACTCCTCCGCCCTCGACGCGGAGCTCATGTACGTCTCCGGCGGGCAACGCGGCCTGGATGTGGAGATCGCGCCCGCCGACCTCGTGCAGGTGACGGGCGCCGTCGTCGCGGAGATCGCGGCGGACTGACGGGCGGGTCCTGCGGCCGGGCCGGTCAGACGTCGTCGCGCGCCTGGCGGCGCACCACAGCCATGCGCTGGCCGACGGTGACCAGGGAGGCTGCGGCGAGCAGCCCCAAGGTGACGGCCAGGACGACCGGGGGCAGACCGAGGCCGGTGAGGCCGGCGACCACGAGGGTGGCCACGAGCCGTTCGGCGCGCTCGGCGATGCCCACGTGCGCGTCCCAGCCGAGGGCCTCCGCCTTGGCGCGCACGTAGGAGACGAGCATGCCCAGGGCCAGGCAGGCCCCGGAGAGCGCGCCGACCGCGGGTGCGGCGCCGACGCCGAAGCCCCACAGGCACAGCCCGAGGAACACGGCCGCGTCCTGCACGCGGTCCAGGGTGGAGTCGAGGAACGCGCCCCAGCGGCCGGTGGACCCGGCCTCGCGCGCCATGATCCCGTCCACCAGGTCCGAGAACACGAACGCGGTGATGAAGAGCGTGCCCCAGAACAGGTGCCCCAGGGGGAAGAGCACGAGCGCGCCCAGGCTCACGCCGAGTGTGCCGACGACCGTCACGGTGTCCGGACTGACCCCGGCCCGCAGGAGCGTACGGGCCACCGGGGTGAACAGGCGGGTGGTGACGCCGCGCGCGTGACGGTCCAGCATCAGGCGGGGTCTCCGGCCCCCGGGCGAGGATGCTCGGCCGCGGCACGGGCGTTGGCCGCCCGGCGCGCGGCGTGGTCCCGGGCGGCCCGGTCCCAGACGCCCGCGAGGATCTGCCGGGTCTCCCCCAGGGTCTGCGACATGTTCTTGGTCCGAGCGATGATCGGCAGGAAGTTGCCGTCGCCGGTCCACCGCGGCACCACGTGCTGGTGCAGATGGGCCGCGATCCCGGCGCCGGCCACCGCCCCCTGGTTCATGCCGAGGTTGTAGCCGGACGCGCCGGCGGCCTGGCCGAGGGCGAGCATCGCCGTCTGGGTCAGCTCCGCCATCTCGGCGGCCTCCTCCGTGGTGGTGTCCGTGTACAGGGGCACGTGGCGGTAGGGGCAGACGAGCAGATGACCGGGGTTGTACGGGTACAGGTTCAGCACCACGTAGGCGGTGCGGCCGCGGTGGACGATGAGGGAGTCCTCATCGTCGCGCTGCGGGGCCGCACAGAACGGGCAGGTGTGCTCGTCCTTGACCTGGCCCGTCCCCTTGGACACGTACGCCATGCGGTGGGCGTTCCAGAACCGCTCGAAGGCGTCCGGGGCGCCGGGCAGCTCGAAGCCGTCCGTGGCGGCGGCGTCCGCCGACGCGCGGGCCTGCGCCCGCGCGTCGGATCCGCCGGTGCCGGGGCTGGTCATGGGGTGACCTCGCGCTCGCGCACCGCCTTCACGATGCGTTCGATCGCCTCCTCCACCGGCACGCCGTTGTCCTGGGTGCCGTCGCGGAAGCGGAAGGACACGGCGTTCGCCTCCCTGTCCTCGCCGCCGGCGATCAGCACGAACGGCGCCTTCTCCTTGGCCGCGGTGCGGATCTTCTTCGGGAAGCGGTCCGAGGAGTCGTCCAGGCGCGCCCGGATCCCCTCGGCACGCAGCTTCGCGACGACGTCGTCCAGGTAGTCGTTGAATGCCTCGGCCACCGGGATGGCCACGACCTGCTCCGGGGCAAGCCAGGCCGGGAACGCGCCGGCGTAGTGCTCGGTGAGGACGCCCAGGAAGCGCTCGATGGAGCCGAAGAGGGCGCGGTGGATCATCACGGGGCGCTGACGGGTGCCGTCGGCGGCCTGGTACTCGAGGTCGAAGCGCTCGGGCAGGTTGAAGTCCAGCTGGATGGTGGACATCTGCCACGTGCGGCCGATGGCGTCCCGGGCCTGGACCGAGATCTTCGGGCCGTAGAACGCGGCGCCGCCCGGATCCGGGACGAGCTGCAGACCGGAGGCCTCCGCGACCTCGGCGAGGGTGCGGGTGGCCTCCTCCCAGATCTCGTCGGAGCCGACGAACTTCTCCGGGTCCTTCGTGGAGAGCTCGAGGTAGAAGTCGTTGAGGCCGTAGTCCTTGAGCAGGTCGAGGACGAAGTTGAGCGTGGTGGTCAGCTCCTCCTTCATCTGCTCGCGGGTGCAGTAGATGTGGGCGTCGTCCTGGGTCATGCCGCGCACGCGCGTGAGCCCGTGGACCACGCCGGACTTCTCGTACCGGTACACGGAGCCGAACTCGAACAGCCGCAGCGGCAGCTCACGGTAGGACCGGCCGCGGGAGCGGTAGATCAGGTTGTGCATGGGGCAGTTCATCGGCTTGAGGTAGTAGTTCTGCCCCTGGCGCGTGATCTCGCCGGTCTCGGGATCACGGACCTCGTCGATGTGCATGGGCGGGAACATGCCGTCCGCGTACCAGTCGAGGTGGCCGGACACCTCGTAGAGGTGCTGCTTGGTGATGTGCGGGGTGTAGACGAACTCGTAGCCGGCCTCGGTGTGGCGCCGACGGGAGTAGTCCTCCATCTCCTTGCGGATGATGCCGCCGCGCGGGTGGAACACGGGCAGGCCGGAGCCGAGCTCGTCCGGGAAGGAGAAGAGATCCAGCTCGGCGCCGAGCTTGCGGTGGTCGCGGCGCTCGGCCTCGGCGAGGCGCTCCTGGTAGGCCTTGAGGTCGTCCTTGCTGGCCCAGGCGGTGCCGTAGATGCGCTGCAGCTGCTTGTTCTTCTCGTTGCCGAGCCAGTAGGCGGCGGCGGAGCGGGTGAGCGCGAAGCCGTTGCCGATGAGCTTGGTGGAGGGCAGGTGCGGGCCGCGGCAGAGGTCGCACCACACGGCGTCGCCGGTCTTGCGGTCCACGTTGTCGTAGATGGTGATCTCCCCGGCCCCGACCTCCACGGAGGCGCCCTCGCCGGCGGTGTCCGCGGCATCCTTCTTGCCGAGCAGCTCGAGCTTGTAGGGCTCGTCCGCCATCTCGGCGCGGGCGGTCTCCTCGTCCACGACGCGGCGGCGGAAGGTCTGGCCGGACTTCACGATCTTCTGCATGAGCGAGGAGATCTGCTTGAGGTCCTCGGGGGTGAAGGGCTCGTCGACGTCGAAGTCGAAGTAGAAGCCGTCCGTGATGTACGGGCCGATGCCGAGCTTGGCGCCCGGGCGCAGCTGCTGCACGGCCTGGGCCATCACGTGGGCGGTGGAGTGCCGCAGCACCTCGAGGCCCTCGGGCTCCGTGATGTCCACCGCTTCGACGGACGCGCCGGCAGGGATCTCCCGGGCCAGGTCCCAGAGCAGGCCGTCCACCCGCATGACGGCGGTGGTCGGCTTCTCGCGGAAGAGGTCGAGGCCGGTGGTGCCGTGCGTCACCTCCCGCAGCTCTCCGTCCACGGTCAGCAGGATGTTCTTCGGCTCCGACACGGTGCTCCTTCGAGGTCTGGCTTCGGGATCGGTGGCGTACGGGGGCCACCGTCGGCCGCGTCCCATTCTAGGGGCGCGGCCGGACGGCGGGGCACGGAGGCGGACGGTCTCATCTGTCCGGGGTGGGCAGCAGCTCCCACGTCTCCGGGTGGGGCACCGGGATCGGGGTGTGCTCCGGAGCGGGCCGATCGGGTGCCGTGCGGCCGGGGCGGGCCCCGCCGGCCGGCCCGACGTCGGTGCGCACCTTCACGGGCCAGCCGCCCGTGCCGTGGTGCGGGATGTCCGGCAGGGGCTGCGCTCCGGTGCCCGCCCGGCCGCTGCGGCGCGCGGCGGCGGCTCGGCGGTCCGCCGCGAGCCAGTCCCGCCACTGCTGCCGGGTGGCGTCCAGGTAGTCGGGGTCCGGGAGCGTCTCGGGCCGGTGCAGGTCCCAGGCGCGCACGGCCTGGACGGACACGGCCCGGTCGCCGGTGCGCCGGACGGTGCCCTCGATCAGCAGGAGGCGGGCGGAGAAGAGCATCTCCCCGGAGGCGTGCTGGGCCTCGGTGAAGAAGGAGGCGTCCACGCAGCCGGTGCCGTCGTCCACGGAGAGGAACACCACCCGCTTGCCGCTGCGCATGGGCGGGGTCTGGGTGGCCACGCGCACCCCTGCCACGAGCACCCGGGACTGCGTGCGCAGCCCGAGCAGGTCCTTCGCCCGGGTGACGCCGAGCGCGTCCAGGTACGGGGCGTGGGAGTCCATGAGGTGGGCGGTGACGTCCAGGGCGGTGAGCTCCAGCTCGGTGCGGACCCGGGCGGCCGGGCCCGGGTCCGGGAAGAGCGGGGCGAGGGCGGTGAGCTCGGTGTCCGGCAGGTCCAGGGCCAGCTGGCCCTCCACCTGCCGTGGACGGGCGGACCGCGAGCGCGGGGCGGTGCGGCCGGGGGCGGTGCCGCGGGTGGTGGAGTGCTGGAGTTCGAGGTGGTGGACGAGGTCGGTGCGGGAGGCGCCGCCGGGTGGGAGGAGGCAGTCGAGGGCGCCGAGCTGGGCGAGGCGTTCGAGGTTGCGGGCGGTGGGGCGGGCGCGGTCGCGGACGTCGGCGAGGGAGCGGTAGGGACGGCCGGCGTCGAGGCGGTCGGTCTCGGCTTCGCTGAGTCCGGAGAGGCTGGTGAGGGGCAGGCGGATGCCCCAGCGGCCGGGGGCGCCGTCGTCGATCTCGGGGTGGGCGGGGACCCACTCGACGTGGACGTGGCGGGAGGAGGCGTTGACGTCCACGGGGAGGACGGGGATGCCCATGCGGCGGGCCTCGGCGACCATGAGGCGGGCGGGGTACATGCCGGGGTCGTGTTCGAGGATGGCGGCCATGAAGGCGGCGGGGTGGTGGGTCTTGAGCCAGGCGGAGTGGTAGGTGGGGACGGCGAAGGCGGCGCCGTGGGCCTTGCAGAAGCCGAAGGAGCCGAAGGCGGAGAGGGTGGCCCAGACCTCGTCGATGACTTCGAGGGAGTAGCCGCGGGCGAGGGCGCCGGTGCGGAAGGCCTCTTCGACGAGGTGTTCCTGCGGGCCGCCGAGGAGGCGGCGGTGCTCGTCGGCGCGGGCCAGTCCGCAGCCGGTCATGACGTCCATGGTGCGTAGGACCTGTTCGTGGAAGACGGTGACCCCGTGGGTCTCGGCGAGGACGGGCCGCAGGTCGGGGTGCGGGTAGTGGGCGGGTGCCCAGCCGTGCCGCTGTTCGAGGAAGGGTCGGACCATGTCGGACTGCATGGGGCCGGGGCGGAAGAGGGAGATGTCCACGGTGAGGTCGTTGAACTCGCGGGGGGCGAGTTTGCCGACGAGTTCGCGCTGGCCCGGGGACTCGATCTGGAAGCAGCCGAGGGTGTGGGTGGTGCGGATCATCGCGTAGGTGGCGGGGTCGTCGAGGGGCACCTGTTCGAGGTCGATGCGCTCGCCCGTGGTGCGTTCGACCTCGGCGATCGTGTAGGCGATGGCGGACTGCATGCGCACGCCGAGGATGTCGAGCTTGAGGAAGCCCATGGGGTCCATGTCGTGCTTGTCGAACTGGCTCATGGGCAGGCCCATGCCGGAGGGCTGGACGGGGGTGCGGTGCAGCAGGGTGGCGTCGCCGAGGATGACGCCGCAGGGGTGCATGGAGATGTGGCGGGGCAGGCGGTCGAGGCGTTCGGTGAGGTCGACGAGCAGGTCCAGCTGGCGGTCGCCCTCGGCGCGGCCGGACTCGATGCGGCGGGAGAGGCCGCCGAGTTCGGGCATGCGCTGGAGTGCCTCGCGGAAGTTCGAGGCGGAGAAGCGCCAGAGCTGCTTGGCGATGGCGTCCACCTCGGGTTCGGGCATGCCGAGGGCGAGGCCGGCGTCGCGGACGGCGCCGCGGGCCCGGTAGGCGTTCTGCATGCTCATGAGGGTGGTGCGCTCGGCGCCGAAGCGATCGACGACGGCGCGGTAGATCTCGTGGCGGCGGGCGGACTCCACGTCGATGTCGATGTCCGGGAGGGTGGAGCGGTCGGTGGAGAGGAAGCGCTCCATGATCAGGCCGTTGGCCATGGGGTCGACATGGGAGATGCGCAGGGCGTGGTTGACGAGGGAGGAGGCGCCGGAGCCGCGGGCGGCCACGCGGATGCCCATGCCCTCGATGAGGTCGACGACGGCGGCCACGGTGAGGAAGTAGGAGGAGAAGCCGAGTCGGGTGATGATGCCGAGCTCGTGCTCGGCGCGGTCCTGCAGGTCTCGGGCCGCCTGGCTGGTGCCGGGGAGGCCTCCCCCGGTGTGGAGGTGGGGGTAGCGGGCGAGGAGGCCGGTGCGGGTGCGCTCGCGCAGCACGTGCTCCGGGGGGCCGTCGATGCCGATGACGGCGGCCTCGGGGACGCGGGGCACGCCCCAGCCGAGGTCGGTCTCGGGGTCGAGTGCGCAGGCCTCGGCGAGGCGGCGGGTGGCCTCGAGCAGGGGGGCGGGGCGGTCGTCGGCGGCGAAGGCGACCTCGTGGGCGATGCGGTGCATGGCGGCGGTGGACTTGAGCCAGCCCTGTCCGTTGGGCTGCAGGTCGTGGAGGGCGTCGAGGGAGCTGAGGGCACGGACGGCGTCGAGGACGTCCGCGGTGGCGGCACCGTCCGGGGCCGCGTAGCGCACGGCGTTGGTCAGGACGGCGGGGATGCGGGCCTGGCGGGCGGCGCGGAGGGTCTTCACGGCGTGCCCGGTGTCGAGGCGGCGGCCGGGGGCGGAGAGGTGGGTGACGACGTCGGCGTGGGGGCTGCCTGCGGGCAGGGCCGCCTTCCAGCGGCGCAGGGCGGCGAGGCCGGCCGCGTACCGGCGGCGGGCCAGGTGGCGGCCGACGTCCGAGTCCGGGCCGAGGAGGACGAACAGCTCGGGGGTGGGCGGGTTGTCTCGGTTGGCGGCGGTGGGGACCCGGCCGGCCGCCGCGGCGGCGAGCTCGGCGACGCTGGCCCACGGGCTGCCGCCTGCCGCTCCCCCGGTGGTGCGGGCGTGGGCGGCGGAGACGAGCTCGCACAGGGAGCGGTAGCCGGAGCCATGACAGCCTCCTCGGGCGAGCACGACCACGCGGCCGGCGTTCTCGTCCTCGCTCCACCGGACGGCCAGGTCCACGCCCACGATCGGGGTGATGCCGTGGCGCAGGCAGGCGCCCACGTGCTTGGCCATGCCGTAGAGCCCGTCCCGGTCGGTGCAGGCCAGCAGGTCCATGTCCGCGGCCGCGGCGGCGGCCACGAGGTCCTCGGGCCAGCTGACCCCGTAGTGGGCGCTGAACGCGGAGGCGACGTGCAGGTGGGCGAAGGGTGCGGCGGTGCGTCCGGCCGCGGTGGCCCGGCTCATGCCGACCGCCTCAGGTCCTGGGCGTGCTCGTGGACGCGCACGAGCCGCCACCGGCCGGAGTCCAGGTGGTGGGCGACGTCGAGGGTCTGCAGGGGCGCGGCGCCGGCCCGGGCCAGGCGGACCTGCAGCCGCCACATCTCGTGGTCGACGAGACCGGCGCCGCGGCCCTTCTCCGCGCGGACCTCCTCCGCCCACCAGCGGCGCCGCTCGAACCAGCGCACGGGGCGCTCTGCGAGGACGTAGTCCCGCCCGTTCCAGCGCAGCCCCTGCGGGGTGCCGTCTGCCCCGCACTCCACCGCCACCGACTGTGTGAGGACTCCCATTCTGCTTCTCTCCCTGTGCACTGCTGACCGGACCGACGACGGGGTGCCGTCGGGCGATGGGAGCGCGGCCCGTCCGGCGGACCGGACGCGGGGAAGAAGTGGGAAGGTGGGGCCGCACCCCCGATCGTACTCGAATATGTGTTCGAATGCGATGGAGGCGAACGTAGGGCGGCCGCCGGACACGTTAAGGACGCATGGCCCCCGGGATGGGAGGGACCGAGTCCTGACCGCGGACCTCGACCCGACCCTGGGGCGCACATGCACGAGAAAATCGTCTCTTGGGCCGGAAGAAGTGCGCCGGCACGGTCCTGTGGACAATGCGAGCAGGACCACAATCCGCCTGCGTATACTCCGAACCAACCGGGCCTCGCATGCCACGGGCACCGCGCTGCGGGATCAGCGCGGGAGGCGCGGACACACGACGGACGTCCAGTTGGAGGGGAAATGTCTCTCACCGCACCCGGGCGCGCCCTGCGCCGCCACCGATTCGCCCAGGCCGGCACGCTCAGCGTGGCCTTGGCGCTCGCACTGACCGCCTGTGGCGGGCAGTCCGAGCCCGCCGAGTCGTCGACGACGTCACCCTCGTCCGCCAAGCCCGCCGTCGAGACGTCCGCGCCCGCGAGCACGAGCGAGACCGCGGGCGTCAGCTCATCCCCCACGGCCACGGAGAGCAGGTCCGGCGAATACGTGCCCGCGTCTGCTGACGGCCCCGCGCGGAACGTGCCCAAGCCAGAGATGCCCGCCGCCATGAAGGAAGAGACCAAGGAGGGCGCCGAGGCGGCGATTCGCTATTTCTGGGACGCGCACTACTACGCCGAGCAGACCGGAGACACGGAACTCCTCGACTCTCTCTACAGCGAGTATTGCGAGTTCTGTTCGGTCCGTAGCGACAGCATTGATGGAATTTATAAGGATGGTGGCTGGTACACCGGCACGGAACCTCGAATTGACTCGATGCTCACTGCACAGTCGGAGAACGGGTACATCTCGACGTTGCTCATCACAACTGAAGACGGGACCGGGTATTCCAGTGATGGCTCCATTCCAGAGGACGCCCGAGTCGCACATGCGTCGAAGCAGCCCTGGCTAGTAGAGGTCTCCTACGACACCAACAACGGCCGCTGGGTGATTGATGAAATGACCTACGAGGGTGGAGACCCGTCTCAATGAAGCACCAGACACTGATTGCTATGGCAGCGGCTATCACGCTAGCTAGTGTCGGAGCGACAGGCGCCTGGGCTGTCACTTCGCCTTCCTCCGCCACCTGCAAATCAACGAATATCAATTATTCCGCTCGATCAGACTCTTTTAATGGAACGTCTCACTGTCGTAATGAAAAAAGGCCTGATCGCAAAAGTGCTGTGACCGCGGGGAGCAGGAGTCGAGACTCTGGCAGAGACTCCCACCTAGAGCACAAGACGGTCAGTGCATGCTTCTCAGGGCAGCTGGGCAATCCGGATTTCGAGAGCTGCCGAGAGCAGGAGGACAACTTCTGCCCCGAGGGTTCATGGATCCGGGCGCAGACCATAGACACCCGTCAACCTGATGCGAATCCCGTCTATGGCGCCCCCAAATGTTGGACGGCCAAGGCCTCCAGCAACGGCGCCCCGCCCGTCTCCATCGACGAGGTCCGCACGCTCCTCGTGCTGGAGCCTGAGATCCGGTCGGACAATGGCGGACGCGGGATCCGCAATGCGGAGACGAACTTCTACGCAGACGCCGAGACGCGCACGCTCGTCACCACCCTCAACGGGGTCGAGGTCGAACTCCGCGCCACGCCGGTGAGCTTCCACTGGGATTACGGGGATGGGTCCCCCACCAAGACCACCTCGGTCGCAGGCCAGAGCCAGCCGGAGTTCAACGTCCCCACCCCCACGAGCCACGTGTACGAGGACACCGGGCAGTACACGGTCCGCCTCACCACCGTGTACATCGGCGAATACCGGGAGGCCGGGGGCGAGTGGGTGCTCATCCCGGGCACCATCAGCCTCGACTCGGCCCCTGTCACCGCGAATATCTGGCGCACCATCACCCGCAATGTCGCCGATGACTGCAGCGTCGACTCCTCAGCCTGGGGCTGCACCGGCCCCATCGAATCCGCTCCGGCCGGCTGAGCACAGACCGCGGGGCGGCCGACGGTCTCCCGTCCACCGCCCCGCGGCCCCCTCGTCGGCCGGGTGTGTCAGACCCGGCGCACCCGCCCCCGGGCCATGAGCACGAGTCCCGCGCCGAGGGCCGCGAGCGCTCCGAGCGCGCCCGCCGAACCTCACGCCCGGTCTCGACCGTGTCCGGGGTCGTGTGGGTCTCCTCCCCGCCCGTTCCCTCCCCCGGTTCCTCCCCGGCCACGGGAGCCGGAGTGTCGACGGGCTCCTGCTCGGCGGGCGGCACCGGGTCCGCCTCGCCGGGAGACGGGGCGTCCTCCCCCGCCGGCACGTTCAGGGCCCAAGGCTTCTGCCCGTCCGCGAGCAACTCGACGAGCGCGAAGACGTCGGACCGCGCCGCGTCCTGGGTGATGATGACGTCCTCACTCTTGGTCATCCCGTCCAGCGACCAGTCGAGGACGAGGCGGTCGTCGGTCGGGTATGTCGCGTCGGCGAGGTAGTGAAACCCGGTGAAGGAGTCCACCGTGGTGTCGCGCCAGAGGGCACCCCAGCGCGGACCCCACGAGAGTTCCGCGACCGCCGCGTCGTCGCCCAGGCCTTCGGACCGGAACGGCAGCAGCACGCCCGACTCGGCGTGCTCCAGCGTGAAGAACCACTCGGGGTTGTCCCCGAACACGGGGTCGGCCAGGCTGTGCTCCCCCCACGCGTAGACGAGCCCGGCAGAGGGGCCTCTGTTGCCCTCCGGAGTGCCGGCGGCCTCATCGTAGAGGGCGGCGGCCACCGGGGTGCCGTCCACGGACAGGGCGAACAGGAGATGGCCGTCTCCGGCCTCGCCGTGGCACCCCTCCGAAAGATGCGGCGCTCATACCGGCCCGGTGACACCCACGCTACGCAGAGCCCATTCTCAGGGGGAGTTCAGAACGGTCTCGGATCCGTCTCGATCCGATCACGATGCCGCGGCACCGCGCTCCCGCGTCTCACGGGCCGATCACCGTCGTCGCCCCGTCCCTCAGAGCAGCGTGCCCTGCTGCTCTCTCATCTCCTGGATCAACTCCGGCCCGTTGTTCCGGACGTTCCCCACGGCGCCCTCCACGGGCCGCAGCGACCAGCCCGCCGCGACGTCGTACGCGCGGGCGCACACCTGGCCCACGAGGGCGTCGGCTTCTTCGGCGGACCCGAGCGTGTCCGGGGTGAGCCACCGGTCCATCGTCTCGGCGTCCATGGGCACGGGCAGCCGGTCGTGCAGCTGGCCGAGTGCGGCGAGCACCGGATCGTCGTCGTCCGCGTCGGGCGCGGCCATGGTGAGGATCGTCGTCGAGAGGACCCAGGCGTCCTCCCCCGCGGCCTTCGCCTCGGGGTCCTGCCACCACTCGTACAGGCCGGCGAACCAGATGACCGGCCCCTCGCCGTCCCCGGCCCCGGCCGGGTGCACGTAGTAGGGCTGCTTCTTCGCGGCCCGCCCGTCGGGACCCTCGGCGCCAGGCTCCGGCGTCTTCCACTCGTAGTAGCCCTCCGCCGGTACGGCGCAGCGGCGGGCGCGGACGGCGGCCCGGAACGTCGGCTTGGAGGCCACGGTCTCCGAGCGCGCGTTGAACACACGGGACCCCACGGACAGCCCCTTCGCCCACGGCGGCACCAGGCCCCAGCGGGCCACGTGGATCCGCCGGGTCACCCCGGCACCGCCGTCGTCCGCATGCGCCACGAGGATCGGCACCTCGGCTGTCGGCGCCACGTTCCAGCTCTGGCGCAGCACCAGCTCCTCATTCGTCTCGGCATCGCCCAGGGCCACCAGGTCGCTCGTGGCGCGGGCCATCACGTAGCGGCCGCACACGTCAGCGATCCCTCCCGTCCCGGCCACGCTCGACATACATCCACGCGATGCCGAGGGCGAAGCCCATCATCGCGCAGCCGAGCACAGTGCCCCAGGGCCTTTCGGTGCCCAGTCCGAACACCACCCCCAGGCCGACGCCGATCAGCAGCCCCACCAGTGGGATGCGCCACTGAGCGAGCGCCCCGGTGCCGTTCCGGGCACCGGCCGGAGCCCCGGCTGGAGCCTCCGGAGCTTCGTACGCCTCGTCCTCGTCTCTGCCCTGTCCTGCCACGGTTCGCCCCTCCGTTCACATCGGTGCTGCGGGTCAGGTTGCAGTCTCCCCCGGCCGCCGCGGCGACACCACACACCAGGCCCCCCGGCTGCTCACCGATGCGTCGCACAGACACCTGTGATGGGATGGGCAGAACGAGCCCGCACGTCGCGCCGCCCCACGCATGCGCGGCATCGGGCAGATCCCCACCACCAGGAGGAACAACGTGTCCCAAAAGGTCCGCGGCGTCGTCGCCATGGCGAAGGACGCCCCCGTCACCATCGAGACCATCGTCATCCCCGATCCGGGACCCGGCGAGGCCGTCGTCGACATCAAGACCTGCGGCGTCTGCCACACGGATCTGCACTACCAGCAGGGCGGGATCGGCGACGAGTACCCGTACCTGCTCGGCCACGAGGCCACGGGTGTGGTCTCCGCGATCGGCGAGGGCGTCGACCACGTCAAGGTCGGCGACACCGTGATCCTCAACTGGCGCGCCGTGTGCGGCGAGTGCCGCGCGTGCCGGAAGGGCGAACCGAAGTACTGCTTCAACACCCACAACGCGACCCAGAAGATGACCCTGGAGGACGGCACGGAGCTGTCCCCGGCCCTGGGCATCGGGGCGTTCGCGGACAAGACGCTCGTCCACGCCAAGCAGTGCACCCAGGTCGACGGCGTCGACACGCCCGAGGAACAGGCCGCGGTCGGCCTGCTCGGCTGCGGGATCATGGCCGGCATCGGCGCGGCCATCAACACCGGCGAGGTCAAGCGCGGCGAGTCCGTGGCCGTGATCGGCTGCGGCGGCGTCGGCGTGGCCACGATCGCCGGGGCGAAGCTCGCCGGCGCCACCACGATCATCGCGGTGGACATCGACGCCAAGAAGCTCGCCAAGGCTGAGGAGCTCGGCGCCACCCACACCGTGAACTCGAAGGACGAGGACCCCGTGGAGGCCATCCGCGCGGCGACCGGCGGCTTCGGTGCCGACGTGGTCATCGAGGCGGTCGGCCGCCCGGAGACCTACGAGCAGGCGTTCTACGCCCGGGACCTGGCCGGCCGCGTCGTCCTGGTGGGCGTGCCCACCCCCGGCATGGAGCTGAAGCTGCCCCTGCCGGAGGTGTTCGGCCGCGGCGGCGCGCTGAAGTCCTCGTGGTACGGCGACTGCCTGCCGGAGCGCGACTTCCCGATGCTCGTGGACCAGTACCGCCTGGGCCGCCTGCCGCTGGACGAGTTCGTCACGGAGACCATCGCCCTCGACGAGGTGAACGAGGCCTTCGAGACGATGAAGTCCGGCGACGTCCTGCGCTCGGTGGTGGTGCTCTGATGGCGCGCATCGATCACCTGGTCACCTCTGGCACGTTCTCCCTGGACGGGGAGACGTTCGACGTGGACAACAACGTGTGGATCGTCGGCGGCGCGGAGCAGTGCGTCGTCATCGACCCGGCCCATGACGCCTCGGCCGTCTGGAAGAAGGTGAACGGCCGCCAGGTGCTGGCCATCGTCCTCACCCACGGCCACGACGACCACATCCGCCAGGTCCAGGAGTTCCGCCAGATGGTGGACGCCCCCGTGCTGCTCCACCCCGCAGACCGCATGCTCTGGGACGACGTCTTCCCCGACGAGGAGCCCGACGGCGCGCTCGCCGAGGGCGACGTCCTGCGCGTGGCCGGCGTCGAGCTGCGGGTGCTGCACACCCCCGGCCACTCCCCCGGCTCGGTCTGCCTGTACGCCCCCGCCCTGGGCGAGGCCGGCGACGACGGCGCCCCGACCGGCGTCGTGTTCTCCGGCGACACCCTGTTCCAGGGCGGGCCCGGCGCCACCGGCCGCTCGTACTCGGACTTCGACACGATCATCGAATCCATCCGCGAGCGCCTGCTCCCGCTGCCGGAGGCCACCGTGGTCCACACCGGCCACGGCGACTCCACCACGATCGGCACGGAGAGGCCGCACCTGCAGGAGTGGATCGACCGCGGCCACTGAGGACGCGCCGAGGTGGGGAAGAATGGTCCCCCGTGACCATCCTCCCCGCCTCGCCCCCTCCCTCCGTGATCCTGCTCGGCGGCGCGTCGGGCTCCGGCAAGTCCTACCTGGCCCGGCGGCACGGCCGGCCCCACCTCTCGCTCGATGCCTTCTACCGTCCGCAGTCCGACGACGGCGCCGCGGGCGGGCCCGGCCCCGCGTTCCCGCGCACCCCGTACGGCGAGATCGACTGGGACCACCCCGGAACATGGGATGAGCAGGCGGCGGTGGACGCCGTCGTCGAACTGCTCGAAGAGGGCGCCACGCGCGTGCCCGACTACGACATCTCCACGTCCTCCGTCCGCGGGCACAGCACCGTCGCGCTCGAGCCGGGCGGGGTGATCGTGGCGGAGGGCATCTTCGCCGAGCGCATGCCCGCCGCCCTGGACCGGGCCGGAGTCCGCTACGCGGCCTGGTACATCGACCAGGCGCGGACCACGACGGCGGCCCGCCGGTTCGTGCGCGATGTCGCCGAGCGTCGCAAGCCCGTGCCGTTCCTCGTGCAGCGGGGCTGGTCCCTGTACCGGACGGACGCGGCGCGCCGGGCGGCGGCCGTGGCGGCCGGCTTCACCCCGCGACGCAAGCGGGAGATCATCGCGGATCTCACGGCCTGACGGGCCGCCCGCAGCCGGGCCGCCCGTGCCCTCAGCCGGCGGTGCCCGCGCCGAGGACGGCGAGCTGCTCGTCCACGACCTCGAGCCCGGCGGCGGCGGCCCACGCCGTGTACTCCTCCCGCAGGGCCACGGCGAACGCGGGGACGCTCACCCCGGGACGCACGTCCTCGGCCGCGCCCGCCGTGCGGGGGTCCATGTCCAGGCCGAGCTCCCGGTAGACGTCGACGAGCACGGCCCGCAGCGGGGCGGGGTCGGACACCACCACGTGGGTGGAGAACAGGAACGCCCCCTTCACCACGCGCTGCGCGGAGCCGGCCAGCTTCACCGGGTAGGTCGGCGCAGGACCCTGCACGGAGAACTCACCCGGGCAGTACTCCCCCGGGATCTCGCCCACGGAGGCGGGCACGTCCATGCGCGCGAACGCCCGCACGAACAGGTCGGCGAACTCGGCGAACCGGGCCTGCTGGGTGAGTGCCGCGTCCTCCTGCTGGCTCAGGTGGTCCACCACCAGGCAGCCGTGATGGTAGGCCGCCGCCCGCCCGCCGGCCCGGCGCACCACCGGCGCGAAGCCGTGGGCCCGGGCCGCCGCAGCCGCGGCCGCGAAACCGGGCAGCCGCGCGTCGCGCTGGCCGAACGCGACCGTCGGTTCGGGCACGTAGACGCGGATCAGATCGTCGAGGGCCCTTCCCTCGGCCGCGGCGGCGCGGAAGACGGCCAGCTCGCCCATGGCCCAGTCGAGGTCTTCAGCGGCCCCGAGGGTCCGCTCCTGCACGGCCCAGCGCAGCCGGGGAGCTGGGCTCACAGGCCGCCCTCGACCGGCCAGGAGCGCAGGGTGAGGGTCTGCTCGACGTGGGCGAAGGGGCCGTCGTCGTCGTGGAGGACGGTGCTGGTCAGGCCCACGCCGTCCGGGCCCACCGTGACCTGCCCCGCGAGGCCGAGCCAGTGGCCGGTGGGCTCGCGGTACAGGTGGATCTGCAGGTCCACGTTGGGGAAGAACCACCCGCCCGGCTTCGCCGGCAGGGCGGGGGCGATCCCGTTGGCCGCATCGGTGAGGCTGATCAGGCGCACCAGGTCGCTCGTGCTCTCCCCCGCCACCATCTCGCGGTCCGTGGTGAGCCACACCCGGCCGTGGCCCGGCCCGTGGCCGGGCAGGACGACGCCGTCGAGGGAGGCGATGTACCCGCCTCCCCATCCGTGGAGCGCGTTGTGCGACTGCGCCTGCGAGCGCGGCGGGAGGGGCTCGTCCGGCAGCTGGGCGACGGCGGAGGTGTCCGAGGTGGACAGCAGCCAGGCCCGCAGGGTCAGCACGGTGCGGCCCCGGGCGTGGAGCACGGACTCGACGAGCTCGATGGTGCGGCCCGGACGCAGGGTGCGCGTGACCACCTCGAGCTCGCCCGACCAGAGCGTGCCCAGGATGTCGTAGGAGAGCCGTCCCACCCGCAGCCCGGGGGTGGTCTCGTGCGCAGCCACCTCGTGCAGCAGCAGGCCCGAGACGGCGGCCATGTGCATCTCCTCCTGCCGCCATGCGCCCTGGGCGTGCACGGTGGAGCGCACGCGGGAGGTGCGGACGCCGTCGGCGTCCACGGTGGGCTCACCGAGGCGGACGTAGAAGGCCAGGGGATCGTCGGCGACGGAGGTCGCGGGGGTGGAGGTGATGTCGGTCATGGGCCGAAGTCTGCCAGAACGACGACGGCCGGTGACGTCCCCGCGGGGATGTCACCGGCCGTCTTCGTGCGGACCGAGCCGGGGTTCAGCGGCGCATGACCTTGCGGGCGATGCCGTTGCCGATCAGCTGCAGCGCCTGGACGAACACGATCACCACGATCACGGCCAGCCAGGTGACCTCCGGACGGAACCGGTTGTAGCCCTCCACGATGGCGAAGTTGCCGACGCCACCGCCGCCGATGATGCCCGCCATGGCGGACATGTCCACGAGCGAGATGATCACGAACGTGAAGCCGAGGATCAGCGGGCCGAGGGCCTCGGGCAGCACCACGGTGCGCACGATCCGCATGCGGGAGGCGCCCATCGCGCGGGCGGCCTCGATCACGCCGGGGTCGAGGGAGACGAGGTTCTGCTCCACGATGCGGGCGATGCCGAACGTGGACGCCCAGATCATGCAGAACACCACGGCGGTGTTGCCGATGCCGGTGCCGAGCGTCGCGATGGTCAGCGGCTGCAGGGCGGCGATGAGGATGACGAACGGGATGGGCCGGATGAGGTTCACGATGAAGTTCGTGACCAGGTAGACGGCGCGGTTGGCGAAGATGCCGCCCGGGCGCGTGGTGTAGAGGACGAGCCCGACCAGCAGGCCGAGGACGCCGCCGATGACGAACGCCCAGCCGACCATGTAGAGGGTGTCCCCCACGGCGGTCAGGAGCTCGGGGCCGTAGTACCCCCAGTCGAGGTTCTGGAAACGGTCGATCACTGCTGCACCTCCTGCACGTCCCCGGCGCCGGCCAGGTCCGCGACGAACGCGTCCACCGCGGCGGGCTCACCCGTGAGCGCCACGGTGAGCAGGCCGTACGCGGAGTCCTTGGTGGCGGACATGCCGCCGTGGGCGATCTCGAAGCTGACGCCGCGCGTCGACGCGGTGCCGAGCACGGCCGACACCGCGGCGGCGTCCTTGAGCGAGACCATGATCAGCCGGCCCTCGGTGCGCGCCCGGATGCGGGCCACCTCCTCGGCATTCGGCCGATCCTTGAGCGCCGTGGCCACGAAGGACGCGGCGTCGGCGGAGTGGGCGGGCCGGGAGAAGAGGTCGTAGACCTTGCCGGACTCCACCACGCGGCCGGTGTCCATCACGGCGACGCGGTCGGCGATCGAGCGGATGACCTCCATCTCGTGGGTGATGGCCACGATCGTGACCCCGAGCTCCTCGTTGACGCGGCGCAGCACGGAGAGCACCTCGTGCGTCGTCGAGGGATCCAGGGCGCTGGTGGCCTCGTCCGCGAGCAGGATCTCCGGCTCGGCGGCCAGGGCGCGGGCGATGCCGACGCGCTGCTTCTGGCCGCCCGAGAGCTGCTCCGGGTAGTGCTTGGCCTTGTCCGCCAGGCCGACGAACTCGAGCAGCTCCGCCACGCGAGCGCGGCGCTTGGAGCGTGGCCAGCCGGCCGTGTCCAGGGCGAACTCGATGTTCCCGGCCACCGTGCGGGAGGTCAGCAGGTTGAACTGCTGGAACACCATGCCGATGCGGGTGCGCAGCGGACGCAGCTTCGCCTCGGACAGGTGGGAGACCTGCTGGCCCAGCACCGTGACGGTGCCCGACGTCGGCTTCTCCAGCCCGTTGATCATGCGGATCAGGGTGGACTTGCCGGCGCCGGAGAAGCCGATCACGCCGAAGACCTCGCCGCGTCGCACGGAGAGCGAGACGTCGTCCACGGCCGTGACGCCGCGGCCCTTCTTGGCGGCGTAGACGCGGCTGACGTGGTCGAAGACGATGACCGGCTCCCCCGGGGCGCCCTCAGAGTGGCGCCCCGGGGTGACCGCGTCACGGTCGGACGTATGGGAACCTGCCATGGATCAGGCGTCCTGCTTCGCGATCGCGTCCTGGTACTGCTTCAGGGTCTCGTCGATCTGGGCGGCGTCGAGCTGCACCGGCACGCTCGTGTCGGAGGAGAGCTTCGCGGACTCGTCCAGCACGGCCTGCTCGTGGTACAGGGCCGCGACCTTCTTGTAGGTCTCGTTCTCGCGGTCCGCGCGGCGCACGGCGAAGCCGTTGACGAACGGCTTGGCGGAGTCGGCCTGGGGGTCGTCCTTGAACAGGGCGGTGTTCGTGTCGATGCCGGCGTCGGCCGAGAACGTGTTGTTGATGACCGCGCCCTGCACGGACTCGAGCGCGTTCACGGTCTGCTGCGCGGCCACGGGCTGCACCGTCACGGTGGAGGCGGCCTCGTCGATGTCGCGGACCTCCGGGCGGATGGTCTCGTTGGACAGCTTCAACAGGCCGGCGGCGACGAGCACGTTGATGGCGCGGGCCTGGTTCACGGTGTCGTTCGGGATGGCGACGGTGTCGCCCTTCTTGAACTCGGAGACGTCTTTGTACTTCTTGGAGTACAGGGGCAGCGGGATGATCTCGGTGGTCCCGATCAGCGTCAGGTCCTTGCCGGAGGCCTGGTTGTAGTCGGCCAGGTAGGCGATGTGCTGGAACCAGTTCATGTCGATGTCGCCGTTGTCCAGCGCCGGGTTCGGCTGCGTGTACTCGGTGAAGTTGCGGATCTCGACGTCGATGCCGTGCTTCTCCTTGGCGAGCTTCACCAGGGCGCGGTGCGTCTCGTTCTCGGACACGACGCCGATGCGCACGGTCTGGGCGCCGTCGTCGCCCTTCTTCTCGGCCTGCGAGTTGCAGGCGGTCAGGGCGAACGCGCCGACGGCGGCCAAGGACAGGCCGGCGAAGGAGCGGCGGGAGATGTTCGAGGGGGTCGTCATGGGGTTCTCCTTGGAGGACGGTGCGACGTCGCCGGCGCGGGTGGGCACGGCGGGTGCGGAACGGTGCGGGGTGGGCCGTGCGGTGGGTGATTCCCCGCGGGGCACAGCACGGCGGGCGGGGGGCGAGAGACGCCCCGAGCCGGAGGCCGGGATCCTTTCGAACGCTGCTCTTGCCCGTCCCCCAGTCACCGCGGGCTCCCCTCGAGGGGTCTGCACGCAGCGGAGGCGGGCCGCTTCTCGGTCCGTTGCCACCCGTGAACATGGGGTTGGCGAGCGGCTCGTCGTGGGACCACGTGGACCCGCCGAGGCGGGGTCCACAGCCGCTTCTCCTGAAGCTGGGCCCAAGCCTATCGCAGCGTGTGCGCTCCATCGGGCAGGGCGGTGACGCGCAGCGTCATACTGCGGGGCCCGGGGCCGACGTGTGATGCCCCCGCGAGACGACGACGGCCGGGCGCCTCCGCGGGGAGGCGACCGGCCGTCGTCGGGACGGGGCTCAGGCGGACGGGATCAGAAGTCCCAGTCCTCGTCCTCGGTGTTCTCGGCCTTGCCGATCACGTAGGAGGAGCCGGAGCCGGAGAAGAAGTCGTGGTTCTCGTCCGAGTTCGGGGAGAGCGCGGAGAGGATGGCGGGGTTCACGTTCGTGGTCTCGGCCGGGAACATGGGCTCGTAGCCCAGGTTCATCAGCGCCTTGTTCGCGTTGTAGTGCAGGAACTTCTTCACGTCCTCGGCCAGGCCGAGGGCGTCGTAGAGGTCATGGGTGTACTCGACCTCGTTCTCGTACAGCTCGAACAGCAGCTCGAAGGTGAAGGCCTTGAGCTCCTCCCGCTTCTCCTCCGGCAGGGTCTCGATGCTCCGCTGGTACTTGTAGCCGATGTAGTACCCGTGCACGGCCTCGTCGCGGATGATCAGGCGGATCAGGTCGGCGGTGTTGGTGAGGCGGGCGTGCGCGGAGAGGTACATGGGCCAGTAGAAGCCCGAGTAGAAGAGGAAGGACTCGAGCAGGGTGGAGGCGATCTTCTTCTTGTACGGGTCCTGGCCGTCATAGCGCTCCACGATCAGGCCGGCCTTGGCCTGCAGGTTCCGGTTCTCACGGGACCAGCGGAACGCCTCGTCGATCTCCGGGGTGGAGGCCAGCGTGGAGAAGATCGAGGAGTACGACTTCGCGTGCACCGACTCCATGAACGCGATGTTCGTGAGGACGGCCTCCTCGTGCGGGGTCATGGCGTCCGGGATGAGGGAGACGGCGCCCACGGTGCCCTGGATCGTGTCCAGCAGCGTCAGGCCCGTGAACACGCGCATGGAGAGCAGTCGCTCCTCGTCCGTGAGGTGGGACCAGGACTGGACGTCGTTGGACAGCGGCACCTTCTCCGGCAGCCAGAAGTTGTTGACGAGGCGGTTCCACACCTCCACGTCCTTCTCGTCCTGAATGCGGTTCCAGTTGATCGCCTCGACGAGGTGGGACTGCTGGGTCTCGGTCACGGCAGGGCACATCCTTCAGAAGAATTCGTTGAGAATCCGCGGATTCCGGGGGCTCTCGGGAGCACGGTCATCGGGGCGCGGGTCCGGGACAGTCTAGGCCCGCAGGGGCAGCGGCAGCCACTCGGGCGGGTCCGGGCTCACGACGTCGTGGGCCCGCCCCGCCCGGCCAGGCGCGCCGCCCCACTTCGCGGCGGGAAATCGAGCGCACCTGCGCTCAGAAGCGCGGAATACGCCGGATTTCCCGCCTCGAAGGGCTGGCTGTCAGAGCATGCAGCTGACGCAGCCCTCGACCTCGGTGCCCTCCAGCGCGAGCTGGCGCAGGCGGATGTAGTAGATCGTCTTGATGCCCTTCGTCCACGCGTAGATCTGCGCGCGGTTCAGGTCACGGGTGGTGGCCGTGTCCTTGAAGAACAGCGTCAGGGACAGGCCCTGGTCCACGTGCTGCGTCGCCGCGGCGTACGTGTCGATGATCTTCTCGTAGCCGATCTCGTACGCGTCCTCGTAGTACTCGAGGTTCTCGTTGGTGAGGTACGGCGCCGGGTAGTACACGCGGCCGAGCTTGCCCTCCTTGCGGATCTCGATCTTCGAGGCCACCGGGTGGATCGAGGAGGTCGAGTTGTTGATGTAGGAGATCGAGCCCGTCGGCGGGACGGCCTGCAGGTTGCGGTTGAAGATGCCGTGCTCCATGACGGAGGCCTTCAGCTCACGCCAGTCGTCCTGCGTGGGCAGGGCGATGCCGGCCTCGACGAACAGCTCGGCGACGCGCTCGGTGGCGGGCGCCCACTCCTGGTCCGTGTACTTGTCGAAGAACTCCCCCGAGGCGTACTTCGAGTCCTCGAACCCGCCGAACCGCTGGCCGGTCTCGATGGCGATCCGGTTCGAGGCCCGCAGCGCGTGGAACAGCACCGCGTAGAAGTACATGTTCGTGAAGTCGATGCCCTCCTCCGAGCCGTAGTGGACGCGCTCGCGCGCCAGGTAGCCGTGGAGGTTCATCTGCCCCAGGCCGATGGCGTGGGAGGCCGCGTTGCCCTTGGCGATGGACGGCACCGACTGGATGTCGGACATGACCGACACGGCCGTCAGCGCACGGATCGCGGTCTCCACGGACCGGCCGAAGTCCGGCGAGTCCATGGTCTTGGCGATGTTCATCGAGCCGAGGTTGCAGGAGATGTCCTGGCCCACGTGGGCGTAGCTCAGGTCCTCGTTGTACTCGGAGGCCTCGGAGACCTGCAGGATCTCGGAGCACAGGTTGGACATGGTGATGCGGCCCTTGATCGGGTTCGCGGCGTTCACGGTGTCCTCGAACACGACGTACGGGTAGCCGGACTCGAACTGGATCTCGGCGATGGTCTGGAAGAACTCGCGCGCGTTGATCTTGGTCTTCTTGATCCGCGCGTCGTCGACCATCTCGTAGTACTTCTCGGTCACGGAGATCTCGGAGAACGGCACCCCGTAGACGCGCTCGACGTCGTACGGCGAGAACAGGTACATGTCCTCGTTCTTCTTCGCCAGCTGGAACGTGATGTCCGGGATCACGACGCCGAGGGAGAGGGTCTTGATGCGGATCTTCTCGTCCGCGTTCTCGCGCTTGGTGTCGAGGAAGCGGTGGATGTCCGGGTGGTGCGCGTTGAGGTACACCGCGCCGGCGCCCTGGCGCGCGCCGAGCTGGTTGGCGTAGGAGAAGGAGTCCTCGAGGAGCTTCATCACGGGGATGACGCCGGAGGACTGGTTCTCGATCTGCTTGATGGGCGCGCCGTGCTCGCGGATGTTGGTCAGCGAGAGGGCCACGCCGCCGCCGCGCTTGGACAGCTGCAGGGCGGAGTTGATGCCGCGGGCGATCGACTCCATGTTGTCCTCGATGCGCAGCAGGAAGCAGGAGACGAGCTCGCCGCGCTGCTTCTTGCCCGAGTTGAGGAAGGTGGGGGTGGCCGGCTGGAAGCGGCCGGCGATCATCTCGTCCACCAGGTGGGTGGCCAGCTCCTGGTCGCCCCGGGCCAGGTGGAGGGCGACGACGGCGACGCGGTCCTCGTAGCGCTCGAGGTAGCGCTTGCCGTCGAAGGTCTTCAGGGCGTACGAGGTGTAGAACTTGAACGCGCCGAGGAAGGTCGGGAAGCGGAACTTGGCCTTGTAGGCACGATCGAACAGGCCCCGGATGAACTCGAAGGGGTACTGCTCGAACGTCTCGGTCTCGTAGTAGTCGTTCTTCTGCAGGTAGTCGAGCTTCTCCTCCAGGTCGTGGAAGAACACCGTGTTGGTGTTGACGTGCTGCAGGAAGTACTGGCGCGCGGCCGCGTGGTCGGCCTCGAACTGGATGCGACCGTCGGCGCCGTAGAGGTTCAGCATGGCGTTGAGCTCGTGGTAGCCGAGGTTCTGCCACTCGGCGGGCATGTTCTTCGCCTGGCGGATGAGGTCCGCCTCGGTGGGTGCGGTGGTGGTCATGTCCACAGTCCTTCCAGGCCGCCGCGGACGCGTTCGACGTCGTCGGGCGTGCCCATCAGCTCGAATTTGTACATGAGGGGCACCTGGCACTTGCGGGAGATGATGTAGCCGGCCAGGCAGTAGCCCTCATGGAAGTTGGTGTTCCCGGACGCGATCACACCCCGAATCCAGTGACGGTTCTCCGGGACGTTGAGGAACTTGATCACCTGCTTCGGGACCGCGCCCGGCCCGCTGCCCCCGCCGTAGGTGGGGGTCATCAGGACGTACGGGGCGGTGGCCCCGAGGGTGGGCTCCCGGGTGATCAACGGCAGTCGAGCCACCCGGTCCTCGGGCAGCTCGAGCTTCTCGACGAAGCGGTGCGTGTAGTTGGAGGCGGAGGAGAAGTAGATCAGTCCCGCGTCGGTGGGGACGAGCCCCTGCGCCTCGGCCGAGCGGATGTGGCTCGGGTCCGCGGCGACGGTCATGTCGACTCCGGTCAGGCCACCGATGCCGCGGCGGACTCGGCGAGCTCGGCGATCTTGTCCGGGCGGAAGCCGGACCAGGAGTCGGTCTCGGTGACGACGACGGGGGCCTGCATGAAGCCGAGGGCACGGACGCGCTCGAGGGCGGCGGGGTCCTGGGACATGTCCACGACCTCGTAGGCGATGCCCTTCTTGTCCAGTGCACGGTAGGTGGCGTTGCACTGCACGCAGGCCGGCTTGGTGTACACGGTGACGGTCATGGCGATCCCTGTTCCTTCGTGGTCTCTGGTGGTCTGCGGGTGTCGGCGCGGCGCCCGCGAGGTGAATCACGGGGCGTGCCGAACATCTGCGTCGATACTACATCTAGTGATCACAGCCGGGAACCATCCCTACATGTAGTAGTCACACCGCTGTAGTTACGTATCCCCACCCTCTGCCCATCCTGTCCACACCCTGCTGTGCGAGACGATCCGCGCGGACATGCGGGACACGCCGGGACCGAGGTCGACTGTCCACAGCCGGTGGAGATCTCGGGGCCGGGTTCCCACAGCCGGAAAGTCGGGTTCGCCACGTCCGCGAGCGGCGTGTCCGGCCCCCGCGGACCACTACATGTAGGAGCCCGCCGCCGGCCGGCGTCGGAATACCCCGTGACCACCGGGGGTTGCCCCGGCATGAGCACCTCCCCCACCGTCACCCGCAATGACGCCGAGTCCCGCTACGAGCTCCACGACGGCGGCACACTGCTCGCCGTCCTCGACTTCCGGGACAACGGCGCGGCCGTCTCCCTGAACCGCGCGTTCACCATCCCGGTGCACCGCGGCCGGGGCCACGCCGCCGCGCTGACCGCGGGCGCCGTCGAGGACATCGCGACGAACGGCGGCCCCGCAGGGGGCCGCCGCATCGTGCCGATGTGCTGGTACGTCGCCCAGTGGTTCGACGAGCACCCGGAGAAGAGCGCGCTGCTCGCGCCCCACTGACCGGCGCGGTCAGGCCGCGACGCGGTGCCGGCGCACCACGGCCAGGACGCCCGCGGCCAGCACCGCGACGGCGACGGGCCACGCCGCCGGACCACGCCCGGTCTCGACCGTGTCCGGCACCGTGTGCTCGCCGTCGGCCGGATCCGCAGGGGTCTCGGGCTCCGCCGGCGAGGTGGGAGTGTCGGGATCGGCCGGCTGGCCCGGAGCGTCGTCGAACGGGCCGGCCACGGGGAAGGTCACGAACCCCGGGATCCGCCCGTTCTCCCAGTCGTAGAGGTCCACGCGGGGATCGCCGAACCGCACGGTCACCGTCCGCGTCGTCGTCACGCCGTCCCTCGTGGCCCGCAGGGTGACGGTGTCGGATCCGGTGAAGCCCTCGGGCGCCTGGTACACGTAGCCGCGCGGCCCGCCGGTCTCCTCCTCCGTCACCTCGACGACCCGACCCTCGGCCGGGCCCGCGACGAGCGTCAGCGGCGCCGCCTCATCGCCCGTGTACGAGGAGATGAACACGTGTCGCTCCCCCGGCGCCGCGAGCAGGGTGGTGTCCCAGGCGGTGGGGAGCATGTGGAAGCCGAGCTCATGACGCTGGTCGGCGCGCAGCGGCTCGCCCGGGTCAGCGTCGGTGAGGTCGGCGTCCGGACCGTAGGTGAGGGCGGCCACCTCGCCGCCCAGGACGTAGAGGGTGTAGACGACGGGACCGGTCCCCGACTCGCCCAGGCTCCGCCGGGCCGCGGCGACGTCGAAGTCACCGCGCTCCAACTCGTCGTCGTACGTGAACGGGACCTCGGTCTCGGCGCCGCGGGCCTCCCCCTCCAGCACCGGAGCCACCGTCAGGCGGACGTCGGACTCGTCCACCTCGAACTCGGTGCCGAAGGAGGCACCGGTCTCACCCTCCGCGCCGGCCACGAGGAAGGATCCGCCGGGCAGGCCGTGCTCGGCGGTCCATCCAGCGGGGTGGGCGGGTGAGGCGAGGGCAGGGGTCGCCCCCAGGCCGGTGAGAAGGACGCCGGCGCCCAGGGCGGCGGCAAGGCGGGTCGGTCGGGCGGTGCGCATCGTGCTCCTCCAGGGGTGCGGTGCTGCGACGGGCCGAAGGGTTCTCCGGCTCGGACGCCCGAGGTCGACCGGATGCCGCACTCGCCGCGTCGGCACGAATCTACGCCGCACGGACGTGAGGCGGGTCACCATCCGGTGACGAAGCGCTATCGACTCGGTCACGGCGACGCGCGATGCGGATCGGGCCGCCCGGCCGGCCGGTGTGTCAGCGGGATGCGCTGGGCGAGGGGCTTGCCCCGGAGGAGGGGCGCGGGGTGGCCTGCGCCGTGTCGGCCGGGCTGGGCGACGGGCTCGCCGATGCGGTGTCCCGCCCCCGCTGGTCCTCGGCGTCCCGGCCGGACGCGCTGGCGGAGCCCGACGCGCTGGAGGAACTGGGCGAGCTCGACGACGGCAGCACCGGCTTCTGGGTGGCGCGGAAGTTGCGCACCCGCTGCAGCGGCTCCGGGACGAAGTCCGAGGGGACGGAGCCGCCGTCGGCGCCGGTGCCCTCGATCTTGATGGGGCCGGTGAACCCGGACGGTTCCGCCGTGCGCGCCCCGCTCGACCCGATCACGCCCATCTCCGCGAGCGTCGCGGCCAAGCTCTCCAGCTCCTTGCGGTGGCCCTCGACCACGCTGGAGGCCAGCTCCTTCGCCGCGTCGTCCGAGCCGTCCTCCGCCTCCGTGGCGGAGATCGTCAGCGCGCCCTGATAGAGGCGGCGCATCTGGAGCAGGTAGATCCGTCCTGCCTCCTCCGGCTCGGCGGCGGCCAGCACGTTCTTCTCCCGGTCGGACAGGAGTCCGGCGCGCAGCTCGTCGCCCACGATCTCCGCCGGCTCCGCGTCCTCCGTGGACTCGGGCTGCGCAGACGGGGTCGCCTCGGCACCCGCACCGCGCACGTCATCCGAGGGGACGCCCCAGCCCTCGAGCATCGACTCGAGCCGGCCCGCCCGCTCCTCGTGCTCGGACTTCATCCGTTCGGCGGTGGCCCGGATCTCCTGGTCCACGCCGTCCTTGCCCAGCACCTGATCGGACTGCTGGATCGCGTCGCGGTGGTTGCGCAGCAGCAGACCCGCGAACTGGATGTCCGCCGCGAGCGGGTCGGCGGACGTCTGGCTGGGGCTGGCCAGCACGCCCTCCAGGTAGGTGTTCCCCGCCTCCGTGCCACCGGTCTGTCCGGGCTCCTCGGCGACGCTGCAGCCGCCGGTGGCCAGGGTGATGCTCAGGAGCGCCCCTCCGACGGCCACGCTCCAGCGGCGGGGGTGCACGCGGGCGGGGGCGATGTCGGCTCGGCTCATGGGCGCAGGTCCTCTCGGCGGTCGTCACCCGGTCACGGGGTCAAGGGCGGTCCGACGCGGTCGGCCGCCCCGGCCTCCCCAGGGTACCCCTCCGGCCTCCCGGCCCCGGGGTCGCCGCGGCCTCAGGCGACGCGGGTGGCCTGCACCACCCAGTTGTTGAAGGCGTTCCCGGCCATCCCGGTGCCCGGCACGAGGTCGCACGTGATCAGCGTGACCTTCGCGTCGTCGCCCCCGGGCTCCCATGCCCAGCGGTGCGACGGATCCTGGGTGAGCGCCTCCTTCTCCATCGAGACCGCGTCCGCGTCCGCCTCGAAGGCGGCCTGCGTGCCGTCGTCGTATGTCACCACGACGACGGCACCCGCGCGCACGTCGCCCAGGTTCCAGAACACGTCCCGCACGCCGTGGTAGACGACGTGCCCGGCCAGGACCCCCGCGTACCGGGACCGCTCCCCCGGCGTGGTGCCCCACTGCGGCGGGCCGTACCAGCCGACCGTCTGTGGCTCCGGGTCCAGGTCGCCGCCCTCATCCAACTGCGTGAGGTCGATCCCCGCTCCGACGATCTGCTCGCCGTCCTGGTGGACGTCCACGTGCACGGGCGTCGCCGTGACCTCGTCCCACGGGGCGGCGGGGCCGGAGAGGTGGGCGGCCGCGGCGGGGGTCGGCTCCTCGGACGGTGCCGGCTCCTCGGACGGCGCCGGCTCCTCGGTGGGGGTCGGCTCCTCGGACGGCGTGGGTGTGCCGGCGAGCTCCTGGGTCTCGACGGGAACCGCCGCCTCCCGCGTGGGTGACGCCGAGGACGGGCTCGGCGTCGGGGTCGGGGTGGCCGTCGTTGCGGGGCTGGGCGTGAAGCGTGCCGAGGACGGCGACGGCGACGGCGACGGGGTCGCGGACGCCGTGGCGCTGAGGGTGGGGGCGGCGCTGATCGGCACGGCGCCGACCGCCAGCACCCCGCGCAGCGCGAGGAACACGAGTCCCAGGCACAGCAGCACCAGGACCACCCACAGGGCGCGTCGGACGGTGGTGTTCATCCGGGTTCTCCCCTCGTGTGCATCGACGCGGCCCGCCCGGGGCCGCGTCCGACGACGGCATGGTCTCACGCGCTCCGGCCTCGGCCCGGCGCGTCGTCCGTTCGGGATGGCCGAGGCGACCGGGACGCGGGTGCGCCCCGGCCGCCTCGGTGCGGGCTCAGGCCAGGCCGAAGGTGCGGCGCAGGCGCACCAGAACGCCGGCGGCCAGGGCGCCGATGGCGGCCAGGCCCCACGCGGAGCCGTTGCCGGTCTCGACCGTGTCCGGGACGGTGTGGCCGTCCTCGGCCGGCTGCTCGGGAGCCGGGGCCGCGGGCTCGCCCTCGTCGACGACCGGTTCGGCCGGCTGCTCGGGCTCGGCGGGCTCCTCGGGGGCGGGGGCCGGATCGACCGGCTCCTCCGGGGCGGGCTCGGGTTCCGGAGCCGGCTCGGGGGCGGGCTCGGGTTCCGGAGCCGGCTCCGGCTCCGGCTGCGGCTCGGGGGCCGGCGCCGGGTCGATCGGGGTGGGCGTGGAGTCGCCCGGCAGGTCGAGCACCTCCACGGTGAACTCGACCGTCCGGGTGACGCCGTTCGCGGTCATCACCACGGTGAAGGTGTCGGTCCCGAGGAAGTCCTTCTCCGGGGTGTAGCCGAAGGAGGTCCCGCCGATCTCGACGGTCCCGTGCTTCGGCGCCACGGTGAGCTCGGCGTCGATCGGGCTCGGCACGCCGCCGTCCTCGGTCACGAGGGACTCGACGACGGTCGCGTTCTGGTCCGTGTAGACCCGCCACGTGGCGACCTCGGCCCAGTCCTCGAACGGGATGAACTCCTCGGCCTCGATCGGGGTCATGGTGCCGTCGGCGGCGAAGGCCGCGCCGAAGGCGAGCTGGCCGGCGCCGTAGACGTGCACCTCGTAGGGCTGCGCCAGGTCGCCGCCGAGGACCTGCTCGATGTCGTGCATGAACACGGCGCCCATGTCGTCCTCGGTGATGAAGTCGACCTGGATCTCGGTCTCCTCCCCCGACGCGGTGACGACGACGGCACGGATGTCCTCGGTCGCGAAGTTGTCGTAGAGGACGAACTCCATCAGGTCGTCGTCCGCGCTGACGAACGTGCCGGACGGGGTGCCGTGCTCGGGCGTCCAGGTGGCGGCGTGGGCCGGGGCGGCGGCGACGCCGACGAGGACGGCTGCACCGAGGGCGGCGGCGGACAGGCGGGCGGGGAACTGCAGGGACATGGGGTCCTCCGGTTCGGCGGTGCGGGCGTGGTGTCACCCCGAGTGAGTGCAGGTGACGTGGGTCACGGACACGTCGATCCTATCTGCCACATGTGCATCTGGTGAGCGCCGCCTGGCCGCAGCCGCAGAATTCACTCACTCTTCATGTGGGACGCCGCATCCCCGGGCTCGGCATAGCGGTCCCAGACGAAGGCCTGCAGCCGACGGGCGATCGCCTCCAGCGTCGCGGCGGCGAAGTGATCCTCCCGCCATGCCGCGTGCAGTCGCACCGCGAGCGCCCGCCCCTGCGCGATGACCCGCACCGGCGTCAGCTCGAAGGCCGGGTCCTCGGTGACGACGGCGACGCCCGCCCCCGTCGCGACCAGGGCCTGGGCCACCCGCCCGGAGTTCGCCTCGACGAGGGCCGGTGGCGTGAGGCCCGCCACGGCCACGGCGCCGTCGAGGACGCGCCGCGCCATGAAGGTGCGGGCGGGCGCGACGACGGGCTGGGCCACGAGGTCGTCGAGGGACACCCGCGTCCGGCCTGCCCAGGGGTGGCCCGGGGCGACGTACGCCCAGACCGGCAGGTCCATCAGCGGCAGCGACGCGACGGAGGGAGGCGGCACCGTCGGCATCACCACGAGGTCGTGCCGCGCGACGGCGTCGAGCAGCGAGTCGTCGAGCTGGGTCTCCGCCACGCGCGGGCGCGGGTCCTCCTCGCCGAAGGTGGCCACGAACGGCAGCACGACGTCGATGAGGGTGGTGCCCGGTGCGGCCACGGCCACGTCCGTGAGCCGCCCGGAGGCGAGCGCGCGGGCCGCCTGCTCCGCCCGTCGATGGGCGACGAGAACCTCGCGCGCCACCGGGAGGAACGCCTCGCCGGCCGTCGTCAGCTCGAGCCGGCCGCTGACCCGGGCGAACAGGGGCAGGCGCAGCTCACGCTGCAGCCGCTGCAGCTGCCGACTGAGCGCGGACTGCACGAGATCCAGGCGGATCGCCGCCCCCGAGACCGTGCCGACCTCGGCCACCGTGACGAAGGCCCGGAGCAGTTTCTCCTCCATGCCGGATGAGCATAGCCGCCATGCCAGATGATCACTGGACGGCATGGACTCAACGCCCCACCATGGGAGGACGCGGCCCGACGCGTCGTTGTCGTGCCCACCCGTCGTCCCCGCTCCCCGTGAGCCGTCCCCAGGAGGCACCCCCATGACCGCCACCCCCGACCTCGAGCAGACCCGCCATCTGGCCACCGAGCTGCCCGGCCCTCGCTCCCGTGAGCTCGCCGAGCGCCAGCAGCGTGCCGTCCCGGCCGGCGTGGCCACCACCATGCCGGTGTACGCGGCCCGCGCCGCGGGCGGCATCCTCGAGGACGTGGACGGCAACCGGCTGATCGACCTGGCCTCCGGCATCGCCGTGACCTCCGTGGGCGCCTCCCACCCGCGCGTCGTGGCCGCCGTCCAGGAGCAGGTCGCGCGGTTCACCCACACCTCGTTCATGATCACGCCCTACGAGGGCTACGTGGCCGTGGCCGAGCAGCTGGACCGCACCAGCCCGATCCCCGGCGAGACCCGCACCGCCCTGTTCAACTCCGGCGCCGAGGCCGTGGAGAACGCCGTCAAGGTGGCCCGCGCCTACACCGGCAAGCAGGCCGTGGCCGCGTTCGACCACGCCTATCACGGCCGCACCACCCTGACGATGGCGCTCACCGCCAAGTCCATGCCCTACAAGCACAGCTTCGGACCGTTCGCCCCCGAGATCTACCGCGTGCCCGGCTCCTACCCGCTGCGCGACGGCCTGTCCGGCGCCGAGGCCGCGCAGCGTGCCATCTCCGCGCTGGAGAAGCAGATCGGCGCCGACAACCTGGCCGCCGTGATCATGGAGCCGGTCCAGGGCGAGGGCGGCTTCATCGTCCCGGCCGAGGGCTTCCTGCCGGCCGTGGTCGAGTGGTGCAAGGCCAACGGCGTCCTGTTCATCGCGGATGAGGTCCAGTCCGGCATCGCCCGCACCGGCACCTGGTTCGCCTCCGAGACCGAGGGCATCGAGCCGGACCTGATGGCGACCGCCAAGGGCATCGCCGGCGGCATGCCGCTCTCCGGCGTCACCGGCCGCGCCGAGGTGATGGACTCCGTGCACCCGGGCGGCCTCGGGGGCACCTACGGGGGCAACCCCGTCGCCACGGCGGCGGCGCTCGCCGTGTTCGAGGCCGTCGAGGAGGGCGGTCTCCTGGAGAAGGCCCGCCGGATCGAGCAGGTCATCCGCGAGCACTTCGAGCAGAACGCCGACGACCGCATCGCCGAGGTCCGCGGCCGCGGCGCGATGATGGCGATCGAGTTCGTGGACCCCGCCACCGGCGAGCCGGACGCGACGCTGACCGCCACCGTGGCCGCGGCCGTGCGCGCCACCGGCGTCATCCTGCTCACGTGCGGCACCTACGGCAACGTCATCCGCTTCCTGCCGCCGCTGACCATCGGTGAGGACCTCCTCAAGGAGGGCCTGAGCGAGGTCACGAAGGCGCTGCGGTCCGCCTGAGCCCCCGCCACCGGCGGACCGACGACGACGGCCCCGCATCCCCGTCCGGGATGCGGGGCCGTCCGCCTGTCGGCAGAGGACTCAGATGTCGTCCTCGTAGGCGGGGCCGCCTTCGTTCTCCATGGCCTCGAGGCGCCGGGACTTCTCGGCGGTGAAGATCCGGCGGACCCCCGTGCCGCCGAACTCGTCCTCCGGGACCAGCCCGACGCCGTACTTCCGCAGGGCCTTCTCCAGACGCAGACGCTCGTCCACCCGCAGGTCGGCCAGCCCCTTCTCGAAGCGGCGCAGCTGCTCCTTCTCGAGGCCGGCCGCGGTGGCCAGGGTGCGGACACTGACCTGGGCGAGAGCGCGGCCGGCACGCGCCACGTCGAAGGTCATCGGGGTGGGGTACATCAGACATTCTCGATTCTGCAGTTCTCGACGGGGATCCGATCCATGATGGCCACGCCCCGGATGAAGGGACAAGGGCGCGCCAGCCTAGAACCCGCTGTGCGGTAGGCACCCAGCCGACGGAGACGACCCTGGCCGACGATCGGGGAGAATATGGCGGTCATCACTCCCCCACCCCCGAGAAAGGGGGCTCCATGAGCCACGTGACCTCTTCCCCGCCCGAGACAGGGCCGGGTCTCAAGAAGACCCTCTCGTCGCTCGACGCCTACGCCATGGGCTTCGGCGCCATGATCGGCTTCGGCTGAGTCGTCCTCGTGGGCGGCTGGCTCAAGAACGCCGGCACCTTGGGCTCGATCATCGCGATCGTCTCCGGCGGCCTGATCATGACCGTCGTCGCGCTGGTGTACGCCGAGCTCGTCGCAGCGATCCCGAAGGCCGGAGGCGAGCATCACTTCCTGCTGCGTGGCATGGGCGCGCGGTGGAGCTTCCTCGGCTCGTGGGGCATCACGGGCGGATACATCTCGATCGTCGCGTTCGAGGCCGTCGCCCTCCCCCGCACCACCGCGTACATCTGGCCCGAGATCGAGTCGATCCCGCTGTGGAACGCCTTCGGCTCGGACGTCTACCTCGTCTGGGCGCTGGTCGGCGCCGGGGCCGCCGTGGTCATCACCTGGATCAACTACATCGGCGTCAAACTGGCCGGCATCGTGCAGACGATCGTCGTCGCCACGCTGCTCGTCATCGGCGCACTCCTGGTGTTCGGGGCCGGAACGGGTGGCTCCGTCGCGAACTTCGAGCCGCTCTTCACGGACGCCCGGGGCCTCTTCACGGTGATGGTCGTCGTGCCGTTCCTCTTCGTGGGCTTCGACGTCATCCCTCAGTCGGCCGAGGAGCTCAACATGCCCCCTCGCCGCATGGGCGTGATGATCATCGTCTCGGTGGCCGCCGCGACCCTCTGGTACATCATGGTGATCCTGACGAACGCGTCCTCGATGCCCCGTGAGCAGCTCGTGAACGCCGACCTCGTGACGGCTGACGCCATGGCGGCCCTGTTCCACAGCCCGGCCATGGCCAACGTGCTGCTCGTGGGCGGCCTGGCCGGCATCCTCACCTCCTGGATCGCCCTGCTCATGGGCGCGGCTCGCCTGCTCTACGCGATGGGCGTCTCGGGCATGCTGCCCCGCTGGTTCGGACACATCCACCCGAAGTACCGGACCCCGTCGAACGCGGTGCTGTTCATCGGCGTGCTCTCCATCGCGGCGCCGTTCTTCGGCGCGGGCGCCCTGGGCTGGTTCGTGGACTCCGGCTCCCCGTCCATCGTGTTCACCTACATGATGGTCTGCGTCGTGTTCCTGCTCCTGCGCCGCCGCGAGCCGGAGATGGACCGCCCCTTCCGCGCGGGCGGCGCGACCGCCGGGCGAGTGCTGGGCGTGACCGGTGTGATCCTCACAGCGGGGCTGCTCAGCCTCTACATCCCGGGGATGCCCGCCTCCATCGCCCCGATGGCCTATGCCTTCTTCGGCCTGTGGTGGCTGCTCGGCTTCGTCTTCCTCTTCCGCATCCCGCGCGGGATAACCCCGGGCGAGGACGCAGAGGAGCGTCTACTGGAACGTCTGGCGCGTCGCTGACCCATCGCTCCCGCCACGCCGGCGGGACGCGGACGGGCCCGCCTCCGGTCACCGGAGGCGGGCCCGTCGTCGTCGTGGGGTGTCAGTCCTGGACGAAGTACATCTGCTTGTTGACGAACTCGTCCATGCCGAGCGGGCCGAGCTCGCGGCCGAAGCCGGAGCGCTTGATGCCGCCGAACGGGATCTCCGCCCCTTCTCCCGCCGGCGTGTTGACGTTGGCCATGCCGACCTCGAGCTGCCGGGCGATCCGCTCGGCCTGAGCCTCGTCCTGGGAGAACACGGCGCCGCCCAGGCCGTACTGGGAGTCGTTGGCGAGAGCGAGCGCCTCGTCCGCGGACTCCACCTTGTAGACGACGGCGACGGGGCCGAAGAGCTCCTCGCGGTAGGCGTCCATCTCGGAGGTGACGCCCGTGATCACGGCCGGGGCGAAGCGGGCGCCCGCCTCGTCCGTGACGGTCCCGCCGACGTGGACGGTCGCGCCCTGCTGACGGGCCCGCTCCACCTGCTCGGCCAGGCCCTCGGCGGCACCGCGCGAGGACAGCGGGGTGAACACCGTCGGGTCCTCGTCGGCGGCCTCCCCGGGCTTCATGGCGTCGGCCAGGGACACCAGCTCGGCCACGAAGGCGTCATGGATGTCCGCCGAGACGATCATGCGCTTGTTGGAGTTGCAGGCCTGGCCCATGTTGTACATGCGGGTCGCCCACGCGGTGCGGGCGGCCTCGGCCGGATCCTCGGCGTCGAGCACGATGTACGGGTCCGACCCGCCGAGCTCGAGGACGGCCTTCTTGAGGTGCTGGCCCGCGAGCGCGCCGATCACGGAGCCGGCCCGCTCGGAGCCGGTCAGGGAGACGCCGGCCACGCGCGGGTCGGCGATGAACTCGGCGATCTGGTCGTGCGTGGCGAACACGTTGGTGTACACGCCGGCCGGCACGCCGGCGTCGTCCATGATCTGCTGCACGGCCAGGGCCGAGCGCGGGCAGATCTCGGCGTGCTTGAGCACGATCGCGTTGCCGAGCATGAGGTTCGGCGCGGCGAAACGGGCGATCTGGTAGTACGGGAAGTTCCACGGCATGACGCCCAGCAGCACACCCAGGGGCAGGTGGCGGATCATGGCGCGGCCGCCCCCGTAGGTCTCCATGGGGCGGTCCGCGGCGAGGGTGGGGCCCTTGTCCGCGAAGTAGCCGAAGATGGCCGAGCTGAACTCCGCCTCCTCGACGCCCTCGGTCACGCGCTTGCCCATCTCGGTGGCGATGATCTGCGCGAGCTCGTCTTTGCGCTCCTCGAAGAGGTCCGCGACCTTCTGCACGATGGTGGCGCGTTCCTCGATGGGGCGGGCGGCCCATGCGCGCTGGGCGGTCTCGGCGGCGGCCAGCACCTGGTCGACCTCACCGTCGGCGAGGGCGGGGAAGGTCTCCACGACCTGGTCGGTGCTGGGGTCCTGCACGCGATAGCCGGTGGGGGTGCTCATGAGTGGGTCCTCTCGTTGGGGTCCCGGACCACGGCAGTGCCGTCGTCGTCCGGACGGATGATCGGGATGGGTCGGGTCGAGTCCGTCTGCGGCAGGGTCTCGCCACGGAAGTAGGCCGGGTGGCGCAGCCGCGTCCACATCATCAGTACCACGCCGATGGCCAGCACGCCCATGCCCAGGATGAACACGGTGCCGACACCGAACACGGAGGAGCCGGAGCCGTAGTCGGGGTCGGTGGAGTCCATCGCGGTCACGCAGAACATCACCAGCAGCACGAGGCCGCCGATCAGCGGGAACAGGAAGGTGGTGAGGGCGTTGCCCACCGAGGTGAACCACTCGCGGCGGAAGTACCAGACGCAGGCCAGGGCGGTGATGCCGTAGTAGAAGCAGATCATCAGGCCCAGAGCGGTGATGGTGTCCCACAGGGCGTTCTCGGAGAGCAGCCGCGTGACGACGTAGAAGAGGCCGGCGAAGCCCGCGCACACCCAGGTCGCGAAGGCCGGGCTGTTGAACCGGGGGCTCAGCTCGGCGAAGCGCGCGGGTACGGCCCGGTAGAAGCCCATCGCCAGCAGGGTGCGGGCCGGGGAGACCATGGTGGACTGCAGGGAGGCCAGGGAGCTGACGAGGATCGCGCTGGACATGATCACGGCAAAGGGGCCCAGGATCGGGCCGGCGAGGACCGCGAAGATCGACTCCTGGTTGTCCGGGTTGCCCGCGCCCAGGCCCTCGGAGCCGATGCCCGCCCAGGAGATCACGGCCAGGGCGGACAGGATGTAGACGGCGATGATGACGAACACGGTGACGGCGGCGGCCCGGCCGGGGGTGCGCTCGGGGTCCTTGGTCTCCTCGTTCATCGTGAGGGTCACGTCCCAGCCCCAGAACAGGAAGATGGACAGGGAGACGCCGGCCGCGACCACACTGAAGTCGCCCGCGGTGAACGGGTTGAACCAGTCCAGCTGCACCGGGGTGGGGTCGAAGCCCGCGCCACGGGAGGACTGCGTCAGGGCGGCGACCGCGAACGCACCGAGGGCCAGGATCTGGAAGGCCACCAGGATGTACTGCAGGTGCTTGGTGGTCTCCATGCCGCGGTGCGAGATCCATCCGGCCAGGGCCAGGTACACCAGGGTCAGGGGGATGTTGACCCACAGGTTGCCGGCCAGGTCCGCGATGGCCTGGCTCCCGGTGATCTGGGCGAGCAGCAGGAACGTGAAGTCGACGGCGACGGCCGCCAGGTTGGACAGCACGATCACGGAGGCGGCGATGAGCCCCCAGCCGCCCATCCACCCGACATACGGCCCGAAGGCGTGCGTGGCCCAGGTGAACGACGTGCCGGAGTCCGGCACCCGCGTGTTCAGCGCCCGGTAGCCGAGGGCCACCAGGAGCATCGGGATGAAGCCGAGCAGCAGGATCGCGGGCACGTGGGTGCCGACGGTGCTGATGGTCGGCCCGAGGCCCGAGGTCAACGTGTAGGCGGGGGCGACGACGGAGACGCCGATCACCACCGCCCCGAGCAGGCCGACCTTGCCGGCCTGGAGCCCCTTGTTGCTCACCCCGCCCGGGTTGAGCAGGTTGACCTGCTCGATGGCGGAGGTGGTCGGGTACACGTGCTCGTGTCCCTCATTGTCGACGACGCGGCGTCGTGGGGTGGATGCGCTCATGAGGATGTCCTTGTCCGTCGGGCCGGTCAGCCGGTGGGCTGCCCCGCGTCGGTGGCTTCCCGCTCGGCGATGGCCAGGGCGGCGGCCTCGCCCATGCGGATCGCGCCGTCCACGTGCTGGTAGCCCTCGGCTGCGATGTCCGAGCACGCGTAGTGGATGGGACCGGTCGGGCGGTTCTGGAGGTGGCCCCAGCGGGAGAGCCCGCCGAGGTCGTAGCTGGTGGCGTAGGCGCCTCGGGTCCACTCCTCGGCGGCCATGTCCGAGAGGAAGAACGCGATCGGCTCGAGGGTCCGGGGGCCGAGGTACTCGGCCATGGCGCCGAGGATCGCGGCCTTGCGCTCCTCCTCCGGCAGGGCCCACATCTGCTCCGCGTACACGTCGGACACGAAGCCGACGAGGGTGCCGTGCGGGTCCTCCTTGCCCGGGGCGCCACCGGCCAGGTTCTCGCCGCGGTTGGTGTTGTCATAGATCTCCTGGACGAGACGGCCCCCACCGAAGCACGTGCCGGACAGGCCCTCCTCGCGCCAGAACGGGGTCTCGTACACGGCGTGCACCTTGATGACCAGGCCCATGGAGATGTGCTGGTGCGCGATCTGCTGCTCGCGCGGCATCGGCGGCTCGAAGGAGATGCGGCTGTAGAGGTTCGGCGGGACGGCCAGGACCGCGTAGCGGGCGTGCACCTCGTAGTCGTCAGTGAGCGCCACGACGTCGCCGGCGGCGCCGTCGTGCGCCACGCCGTTGCGCACGTCTGCGGCCACACCGTTCTTCTCGTCCGCGGTGGACGGGTCCGGCTCGGCCCAGCGCAGGGTGCGCACCGGCTGGCCGAGGACGACGTCGTCGCCCAGCTCGGCGGCCATGGCCAGGGACACGGACTGCATGCCGCCCTCGACGCGCTTGTCCAGGATGAAGTCCTCGTCCACCAGGTTGCGGAACGACCCCGCCGAGGCGGACATGAGCAGCGCCTGGAGCAGGGAGAAGGTGTGGGAGGGCTTGGTCAGCATGCCGGAGGCGATGTAGATGGAGACGTTGTCGATGGCCTCCGGGTCGTCGGACTGCTGCTCCAGCCAGTGCCGGAAGGAGATCTTGTCCAGCTCGGCGGCCCGCGGGTGCTCCCACGGGGCGGCGGCGTCGATCTCGGCGGTCAGTTCGTCGATCTTGGCGATCAGGCGATCCATCTCCCGGTCCGTCTTCTCGGCCACCGGGAAGTCGAGGCCGTCGTAGACGTGGCGTTCTCCGCGCGGGTCCACGTAGACGTTGCGACCGTCGCGGAAGCGGGAGAACGTCGGCAGGCCGAGCTCCTCCACCAGGGAGATGAGGCGGGTCTGGTCCGGGGAGATCCACTGGCCGCCGATCTCGATGAAGTGGTCCTTGCCGTCGGCGCCCTCGACCAGGCCGTTCCAGGTGCGGCCGCCGACGCGCCGGCGAGCCTCCAGGACGGTGACGGACAGGCCCTGGGCCTTCGCGGTGCGGGCGGCCATGAGGCCGGCCGGGCCGGCGCCGATCACGACGACGTCGCTCGTCCGGCGCTCGCGGCCGGCGGTGGCGGGGGCGGTGGTCATGGGGTGCTCCTCTGGCGGGGACGGGGCATCGGGCGGGGCCCGGGTGAATGCCGTTCATTTAGAGTGTCGGCGCTCACTGTACGGGCCGCGCGCCGGGAAGGGAAGGCTGGTCCGTAGCCGGCCTGACACCTCCTGCCCGTCCGACGGGTCAGAATGGCCGGATGGACGAGACCACTGAACCGCCCCGGGCGCGCCGCCACCGCGGACGACCTCTCTCCCCCGCTCTGAGCCGCGAAGCGATCGCGGACGCGGCGCTCGCGGTCGCCCGCACCGAGGGATACGAAGGGCTCACCATGGCGGCGGTCGGCCGTCGCCTGGGCGTGGCGCCGAGCGCGCTCTACAACCACATCAGCGGCAAGCATGAGCTGCTCGTCCTGCTGCAGGACGCCGTGATGGGCGAGGTCTCGCTCGTCGAGCTGGAGGCCGCGATCCGGGGCGAGGTGCCCGTCGTCGCCGCCCTGCGGGCGTGGGCGCGCTCCTACCGCGACGTCTTCGCGGCCCATCCGCCGCTGATCCCGCTCATCGCGACCCTGCCGATCGAGGGAGCCCCGTCGACGCAGCGGGTCTACGAGACGGTGTGCGCGGTGCTGGCCCGGACCGGTCTGGCGCCGGAGCAGGTGCTGGCCCGGGTGATCGCGCTCGAGTCGTTCATCTACGGGTCTGCGTACGACGTCGACGCTCCGGCCGACATCTTCGAGGTGGCGGGGGCGCAGGAGCGCCTGCCCGCGCTTGGCGCGGCCGCCGAGGCCTTCCGGGCGGGCGGGGGCACGCGCGCGACGGGGGCGCGGAACCCCTATGCGGACGCACCCTTCGAGGAGGGACTGGACCTGCTGCTGGCGGGCCTCGGCGACTGACGCGCGGGCTGCCGGCCGCGTGTCATGCCGGCACGGACGCGCCGCCCCTGAGCGTAAGAGGGGCGGCGCGTCGAAGGATCTGTGCGCGGCGGGCTGTCAGTCGGTCAGGCCCAGACGACGGCGGGCCGCGACCTGCACTCCCGCGGCGGCGGCGCCGAGGCCGGCCAGCCACCAGCCGGTGGACTGCCCCGTCTCGACGGTGTCCGGGGTCGTGTGCTGCTCGTCGGCGTCGTCCTCGACCGGAGCGGGCTGTTCCTCCTCGTCCCCCGGAGCCGGGGCGGCCTCGTCGCCCCGGAACGCGGCGAGCGCCGCGGCGGTGTCCGGGTCGGTCAGGTCGAGCGGCTTCCCGTTGAGGACGCCGTCCTCGGCTTCGACGAAGCCGTCGTACGCGGCGGGGATCTCCTCGCCGACATGCACCGTGACGGTCTGGACGTGGGCGACGTGCTCGCTGTAGAAGTCGACGGTGAAGGTGTCCGTGCCGACGAAGCCCTCCTCGGGGATGTACCAGGCACGGAGCTCGGAGTGCTCCGAGTCACGGAACGCGAAGACCTCACCGTGGGCCGGCTCGGTCACCACCTCCGCGTAGGTGTTCTCCATCGTCGGCGCGGCGACCATGTGGAGGATCTCGGCGCCCTCCACCCCGGGTGCCAGCTGCATGGCCGAGTCCCAGACCAGGGGCCGGTCCCCGAGGTGGCCCGTCTGCGGGCCGTCGACGGAGTGCACGGCCGCCCCCTGATCGTCGGCGAGGTCGGCGTCCGCCTGGAGCGTGATGCCCATGTTCAACATCTGCCCGTCGGCCACGACGTCGTACCGCACGAGGCCTTCACCGGCCGCGCCGAGCGCGCGGCGGGTCTCCAGGACGTCCACCGCGCCGCCGTCGATGACGTCCAGGGCGGTGAACTCCACCTCCTGGCCGCCCTCCAGGCGGATGCCGTCCTCGGCCACCGGGGTGAGCGTGAGCGTGAGGTCCTCCGGGTCGTAGCCGTCGTAGGTCTGGAAGAAGGCGGCGGTGACGTTCTCGTGGTCGACGGCCTGGAAGTAGCCGGCCTGGGGGCCATGGGCGTCGTCCCAGGCCGCGGCGGGGCCGGCGAGGGCGACGGTGGTGATGAGGCCGGCGGCGGCGACGGCGGCGGGCAGGTGACGGAGGGAGGGACGACGGGTACGGATGACGGACATGGCAGATCCTCACTGAGTCGGCCGGACAGGGGTGGCGGTCCCCGCCTCTGCAGCACCGGTGGTCCGGGCTCCACGGGTGGAGACGCCTCGAGTCTGTCCGCCGAGAGCCTGCCGTGAAAGGGCTGTGCGACGTCGATGCGTGATCGACGCTGGACCGCAACCCGGTCGTGACCGGCGGGTCTCGACGGCGAGCTGGCCGTTACGACGACGAAGGCCCGGTCCGTATGGACCGGGCCTTCTGCCTGGTGGAGGTAAGGGGATTCGAACCCCTGACCTTCTGCATGCCATGCAGACGCGCTACCAACTGCGCCATACCCCCAGGTGGGTGATGCCCCCGTTTCCGGCGGACCGGCCGGAGCACCTGAATAGAATACCCGGCCCGCGGCAACCGCGCAAACCGGCCGAGCGGCGTCGATGGACCGCCGCGGCCCCACGGCCTAGCGTGCAGGGGACGCCCCCATGCCCGCCGCCAGACCAGGAGGTCCTGCATGCCCCCCACCGACGCACCGATCCGCACCGCCCTGATCGGCTACGGGTTCGCCGGGAAGACGTTCCACGTCCCCCTGCTCCACGCCACGGAGGGACTCGCTCTCACCCATGTCGTCTCGAGCCGCCCGGACGCGGTGCACGCGGACCTGCCGGACGTCGTCGTGGTGCCTGACGTGGACAAGCTCCTGGCTCGCCACGACGTGGACCTCGTGGTGATCGCCGCCCCGAACGACCAACACGCGCCGCTCGCGCGCACGGCCCTGAGGGCGGGTAGGCACGTGGTGGTGGACAAGCCCTTCACGCTGAGTCTCGCCGAGGCGCGGGAGCTTCGCGACCTCGCGGTCGAGACCGGGCGGGTGCTGCGGGTGTTCCAGAACCGCCGCTTCGACAGCGACTTCCTGGGCATCGCCGAGCTGGTCCGCTCCGGCCGGCTCGGGGACGTCGTCCACCTCGAGTCCCGGATCGACCGCTTCCGCCCGACCGTCCGGGACCGCTGGCGGGAAGCCGCGGTGCCCGGGGGCGGCATCTGGTTCGACCTCGGACCGCACCTGGTCGACCAGGCGCTCCTGCTCTTCGGTGTCCCCGAACGCGTAGACGCCGACCTCGCGGCCCTGCGTCCGGGCGCCCCGGTCGAGGACTGGGCGCACTGCGTGCTGCAGTACCCGGGCCGGCGCGTGGTCCTGCAGGCGTCGATGCTCGTGGCCGGCGGCAGCCCGCGCTTCGCGGTCCACGGCACGCGTGGCTCCGCGGTGAAGGAACTGCCGGATCGGCAGGAGGTTCAGCTGCGCGCTGGTCTGCTCCCCGGCGCCGAGGGCTGGGGCGTCGATCCGGACCCGATCCTCCTGCACGACGGGGAGGGGAACACCGAGCGCGTCCCCGCGCCGATCGGAGCCCAGCAGCGGTCCTACGCGGGCGTGCGCGACGCGATCCTGGGCCGCGCGAGCAGCGACGCCGCCACCCCCGACCAGGCCGTCGCCGTGATGGCGGTGCTCGAGGCCGCCGTCGCCTCGGCGCGGGAGGGCCGTGCGGTGGAACCCGCACTCACGGCGGCGGAGCGCGCAGCGTACCCCGGCGTGTCCCCCGCACCGACCGCGGCGGAGCGACATCACCGCAGTGCAGAACCGCGGTGATGTCGCGGGGCGGCGGTCGCCTCCCGGCCCCGCACGGGAGTCCGACGACGACGAAGGCCCGGTCCGTACGGACCGGGCCTCCTGACTGGTGGAGGTAAGGGGATTCGAACCCCTGACCTTCTGCATGCCATGCAGACGCGCTACCAACTGCGCCATACCCCCAGATGTGGGCGTCGCCCGCGATGTTCACGCGCCGTTTCCGGCCCGTTCGCCTCGCTGGCAACTCGACCAGCGTACACGGTCCCCGCGCGGGCACCAAATCGGCGTCCGGGCCGAGGCGCCCTCAGATGTTGTAGCCCTCGAAGGTCCAGTCGCCCCAGCCCTCGGCCCCGGTGTCGGCAGTGAACGCGCCCTGCAGCACGGCGGCGCGAGCGTTGCCGATCCGTTCCATCGCCGCGAAGGCCTCGCCCTCGTGACGCAGGAGCAGCCCCGTGGCCGCGCGGATCAGCGCACCGTGGGCCACGACGAGCAGAGTCTGGGCACCACCGTCGCGCGGAGTGTCTGCCCAGTGCGGGGGCACGTGTCCGCGCAGCGCACGCAGGGCCCGCTCGCCGCCCCCGCGCAGGGTCTCCCCGCCCACGGGGCCGGCGTCGAGAGCCGGCTCGGGCCGCCAGAGGCGGTGCTCGTCCGGCCAGCGTTCCGCGATGGAACTGAGCTCCAGGCCCTCCCACTCTCCCCCGGCCAGCTCCATCAGCTCCGGGTCGACGGCCACGGACGCCGCGCCCACCCGGGCTTGGAGGACGATCTCGGCCGTGCGCCGCGCCCGGGCCAGCGGGGAGCACACGGCCACGAGCTCCTCCGCGTCCTCGATCAGGTCGCCCACGGGCCCGCCGGCGGCGCGACGCGCCTGGCCCTCCCCCTCGGCGTTCAGCTCGATGTCCGTGTGCCCCTGGTACCGGTCCAGGGCGTTCCAGTCGGTCTCGCCGTGTCGCAGCAGGATCAGGCGCATCTCCCGGCCCGCTCAGGAGGCGTGCGAGGCGGAGGCGCCGTCGTCCTGGGTGGCCGCGTCCGGTCGGGTGCTCTCCTCCGGCAGGCCGAGGTCGATCGCCGGGGTGTCCTTCCACAGGCGGTCCAGCGCGTAGAACTCGCGGTCCTCGCGATGCTGGACGTGCACCACGAAGTGTCCGTAGTCGAGCAGCACCCAGTGGCCGTCGGACCGGCCCTCGCGACGCAACGGCTTGAGCTGCTCGTCCTTCAGCAGCGCCTCCTCGACGCCGTCGACGATCGCGTTGACCTGACGCTCCGAGGCGCCGGAGGCGATCAGGAAGGCGTCGGTGAGGCCGAGCCGCTCGGCGACGTCGAACGCGACGATGTGCGTGCCGAGCTTGTCCGCGGCGGCGGCCGCGGCGGTGGTGAGGGCGTCCAGGGTGGTCTGGGGAACGGTCACGAGGTCTCCTCTTCCGAGACGTAGAGGTGGTGCTTGGCGATGTATTGGACGACGCCGTCCGGGACGAGATACCAGACGGGCCGGCCCCGGCGGACGCGCTCCCGGCAGTCCGTGGAGGAGATCGCCATGGCGGGGATCTCCATCAGGGAGACGTCGGCGCCCAGGCCCATGTCCGAGAGGTCGTGGCCGGGACGGGTGACACCGACGAAGTGCGCCAGGTCCCAGAGTTCGTCCACGTCCTTCCACGTGAGGATCTGGCCCATGGCGTCCGCGCCGGTGATGAAGAACAGCTCGGCGTCCGGGTGCAGGCGGCGCAGGTCCCGCAGCGTGTCCACGGTGTAGGTCACGCCGGGGCGGTCGATGTCCACGCGGGAGACGGTGAACCGGGGGTTGGAGGCGGTGGCCACCACGGTCATGAGGTAGCGGTCCTCGGCCGGGGAGACCTGCCGGTCCGACTTCTGCCACGGCTGGCCCGTGGGGACGAAGACGACCTCGTCCAGCTCGAACTCGGCGGCCACCTCGGAGGCGGCCACGAGGTGCCCGTGGTGGATCGGGTCGAAGGTGCCGCCCATGATGCCGAGGCGACGACGGTGCGCGCCCCCGGCGGTGGGCGCGGGGACGGGTGTGCGGGAGGCGACGGTCATGCGCTCAGGAGACGAACGGACGGCCCGCCGCGTCGCCCCCGGCGGAGGCGGCGACGCGGCGGGCCGGTGAGACGTCAGTGACCGGAGGTGTGCGAGCCGCGGCCGGTGCCGTGGTGCTGGACCGCGGTGGTGGGCTCGGGCAGGCGCAGCGCGCGGGAGCGCATGGACATGGTGGCGGCCAGGGCGGCCATCAGCAGCGCGAAGACGAGCAGGCCGTACCAGATGGGGTCCATCGGCAGCTCGTTGACGACGTGGTGGCCCTCCTCGGCGGCGGCCAGGATCAGGGAGGTGTTCAGCATGGATGCTCCTCGGTGCAGCGGGTCAGACGGCCGGGCCGGGGCCGGGCCGAAGGGGTCCTGGTGTCCATCGTAGCCCGGCTCAGCGGCGGATCTGCCCGTCGCCGCGCAGGATCCACTTGGTGGTCGTGAGCTCCTCCAGGCCCATGGGCCCGCGGGCGTGCATCTTCTGGGTGGAGATGCCCACTTCGGCGCCGAGGCCGAGCTCGCCGCCGTCGGTGAAGCGCGTGGACGCGTTCACGATGACGGCCGCGGCGTCCACCTCGGTGATGAACCGCTCGGCCGCGGCCAGGTCGTTCGTGACGATGGCCTCGGTGTGGCCCGTGGACCACCGGCCGATGTGCTCGATCGCCTGGTCGAGGGAGTCCACGACGCGCACGGCCATCTCCATGTCCAGGTACTCGGTGCCCCAGTCCTCCTCGGTGGCGTCCACGGCGTCCCGGGCGTGGTCGCCGCGGTCGGCGAGCGTGGGCAGCCAGGCCCGCGCGGCCTCGTCCACGTGCAGCAGCACGCCGGCACGGGTGAGGGCGCGCAGCACTTCTCGGCCCACCTCCTCCGCGTCCCGGTGGAGCAGCAGGGTCTCGGCCGCATTGCACACGGAGGTGCGGTGGGTCTTCGAGTTGAGCACGATGTCCACCGCCATCTGCTTGGGTGCGGAGGCGTCCACGTACAGGTGCACGTTGCCCTCACCCGTCTCGATCACGGGCACCCGGGCCTCACGGACCACGCGCTGGATCAGCTCACGGCCGCCGCGCGGGACGAGGACGTCCACCGCGCCACGGGCGGCCATCAGGGCGGCGACGCCAGGACGTCCGAGGTCGTCGATGCCCTGGATGATGTTGGGGTCGAAGCCCTGGTCCACGAGCGCCTCCCGCAGCACCTGGATCAGGACCGCATTGGTGGACTCCGCGGCCGAGCCGCCGCGCAGGATCACGCCGTTGCCCGACTTCAGGGCGATGCCGGCGATGTCCACCGTGACGTTCGGACGGGCCTCGTACACGGCGCCCACGACGCCCAGGGGCACCCGCACCTGGCTCATCCGCACGCCGTTGGGCAGCGGGCCGCCGCGGACCACGGTGCCCACGGGGTCCGGCAGGCCGGCCAGGGTCTCCAGGGCGAGGGCCAGCGCCTCGACGCGCGCCTTGTCCAGCTTGAGGCGGTCCAGCATGGCCGCCGAGGTGCCGGCCTCGCGGCCGCGGCTGCGGTCCTCGCGGTTGGCCGTGATGATCGCGGCCGCGTTGGCGCGCAGGGCCTCGGCCATGTGGCGCAGGACGGCGTCCTTGCGGACGCGGCCGGCGGTGGCCAGCTCGGGCACGGCCTGACGCGCCCACTCGGCCCGTTGGCGGACGGCCTCCTCGACCTCGGGCGTCGGCGCCTCGGCGTCCTGGCGGCCGGACTGATCCTGGGGTGCGGTGCTCTCGGTGGTCTGCATGCCCCCAGCCTATCGAGCGCCCCGGACGAGGCACGAGGCCCCGGTCCGTCGCCGCGGCCGGAGCCCGTGCCGGTCAGCGCTGCGGCGGAGCCAGGCGCACCCAGTCGTCGGCGTGCACGACGACGCCGTCGTAGCCCGCGCCCAGGTCCTCGCGGAGGTCGGCGGTCGTCCGCCCGAGCATGGCGGGCAGCTGCGACGAGGAGTACTGCACGAGGCCGCGCGCCCGCACCCGGCCATGCGCATCCACGATCTCGACGACGTCGCCCGGCGTGAAGGCGCCCGTGCAGCCGGTGATGCCCGCGGCCAGCAGGGAGCGGCCGCGGTCGATCGCCCCGGCCACCGCGCCGTCGTCGATGATGAGCCGACCCCGGACCTCCGCCGTGAGGCCGAGCCACGCCGCGCGGGCGGACCGGCGGCGGCCGGTGGCGGAGAACCACGTGCCCACGTCCTCCCCCGCGAAGGCGGCGCCCGCATTGGCGGCCGAGGTCAGCAGGGTCGGGATGCCGGTGGTGGCCGCGATGCCGGCCGCGTCCACCTTGGTCACCATGCCACCCGTGCCCACACCCGCGGAACCGGGCACACGCACGTCGACGCCGGCCAGATCGTCGTCCGAGGTGACCTCCGGGATGCGCCGCGCGTCCGGGTGGGAGGGGTGGCCCGTGTAGAGGGCGTCCACGTCCGAGAGCAGGACCAGCAGGTCCGCCTTGCAGAGGTTGGCGGTGAGGGCCGCGAGGCGGTCGTTGTCGCCGAAGCGGATCTCGCGCGTGGCCACGGCGTCGTTCTCATTCACGATCGGCATCACGTCGAGCGTGAGCAGCCGCGACAGGGCGCGGTGCGCGTTCGTGTACTGGGTGCGCCGCATGAGCTCCTCGGCGGTCAGGAGCACCTGGGCCACCTCGGTGTCGTGCCGGCCGAAGCTCGTGGTGTAGTGCGCCATGAGCTTGCTCTGGCCGACCGCCGCCGAGGCCTGCTGGGTGGCGGTGTCCTTGGGGCGTCGGCCCAGCCCGAGGTGGGGGAAGCCGGCCGCGATGGCGCCGGAGGACACGAGCACCACCTGGGTGCCCTTCTGCCGCTCGGCGGCGAGGACGTCCACGAGCCGGTCGATGGCCGCCACGTCCAGGCCGTCCGGGGTGGTCAACGAGGACGAGCCGATCTTCACGACCACTCGGCGTGCGGCCTGCATCGTCTCCCGCGAGGTCACGGGGTTGGCCTGCGGGTCCTCAGAGCCGCGCGTGGCGGGGGTCGGATAGCGGGTGACGACGGTGCGCCGCACGGACATGGATCATCCCTCTCGATCGTCGGTGTCGGTCCACAGGCCGGAGCGTCGCTCGGCCTCCATCTCGGCCCGGGTCGCCGCACGGGCGGCCCGGCGGGCATCCTGCTCGGCGCGCTTCTCCGCGCGGGTCGCGCGGGTGCGCTCGTCGAGCCGCAGGTCGGTGCCCCGGGGCCCGGCGAGCAGCTCGGCTCCCGCGGACAGCGTGGGCTCCCAGTCGAAGACGACGCCCGTGACGTCGTCGCCGATCACGACGGCGTCGCCCGGCCTCGCACCGGCCTTGAACAGGCCGTCCTCGACGCCGGCCCGCTGGAGCCGGTCCGCAAGGTAGCCGATCGCCTCGTCGTTCTGGAAGTCCGTCTGGGCGACCCACCGCTCGGGCTTCTCGCCGCGCACGCGGAACAGCGGCTCGAGGTTGCGCTCCTCGCGGCGGATCGTGAATTCGGCCCGCTCGCCGCGGCGGCGATGCCGGCGCGGCACCTCGACGGGCGCGGCCGGTGCGGGCTCGACCACCCGGGAACGGGCCTCGGCCACGAGCTCGGCCATGGCGTATTTGAGGGCGTCCAGGCCCTCGCGGGCGAGCGCGGAGATGTCGAAGACCCGCAGGCCGCGGCCCTCGAGCTCGTCGCGGACCATGTCCGCCATCGCGGCGCCGTCGGGCAGGTCGGTCTTGTTCAGGGCGATGAGGCGGGGCCGCTCGTTCAGCGGCACGACGCCCTCCCCGCCCTGGGAGAAGACGGGCTCCACCGCGTAGGCCTCGAGCTCGGCCTCGATGGCCTCGAAGTCGGCGATCGGGTCGCGGTCGGACTCGAGGCTGCCGCAGTCGAGGACGTGCACGAGCGCGGCGCAGCGCTCCACGTGGCGCAGGAACTCCAGGCCGAGGCCGCGGCCCTCCGAGGCGCCGGGGATCAGGCCCGGGACGTCGGCCACGGTGAAGCGCACGTCGCCGGCCTGCACGACCCCGAGGTTGGGCACGAGCGTGGTGAACGGGTAGTCCGCGATCTTGGGGCGGGCCGCAGACAGGGCCGCGATGAGGGAGGACTTGCCGGCCGAGGGGAAGCCCACGAGCGCGACGTCCGCCACGGTCTTGATCTCGAGCGTCAGGTCCCGGCTCTCCCCCGGCAGGCCGAGCAGCGCGAAGCCGGGCGCCTTGCGCTTCACCGAGGCCAGAGCCGCGTTGCCGAGGCCGCCCTGACCGCCGGCGGCGGCGACGTAGGTCGCGCCCTCCCCCACGAGATCGGCCACGATGTTGCCCTGCTCGTCCTTGACCACCGTGCCGTCCGGCACCGGCAGCACGAGCGACTGGCCGTTCTTGCCCTCGCGGTGGTCTCCCATGCCCGGCTGGCCGTTCTCGGCGGACCGGTGCGGGGCGTGGTGGTAGTCCAGCAGCGTGGTGGTCTGCGAGTCCACCACGAGGGTGATGTCGCCGCCGTCGCCCCCGTCGCCGCCGTCGGGGCCACCCAGGGGCTTGAACTTCTCGCGATGCACGGAGACGCACCCGTGCCCGCCGTTGCCGGCGGTGAGGTGGAGGACCACGCGGTCCACGAAGGCTGCCATGGGAGTGCTCCTAGGGGCTGGAGGGATCGGACTCAGACGGCCCAGGGGCCGGAGACGCCGACGGCGGGGGCGGGTCCGGTGGATGCCGGGCCCGCCCCCGCCGGGGCGTCAGGGGGTGCGGGTGTCCTCGCCGGGCGAGGGTCCGCACGCAGACCGCACGAGTGTCAGATCACTCCGCGGCGGGGACGATGTCCACGACCTTGCGGCCGCGGCGCTGGCCGAAGGCCACGGAGCCCGCGGACAGCGCGAAGAGGGTGTCGTCCTTGCCGCGGCCGACGTTGCGGCCCGGGTGGAACTTGGTGCCACGCTGGCGGACGATGATCTCGCCGGCGTTAACGTCCTCGCCGCCGTAGCGCTTGACGCCGAGGTACTGCGGGTTCGAATCGCGGCCGTTCTTCGAGGAACTGCCGGCCTTCTTATGTGCCATTGCTGTTGCCTAACCTCTCGGATGCTCGGTTTCGCCGGTGCCGGTGACGGCTCAGGCGATCCCGGTGATCTTGACCGTGGACAGCTCAGAGCGGTGGCCCTGGCGCTTCTTGTAGCCGGTCTTGTTCTTGTACTTCATGATGACGACCTTCTTGCCACGGGAGTGGGAGACGACCTCGGCGGTCACCTTCACACCGGCGGCATCGGCGCCAGCCTTGACCTCGTCCCCGTCCACCAGCATCAGAGCGGGCAGCTCGACGGAGCCACCGGTCTCAGCGGGAACGCGGTCAAGGGTAACGAGGTCTCCGACGGAAACCTTCTCCTGGCGGCCGCCAGCGCGGACAATCGCGTACACCACTTGGGACTCACTTCTCTCGACGTTTCAATGGATCAGATCGGGTTCTGCTCGCCCGCACCTCGACCGCGGCTGCGTCCGGGTCCGGCGGTCCCTCACCGGGACATGCGGGAGCGTGCGGGCGGTGAACACCGATGGTCCAGCATACTCGCTGCCGGGCGTCCGGACCAAACAGAGGCGTGTCGGCGCGTCGCCGCCGCCCGGGGCAGGCCCGGGACGGCGGCACCGACGACGGTCAGCGGCCGCGACGGGCCAGGTCGGCGGCCTTCACGCCGACGCCGAGCATCACCGGGGCGGCACCCTGCGGCTCGGCGGGGGTGGACGCCTCGGCCACGGTCGCGGTGAAGCGGCCGCCCTGGGCGCCGCCGGGCGCGGCCTGGACCTGGACGTGGACGCCGTCGGACGACACGGCGCGACGCGAGCGCCGGCGCGGCGATCCGGGCGCCGGGGCCGCCTGGGCCTCGGCCGGGGCGTCCGCGGCGGACGCCTGTTCCGCGTCCGCCGCGGGCTCCACCGTCGGGTCGGTCGCCGCAGGCTCCACCATCACGGCCTCCTCGACGGCGGCCGGGGCGGCGGGCTGCTCGTGGACCTCGGTGGCGTCCGTGGACTCCTCGGGCGAGGGCTCGGTGGCCTCCACCGGAGCCGCGTCCGTGCGGTCGGCCGTCCGCTCGGCGGACGCGTCCGCACCGGCGGCCGTACGGACGACACCGTCGCTCGAGGCCCGGCGGGACCGGCGGCGCCGGGGCGCCGGGGCATCCTCGGCGGGCACCGGCTCCGATGCGTCCTCCGCGGGCGCGGCCGCCGAGGACTCGGCGTCCGCGGCGTCGTGTCGCGACGGCGTGGCGCGCTCCGCGCCCTGGTCCTCGGCGTCGGTCTCGGTCGAGGCCGCCTCGCCGTCCCGCCGGGACCGCCCACGGCCACCCCGGCGACGCCGGGACCGGCGGGGACGGTCGTCCTGCGCCTCCGCGTCCTCCGGGGACTCGGCCTCGGCGACGGCGGCCACGGCCTCCTCGGCCTGCGCGACCGGGTCCTGGTGCTCGGGGACCTCGGAGGCGGCCGGCTCGGCGGCCTCCTCCTCGGTCTGACGGGGCTGATCGGCGGACGCGGCGGTGCCGTCGTCGTGCGACCGCGCGGCATCCTCGGAGCCCGCGGCCTCGGCGCCGGTGTCCGCCGACTCCTCGGTGCGGCCCCGGCCACGGCGGCGGCCCCGACGACGCCGGCGACGCGGCGTCTCCTCCTCGTCCGCCGCGGCCGGCTCCCCGGCCTCCGCGGGCCCGGTCGACGCGGCCTCGACGGCCTCGGCCACTGAGTCCTCGGCGGCGTCCGCCGCCTGCTCGGCGGGGGCGGGCTCCTGCGCGGGGGTCTCGTCCTCGGCCACCTTGCCGGAGGCCTTCGCGATCGAGTGCAGGGCGACCCGGGCGGCCTCGGCCCGCTCACGGCGCTGCCGCTCGTCCTCGGAGTCGGCGTGCTCGGCGCCCGTCGTCGTGGCCGCGGCGGCGTGGGCGTGCTCGCCCTCGCCGTTGCCCCGGCGCCGGCGACGACGGCGGCCCTCCGCCTCGCCGCGCTGCTCACCGCCGGAGCGGCCCCGCTCGACGGGGGTGTCCTTGATGATGATGCCGCGGCCGGCGCAGTGCTCGCAGGTCTCCGAGAACACCTCCACGAGCCCGGTGCCCATGCGCTTGCGCGTCATCTGGACCAGGCCGAGCGAGGTCACCTCGGCGACCTGGTGCTTCGTGCGGTCCCGGCCCAGGCACTCCACGAGACGCCGCAGCACGAGGTCGCGGTTGGCCTCGAGCACCATGTCGATGAAGTCGATGACGATGATGCCGCCGATGTCCCGCAGGCGCAGCTGCCGGACGATCTCCTCGGCGGCCTCGAGGTTGTTCTTGGTGACGGTCTCCTCGAGGTTGCCGCCGGAGCCCGTGAACTTGCCGGTGTTCACGTCCACCACGGTCATGGCCTCGGTGCGGTCGATCACGAGCGAGCCGCCGGAGGGCAGGTACACCTTGCGCTCGAGCGCCTTGTGGAGCTGCTCGTCCACGCGGTGGGTGGCGTACAGGTCCTCGCCGTCGTGGTCCTCCGGCACCCAGTGGTGCAACCGGTCCAGCAGGTGCGGGGCCACGTAGGTCACGTAGGCCTCGATGTTGTCCCACGTGGCCTCGCCCTGCACGAGCATGGCGGAGAAGTCCTCGTTGAAGACGTCGCGGACCGTCTTGATGGTCAGGTCCGGCTCGGCGTAGAGCAGCTCGGGGGCGAGCACCTTGGTGCCGGACGCCTTCTCCTGGATGCCCTCCCACTGGGCGCGCAGACGGTTGATGTCGTTCTGCAGCTCCTGCTCGGAGGTGCCCTCGGCCGCGGTGCGCACGATCACGCCGGCGTCCTGCGGCAGGTGGTCCTTGAGGATCTTCTTCAGACGCGAGCGCTCCACGTCCGGCAGCTTGCGGGAGATGCCGGTCATCGAGCCTCCCGGCACGTACACGAGGTAGCGGCCGGGCAGGGAGACCTGGCTGGTCAGACGGGCGCCCTTGTGGCCCACCGGGTCCTTGGTGACCTGGACGAGCACGGTGTCGCCGGACTTGAGCGCGTTCTCGATCTTCCTCGGCTTGCCGTCCAGCTGGGCGGCGTCCCAGTTGACCTCGCCCGCGTAGAGCACGGCGTTGCGTCCGCGGCCGATGTCCACGAACGCGGCCTCCATGGACGGCAGCACGTTCTGGACCTTGCCCAGATACACGTTGCCGATCATCGAGTCCTGCGTGGTGTGCGAGACGAAGTGCTCGGCCAGCACGCCGTCCTCGAGCACGGCGATCTGGATGCGCTGGTCGCGCTGGCGCACCAGCATCTTGCGGTCCACGGCCTCGCGGCGGGCCAGGAACTCGGCCTCGGTGATCACGGTGCGGCGACGCCCGCCCGAGCGGGAGTCGCGGCGGCGCTGGCGCTTCGCCTCGAGCCGGGTGGAGCCCTTGACGCTCTGGACGGTGTCCGAGGCGGTGCTCACGGCCTGGCGCGGCGCGCGCACGCGGGTGACGGTGTGCTCGGGATCGCCGGCCTCGCCGCCGTCGAGCTCCATGTCCACCTCGCCGCGGCGGCGTCGGCGGCGCCGGCGGGAGACCACGGCGCCCTCGGCCCGGTCCTCGGACTCTCCGGCGTCCTCGTCCTCGGAGCGCTGCCGGGACGTGGTCTCGGTGCGCAGGACCTCGATCAGGTTCGCCGGCACGGCGAACGGGTCGGTCGGGTCGACCTGCAGCGTCGGCGCGCTCGGCTCCTCGGGCGCGTCCGCGGCGTCGTCGGACGCGGGGGTCCGCTCCGGCTGAACCGCCCCGGCGGCGGTGTCCGCCGCGGTCTGCGTCACGGCCTGCCCGGCCGTCTCCTCCACGCGTTCGTCTGCGCGGGTCGTGTCCTCGTTGTTGGCCGCCATGGCAGCACCTCCCGCCGACCGACGACGCCACACTCGCCGCCGCCCGGCGTGTCCGCGTCCGCCGCCGGCCGCGTTGCCCCGGGCGCCGTGCGCCACGGGTGCGCCGGGAGGCGGACTCCGAGAAGTCATCGGGTGGACCGCGTCGACCGTCAGGGCCCGGCGCGGAACCGCTGCGCCCTCGAGATCGGGGCCTGGGCGTCACGTGCCGTCCGCCGGCCGGCGCACGGACGCACACGGGCGGGGCCCGGCGTCCACCTCCCGCACGATGCTCGACGCGGGGGCGCCTCGGCGGCGGCCCGACGTCGGGCGCGCAGCGGGCTGCCCCGCGGTGTGGCCACGGGACGGCCAGGGCCGATTCTCTCACATCCGCCCCGGGCACGCGCCTAGAATCGTGTCCATGCCTGCGACCCCGCTGACGGACGACATCCGCCTCTCCCCCGCCGACGACATCCCCGCCGAGGAGGCCCGGCTCACCTGGTACGCCCGGCCCGCGGGCACGGCGGCGCTGCTCCTGATCACCTCGCTCGTGGCGCTGACGGCCACCATCATCATCATCGTCGAGCGCGCCCTCCTCACCGCGGACCCGACGCACCGCACGTCCTGCGACCTCAACCCGTGGGTGTCCTGCGGCCAGGTGATGCAGTCGTGGCAGGCCCACACCTTCGGCTTCCCGAACACGTACATCGGCGTGGTCGCGTTCTCCGTGCTCATCACCGTGGGGATGTCCCTGCTCGCCGGCGCCCGCTTCGCCCGCTGGTACTGGCTGCTGATGAACGCGGGGATCCTGGCGGGCTTCGCGTTCTGCGTGTGGCTCTGGTACTCGGCCGTCTACAGCATCGGCACGCTCTGCCTCTACTGCATGATCGTGTGGGCCATGGTCATCGCCCAGCTCGTGCTCGTGACGTCCCGGAACCTGCAGACCGGCACGCTGCCGGCCCCGGCCGGTCTCGTCCGCCTCGCCCGGGAGCTGGCCTGGCCCGTGATCGTGCTCCTCTACGTCCTGGTGTTCGCCTCGATCCTGCTGGAACTGGGCCTCGGGGTCATCGGGATCGACTGAGCCCGCGCTCCCCCACCGGGCACGACGACGGCGGCCGGTCACCCCACCAGGGTGACCGGCCGCCGTCGTGCGGGCCCGGAACGGGCTCAGCCGAACCAGATCGCGAGCTCGCGCTCGGCCGAGAGGGTCGAGTCCGAACCGTGGACGAGGTTCTTCTGGACGGCCTCGCCCCAGTCCCGGCCCAGGTCGCCGCGGATGGTGCCCGGGGCGGCCACGGTGGGATCGGTCTTGCCGGCCAGCGAGCGGAAGCCCTCGATCACCGAGTCGCCCGTGACGCGCGCGGCCACCACGGGGCCGGAGGCCATGAACGCGACCAGCGGCTCGAAGAACGGCTTGCCCTGGTGCTCCTCGTAGTGCCGCTCCAGCATGGCGCGGGTGGGCGTGAGCATCTTCAGATCGGCGATCACGTAGCCCTTGCGCTCGATGCGCGCGAGGATCTCGCCGACCAGGTTGCGGGCCACCCCGTCCGGCTTGATGAGGACGAGGGTCTCTTCGGTGTGGTGCGTCATGGGGTGTGCTCCTAGCGTCGTCGGACGGCCGCGAGCGCGGTCCGGTTCCCGCTCCACCCTAGTGGGGCCCGGGTCTCAGCGTCCGTGCTCGGCCTCCCAGGCGGCCTCGAGGCGGTCGCGCTGGGCGTTCTCGACGTCCATGGCACCGCCCTTGATCACGGCGTACGCCCACGTCAGCGCGAAGAGGGCCCCCACCACGAACATCGAGTACTCCCAGAAGCCGGAGGCCAGCAGGACGGCCTGGATCGCCCAGCCGATCGCGATGCCGACGGGCTTGCGCACCAGGGCGCAGGTCAGCACCGCGACGACGGCCAGCGCGGAGTAGCCCGCCACGAACCACCAGGCGCCCGGCTCGTCCCGGTGCATGCCGAACAGCATGAGCCCGAGGAAGAAGATGAGCACCGCCTCGAGCATGAGGATCGTGGAGGTGAACAGGGCGCGCACGGAGCGTCGGCGCCGGCGAGTGCCGGGGCGCCACTGCCGCTGGGCTCGCGTCTCGCGCTCGGGGCGCCAGGACTCGTCGCCGAAGCGCCCCTGCTCCGGGGCGCCTCCGGTCTCCGGCTGGTCGGGGCTCATCGGTCCTCCTCCGGCCGGCGGCGGGCGCCGGCGTCGTCGCGGTCCTCGAGCAGCTCGAGGATCTCCGGGTCCAGGTCGTCCTCATCGGCGTCCGCCAGCCCGACGGCGTCGAGCAGGTCGGCGGGGTCGAGGCCGCGGGCGGCCACGGTGACGGGGCCGGCATGGCGGGGCTCGCCCACGAGGGTGCGGACCTCGGCGGCCAGGGTGATCGAGCCGAGCACGAGCACCCCGCCGCCGGTGCCGGAGGCCAGTTCGTCCGCGCTCGTCTCCAGGGCCTCCGCGCGGCCGACCGCCCACTCGAGGGCGTCCGGCACGGACTCGGTGGCGTACACGTCGTCCTCGGGCCAGCCGGCGTCGACGGCCATGCGGGCCAGCTCCCCGGCCGGGATGGCACGGGCCGAGGAGGACTGCGTCACCGCGAGGTCCTCCACGTCGTCGCCGAACGCCCGGTAGAGCGCCGCGAGCATGCCCGGCGCGTCCTTCTCCTGGAGGATCCCGACGACCAGCGAGAGGCGGGTGAAGCCGAACGCCTCCTGCACCGCGCGGGCCGTGGCCCGCACGCCGTCCGGGTTGTGGGCGGCGTCCACGATGAGCGTGGGGGCGGTGCGCAGCACCTCGAGCCGGCCGGGCGAGGTGACCTGGGACAGCCCCTCGCGCAGCAGCTCCTCGTCCAGCGGCCGCTCGCCGCCGCCCAGGAACATCTCCAGGGCCGCCACGGCCACCGCGAGGTTCTGCGCCTGGTGCTCCCCGAGCAGCGGCAGGAACAGGTCCCGGTACTCGGCCGCGAGGCCGCGCACGGACACCTGCTGGCCGCCCACGGCCAGGGAGCGCTCGAGCACGCCGAACTCGACGCCCTCGAAGCGGAACGGCACGTCGGCCGCCCGCGCCGCCTCGAGCAGCGCCTGGGCGGCGTCGCGCTCCTGGGCGGCGGAGACGAGGGCGCCGCCGGGCTTGATGATGCCGGCCTTCTCCTCGGCGATCTCGGCCTCGGTCTCCCCCAGCAGATCTGTGTGGTCCAGGGAGATGGGGGTGACCACGGAGACGACGGCGTCCGCGACGTTGGTCGCGTCCGTCACACCCCCGAGGCCCACCTCCAGGACGACGACCTCGACGGGCTCGTCCGCGAACACCGCGAAGCCCAGCGTGGTGACCGCCTCGAAGTACGTCAGCGGGACCTCGCCCGCGGCCTCGAGCTCCGCGTCCACGGTCTGCACGATCGGGAGGATCTCCCCCCACACGCGCACGAAGGTCTCGTCGGCCACCGGGGCGCCGTCGATGCTGATCCGCTCCGTGACGCGCTGCAGGTGCGGCGAGGTGTAGCGCCCGGTGCGCAGCCCGTAGGCACGCAGGACGGCCTCGACCATCCGCGCCGTGGACGTCTTGCCGTTGGTGCCGGTCAGGTGGATCACCGGGGCCGCGTGCTGCGGGTCGCCGAGCAGCGCGAGCACGCGCCGCATCGGCTCGAGCCGCGGCTGCATCTTGTTCTCCGGGGCGCGGGCGAGCAGGTCCCGGTAGACCTCCTCGACCGTGCCCGGGACGTCCGCGCGCATCACGCGTCCGCCTTCGCGACGGTGACGGCCACGGTCTTCATGGCGTCGTCGGCCGGGTCCTTGCGGGGGTCGGCCGCACCGGAGTCCACGAGCTCCAGGTCCACCGTGAGGGTCTCCTCCGCGACGAGGCCGCGGTGGACCTCGAGCGCCGCCACGACGGCGGTGGGGCCCTCGATCCGCGTGCGCACGCGGTCGGAGACGTCCAGGCCGGCGTCCTTGCGGGCCGCCTGCACGGCGCGGACCACGTCCCGGGCGGTGCCCTCGGTGGCCAGCTCCGCGGAGACCTCGGTGTCCAGGACGAGGAAGCCGGCGGTGCCGGGCAGCACGCCCACCGCGGTCCCCTCGGGGGCACCGGTGGAGACGGTGCGCAGCTCGTAGAGCGCGGGGGCCAGGGTCACGGTCTCGCCGTCGGCGAGCGTGACCGCCAGGCCCTCGGCCGTCTCCTCGTACGCGCCGGCGTCGACCGCCTGCTTCACGAGCGGCACCTGCCTGCCGAACGCCTTGCCGAGCTCGCGGAAGTTCAGCTTCAGCTCCGTGCCGATGCCGCAGCGGGCGATCGCCTCCTCCGAGAGCTCGGTGAGCTCGACGTCCTTGAGGTTCAGCTCGTCCGCCACGATGCGGGCGTAGGTGCCCTCGAGGCCCGCCGCGTCCGGGACGACGACGGACAGGCGGGGCAGTGGCAGGCGCACCCGGCGCCCGGCCCCCTTGCGCAGGGCCGAGCCGGCCGAGCTGATGCGGCGCACCGCGTCCATCCGGGCCACGAGGGAGTCCGCCTCGGGCCCGTGGGGGAACAGGTCGGCGTCCGGGTAGTCGGTCAGGTGGACCGAGCGGCCGCCCGTGAGACCGCGCCAGATCTCCTCGGCGATCAGCGGCATCAGCGGTGCGGCGGCCCGGGCGAAGGCCTCCAGGACGGTGTAGAGGACGTCGAAGGCGACGGTGTCCTCGTCGAAGAACCGCTCACGGGACCGGCGGATGTACCAGTTGGTCAGGGTGTCCATGAAGCCGCGCAGCGCGTCCGTGGCGTCCGAGACCTCGTAGGCGTCCAGGCTGGTCTTGACCTCCCGCAGCATGCGGCCCGTGGCGGCCAGGATGTACTGGTCCAGGGGGTCCTCTGCGGTGTGCCGCTCCTGCGCGCGGTACCCCTCGGGGCGGGCGCCGCCGTCGTGCGCGGTGTTCGCGTACAGGGTGAAGAAGTGGTAGGCGTTCCACGCCGGCAGCAGCACCTGGCGGACGCCCTCGCGGATGCCCTCCTCCGTGACGATCAGGTTGCCGCCGCGCAGGATGGGGCTGGCCATGAGGAACCAGCGCATGGCGTCCGCGCCGTCGCGGTCCAGGACCTCCGTGACGTCCGGGTAGTTGCGCAGCGACTTGGACATCTTCTGCCCGTCCGAGCCGAGCACGATGCCGTGCGCGATCACGTTGGAGAACGCCGGCCGGTCGAACAGGGCGGTCGCCAGGATGTGCATGGTGTAGAACCAGCCGCGCGTCTGGCCGATGTACTCCACGATGAAGTCCGCCGGGTTGTGCGTGGGGAACCAGTCCGCGCGCTCGAACGGGTAGTGCACCTGGGCGTACGGCATGGAGCCGGAGTCGAACCAGACGTCCAGCACGTCCTCGACGCGGCGCATGACCGCGCCGGCCGCGGCGGCCTCGGGGTCCGGGTGGGGGCGGGTGAGGTCGTCCACCCACGGGCGGTGCAGGTCCACCTCGCCCTGGGCGTTGCGCGGCAGGCGGCCGAAGGCCTCCTCGATCTCCGCGAGCGAGCCGTAGACCTCCTGGCGGGGGAAGTCCGGGTGGTCGGACTCCCACACCGGGATGGGCGAGCCCCAGTACCGGTTGCGGGAGATGGACCAGTCGCGCGCGTTGGCGACCCACGTGCCGAACTGCCCGTGCTTCACGTTGCCGGGGATCCAGGTGATCTCCTCGTTCAGCTCGAGCATGCGCTCCTTGACCTGGGTGACCTTGACGTACCAGGACGTCACCGCGCGGTAGATCAGCGGCGTGCGGCACCGCCAGCAGTGCGGGTAGGAGTGCTCGTAGGAGGCCTCCCGCGCGAGCCGACCCAGCGAGCGCAGGGCGCGGATGATCGTGCGGTTGGCCTCGAAGACCTGGACGCCGGCGATCTCGCGCAGGTCGCCGCGCCCGACGTCCTCGCGGGCGAACAGCGGCAGGAACCGGGCACCGGAGTCCACGGAGAGCAGCACGGGGATGCCGTTGGCCTCGCACACGCGCTGATCGTCCTCACCGTAGGCCGGCGCCTGGTGGACCACGCCCGTGCCGTCCTCGGTGGAGACGTAGTCGTCCACGAGGATGCGGTGGGCGCCCTCGACGCCGAGGTCACGGCCGTTGACGGTGAAGGTCTCCCCGCGGTGGGCGTCGAACACGTCCGTGAACAGCGGCGCGTAGGCCAGACCGCCGAGGCGGGCGCCGGGGATCGTCTCGGTGACCGCGGCGCGGGCGGCGTCGGCATCGGCGTAGCCGAGCTCCCTGGCGTGGGCGCCCACCAGGTCCACGGCCAGGAGGAAGCGGTCCCCGTCCGCGGTCGCGCCCTCGGGGCCGGCCGGCACCACGGCGTACTGGATCTGGGGGCCGACGGCGAGGGCCGCGTTGGTCGGCAGCGTCCAGGGCGTGGTGGTCCAGGCCAGGACGTGGACGCCGGCCAGGTGCGCGGCGAGCGCCGCGTCGGCGCCGCCGTCGGGCACGAGGGCGGGGTCCGCCGGGAGACCGGTGATCGGGAACGTGACGGTGACCGAGGGGTCCTGGCGCATCTTGTAGACGTCGTCGTCCATGCGCAGCTCGTGGTTGGACAGCGGGGTCTCGTCGTTCCAGCAGTAGGGCAGGACGCGGAAGCCGCGGTAGGTCAGGCCCTTGCGGTGCAGCTCGGAGAAGGCCCAGATCACGGACTCCATGAAGTCCGGGGTGAGGGTCTTGTAGTCGTTCTCGAAGTCGACCCAGCGGGCCTGGCGGGTCACGTAGTCCTGCCACTGGTCCGTGTACTTCAGGACCGAGGAGCGGCAGGCCTCGTTGAACGTGTCGATGCCCATGGCCTCGATCTCGGACTTGTCCGTCATGCCCAGCTGCTTCATCGCCTCGAGCTCGGCGGGCAGGCCGTGGGTGTCCCAGCCGAAGCGGCGCTCCACGCGGCGGCCCTGCTGCGTCTGGTAGCGGGCCACGAGGTCCTTGACGTACCCGGTGAGCAGGTGGCCGTAGTGCGGCAGGCCGTTGGCGAAGGGCGGGCCGTCGTAGAAGACGAACTCGTTCTGCGAGCCGTCCTCGTTCCGGGTGGGACGCTGGTCGATCGAGGCCTGGAAGGTGCCGTCCTCGTCCCAGTACGCCAGGATGCGGCGCTCGATCTCCGGGAAGCGCGGGGAGGCGGGGGTGCGGCCGTCAGGGGCGGAGGAGGCGAGGGGGTACACGGGGGTCCTTTGCGTCCGGGGCGTCGGTTCCGTGCAAGGACGCCCGAGGGCCCGACCCTCCGGCCGGCCGCGGACGCGGTACCACCTTGCTTGCCGGCGTCGGGAGGTCCCCGGGGTGCCGGCCGCTTGATGACTGCTGTGACGGGCTTACCCGTCCGGTTCTACTGGGGCCGTGCGGCCCGTTCTTCCGGAGGCTCGCCGGTGATGGCCGGGTCGACGCCTATGCCCGCCAGTGTAGTGGACGCTGCGCCGGCCCGTGGCCGCGGGGCCGGAGCGCGTCAGAGGGCGGTGCGCACGGCCGCCGACGCGTCGCCGTCGATCTCCACGTGCACGGCGTCCCGGCCCGAGGCCCAGAGGAGGAGCTCCCCGACCTCGCCGGTCACCGTGACGGGCGCCCGCAGCGCCACGGCCCCACGGGTGACGGTGACCGGGGCGCGACCCGGGCCCTGGAGGACCACCGGCGCCGCGGACTTACGCAGGAACAGCGGGGCCATGCGGCGCAGCGAGCGGTAGAGGGCGTCCTCCTCGTCCGGGGAGAACGAGCGCGGGGCGGGCAGCGAGCCGCTGGCCGCGGACTCGCCGCGCCGGACGTCCTCGAGGTGGATGAAGTGCTCGGCCGCGTTCACGTGCCTATCCGCCGCCCGCATGGGGTTCAGCGCCGACGGGCCCGCGGCCCACTCCCGCACGACCTCGGCGTAGTCGCGGCGCTTGGTGTCCGCGGTCAGGCGGTCGAGGTGGCGGGACAGCGGCGGGATGAACAGGGCGGCGAAGGCGTCGGGCCGGCTCTCCCGCAGCCAGAGGTGGGCGGCGAGGTCGCGGGTGCTCCAGCCGCCGCACAGGGTGGGCGCGTCGGGGCCCTTCTCGAGCAGGAGGTCAGCGAGGCGGGCACGTTCGGCTGCGGCGAAGGTGGTCATGGGCACCACGGTAGGGAGCGGGCCGCGGCGCGGGCGAGGGGTGGCCCGCGCCCCGCCGCGGGTCCACCCGACGGGAGGACTCAGCCTTCGGCGCCGAGGAGGACACCCTCCCGGGAGATGCGGGTCATCTCCTCCCGGTCCACGACCTTCACCCGCTCCCGCGCCACCGGCCCGGCCTGCGTGGCCTGCGCACCCAGGGACTTCTCATGGTCATCCAGAGCATGCCAACCGGCCCACGTCGTGTACGGCACCTCACGGGACTCGAGCAGCTCGATCACCGACTCCTCCGACGGCTCCTGGGCCGTCCACAGCCCCGGCTCGTCCTCGATCAGATGCTTGATCGTCTCCAGGGAGTCACCCTTGGTGTGCCCGATCAACCCCACCGGGCCCCGCTTGATCCACCCCGAGGCATACAGACCCGGCACCGGGGCGCCGTCCGCGTCCAGCACCCGGCCCTGCGCGTTCGGGATCACCCCGCGCACCTCATCGAACTCCACCCCCTCCACCGGGGACCCGAAATAGCCCACCGCCCGGTACACCGCCTGCACCGGGTAGTCCACGGTCTCCTGGCTCGGGCGGACCCCACCGGAGCCGTCCAGCTCCATGCGGCGCATCCGCAGGCCGTCTACCCGGCCGTCCCCGTCCTCGTCCAGGAACTCCTCGGGGGCCTGCAGGAAGTGCAGGTGCAACCGACGCGAGGCGCTCTGCTGACGGTCCTCCTGCTCCATGAGCCAGTTCGTCAGCGTGCCCACCATGGTGCGGACCTGGTTGTTCTCCTCGATCGCCTTCTCCGAGGCCTCATCGAAGTCGAAGTCCTCCTCGTACAACACGATGTCCACATCCCGGGAATGCGCCAGCTCCCGCAGCTCCAGCGGGGTGAACTTCACCTGCGCCGGCCCGCGCCGGCCGAACACGTGCACATCCGTGACCGGGGACGCGGCCAGGTCCCGGTACACGTTGTCCGGGATCTCGGTGGGCAACAGGTCCTCGGCATGCTTGGACAGGATCCGGGCCACATCCAGGGCCACGTTCCCGTTGCCGATCACCGCCACCTGCGTGGCCTCCAACGGCCAGTGCCGCGGCACATCCGGGTGCCCGTCATACCAGGACGCGAAGTCCGCGCCACCGAATGAGCCGGCCAGCTCCACCCCGGGCACGTCCAGGGCCGCGTCGCGCACAGCCCCGGTGGAGAACACGATCGCGTCGTAATGCCGACGCAGGTCCGCCAGGCTCAGGTCCGTGCCGTAGTCCACATTCCCCAGGAAACGGATGTCGCCCCGGTCCATGACCTTGTGCAGGGCGTTCACGATGCCCTTGATGCGCGGATGGTCCGGGGCCACCCCGTAGCGGATCAGGCCGAACGGGGCCGGGTACCGGTCGAACAGGTCGATGCTGACACGGAAGTCCCGCTCCTCCTTGGTCAGGATGTCCGCCGTGTACACCCCGGCGGGTCCGGCACCGATGATGGCGATGCGCAACGGGCGGTCAGGCCTCGAGGCCGAGGGGGTCAGGGTCATGCTCGTGCTCCTTCGGAGGTCGGGTTCAGGGTCAAGATCGGGGCAGGGACACCGGCCGCAGGCGCGCCGGTGGCGTAGGGGCTCAGGCGCACGACGTCGCCCACGACGATCACGGCGGGGTTCTCCACACCGACGGCGGCCGCCTGCGCGGCGATGGTCTCCACCGTGCCCACGGTGACCCGCTGGTCCGGCATCCAGCCGCGCTCGATGATCGCCACGGGCGTCGCGCCGTCGAGGCCGCGCTCCGTCAGTCGGCGCGCGGTGTCCGCGAGCCGGCGCACGCCCATCAGCAGGACGAGCGTGTGGTCGGCCCGGGTGGGCACTTCGGACAGCTCTTCGTGGCCGGTCACCAGCGTGAAACCGGTGGCGACGCCGCGATGCGTGACCGGGATCCCCGCGGCGGCGGGCACCGAGACGGCGCTCGTGACACCGGGCACCACCTCGACGTCGACGCCGTGGGCGCGGCAGTGCGCTGCCTCCTCGCCGCCGCGGCCGAGCACGTACGGGTCGCCGCCCTTGAGCCGGACGACGACGCGGCCGGCCCGGGCCTCCCGGACCAGGACGGCGTTGATCTCGTCCTGCGTGGCCAGGTGGTTCCCGGGGGCCTTGCCGACCTCGATCACGGGCACCACCGGGTCCAGCTCGGCCAGGAGGGCGCGCGGGCCCAGCCGGTCGGCGACCACCACGTCGGCCTCCGCGAGCAGCTGCCGGCCGCGCACGGTGATGAGCCCGGAGTCGCCGGGGCCGCCGCCGACGAGGGCCACGCGACCGGGCTCGGCGGACGCGCGCCGCCGCCGCAGCGGCAGCCGCCCCGTGGACAGGGCGAGGGTGATCGCGTCCTTCAGGGCGCGGGCACGGCGAGGGTCTCCCCCGGCGTTGACGGCCACGGTCACGTCCCCGGCCCGGACGACGGCGGGCGTCCAGGCGGCGGAGGACTCGGCGTCGGAGGCGTCGACACACCAGACGCGGCGGGCCTCGGCGTCGGAGGCCACGGCCCCGTCCACGGCCCGGTCACCGGTGACGGTCTGGGCGAACCAGACCCCGTCGAGGTCGGACGGGCGGTAGGGGCGGCGATGCAGGGTGAGCAGGCCGGCCGCCGCGAGCCGCTCCACCTCCTCCCCCGGCTTCGGGGCCACCACGGTAACGAGCGCGCCGGCGTCGAGGAGGGCACCCACGCGGCGGCCGGCCACGCGCCCGCCGCCCACGACCAGGACGGGCCGGCCGAGCAGACGCAGGGAGGTGGGGTACAGATCGGACGCGGTCATCGCGTGCTCCCTTCCAGCAGCCCGCGGCGGCGCAGCATGCGCCGCTCGACGGGGCCGAATGCGGCCAGTTCGACGAGGACGCCGACGGCCAGGATGGTCAGGACGGCGCAGAGGACGACGGCGAGGTCGGACGCGGCACGTCCCTCGTGGAGCAGGGTCCCGAGTCCCACGCCCATGGGCCCGCCGACGGCGATGATCTCGGCGGCCATGAGGCCTCGCCACGCGAAGGCCCAGCCCTGGCGCAGGCCGGAGACGAAGGCGGGCAGGGCGGCCGGGAGGACCACCAGCAGGGCGGTCTCGAGACGCGAGGCGCCCAGCACCCGGGCCGCGCGACGCAGCTGCGGTGGCACCTGGTCCGTGCCGGTGGTGAGGCCGGCGACCACGGCGGGGACGGCGCCGGTGAGCATCACGAAGTACGCGGTGGCGTCGCTGAGGCCGAACCACAGCACCGCGAGCGGCACCCAGGCCACGTTGGGCAGCACCATCAGGGCCGTGAGCAGCGGGCCGAACGCCCGCCGCAGGACGCCGACCTGTCCGAGCACGAGGCCCAGCCCGACGCCGACGACCACGGCGAGTGCGAAGCCCACGACGGCGCGGCCCACCGACGTCGCCACTGCCTGCTGGACGAGGCCCTGCGCCCACAGCGTCCCGAAGGCCCCGACGACGTCGCCGGGACCGGTGATCGGCTCACCGCGCGCACCGGCCAGCCACGCGAAGGCCTGCCAGATCGCCACGAGCAGGACGACGGCGGCCACCGGGAGCAGGACCCGGCTCCAGTCCCACCCGGCCAGACCCGTCCGACGGGTCGAGTCGACGGCCTGGAGCGCGTCGAGGCCGCTGTCGAGCTCGCGCAGCTCGTCGTCGGTGGCGGCCCCCGGCGCGCGGCCGGGGGCGTCGAGGGTGGGGGTGTCAGTGCGCATGGCGACGGATCTCCTGACCGAGTCGGGCGGTGATGGCGGCCGTGAGGGCGGCCGCGGCGGGCGCGTCGTGGCGGGCGGCCGCGGGCACGTCCCATTCGGCGACGACGCGACCCGGACGTGAGGACAGCAGCAGCACCCGCTGGCCGAGGCGGACGGCCTCGGCCACGTTGTGGGTGACGAACACGACCGTCCGACCGGTCTGCCGCCACACGCGCTCGAGCTCCCCATGCAGCAGGTCGCGGGTGATCGCGTCCAAGGCCGCGAACGGCTCGTCCATGAGCAGCAGGGGGCGGTCCTGGGCGAGGGCCCGGGCCAGGGCGACGCGCTGGCGCATGCCGCCGGAGAGCTGGTGGGGTCGCAGGTCGGCGGCGTCGCCCAGGTGGACGAGGCGCAGCAGCTCCCCGGCACGCTCCCGACGCTCCGCCGCGGGCACACCGGCGAACCGGAGGGCGAGCTCGATGTTGCCGCGGGCGGTGAGCCACGGGAAGAGGGCGGCGTCCTGGAACATGAACGCGGCCCCCTCCCGGGGAGTCTTGACGACGCCCGCGGTGGGCGCCTCGAGCCGGGCGATGAGGTTCAGCAGGGTGGACTTGCCGCATCCGGACGCGCCGAGCAGGCAGACGAACTCACCCGGCTCGATCCGCACGGAGACGTCCTCCAGCACGGGCGTGGGCCCGCCGAAGCTCTTGCCCACGTCCTCCATCACCACCGTCATGACCGCTCCCCTCGCGCCGTCGTCATCCGGATCAGGCCTCGTCGCCGCCGCGCACCATGCCGGCGGCGAGCGTGGCCCCGTCCTGGGGGTCGATCACGAGGAACGCCCCGGTGCGCCGATGCACGGCGTAGGGCTCCACGGGCAGCGGCGCGGCCAGGTGCAGGCGCACCTGTCCGATGTCGTTGAGCCCGAGGGTCTCGGCCGGGTCGAGCCGCAGGGTGTCCAGGTCGAGCCGGCCGGCCACCTCCTGGACGAGCGCCCGGACGACGGCGGTGCCGTGCTTGACGAGGACCTGCTGCCCGACGCGCAGCGGCGCGGCGGAGAGCCAGCACAGCGCGGCGGCCACCTCCGCGGTGGGACGCGGGGCGGTGTCCGCGGCGGCGATCGTGTCCCCGCGGGCCACGTCCACCTCGTCGGCCAGACGCAGGACCACCGACTGCGGGGAGGAGGCCTCCTCGAGGGATTCGCCGGCGGCGTCGACGCCCACCACGGTGGTGGTGCGCACCGGCTGCCCCGGGGTGAGGACGGCGACGGCGTCCCCGGGCCGGACGGTGCCCGCCACGACCTGCCCGGCGTAGCCGCGGTAGTCGCGGAAGACCTCCGGGTCGAGGCCGGGGGCCAGGGCGCCCTGGGGGCGCACCACGAGCTGCACCGGGAAGCGGAAGGAGGCCGCGGCGTCGTCCTCGGCGTCCGCCCCGGGCAGGGACTCGAGCAGCTCCATGAGCGTGGGGCCGGTGTACCAGTCCGTCCGCGCGGAGCGGGTGACCACGTTGTCGCCCTGGAGGGCGGACACCGGGACGCTCACCGCGTCGGAGAGGCCGAGCTCCCGGGCCACGCGCCGAACGTCCTCGGCGATCGCGGTGAAGACCTCCTCGGAGTAGTCCACGAGATCGATCTTGTTGACGGCGACGATCACGTGCGGCACCCGCAGCAGGGCCACCACGCTCAGGTGGCGTCGGGTCTGCTCCAGCACGCCCTTGCGGGCGTCCACGAGCAGCACGACGGCGTCGGCCGTCGAGGCGCCCGTGACGGTGTTGCGGGTGTACTGCACGTGCCCGGGGCAGTCGGCCAGCACGAAGGTGCGCCGGTCCGTGGCGAAGTAGCGGTATGCGACGTCGATCGTGATCCCCTGCTCCCGCTCGGCGCGCAGGCCGTCGGTCAGCAGCGCCAGGTCCAGCCCGCCCTCGGCGCCGCCGAAGCCGCGCTCGGCGGAGGTGCGGGCCACGGCCTCGAGCTGGTCGGCCAGGACGGCCTTGGAGTCGTGCAGGAGGCGGCCCACGAGGGTGGACTTGCCGTCGTCGACCGAGCCGGCCGTGGCCAGGCGGAACAGGGTCCCGGCGGGGGCGTGCCGGTCCAGCAGTGCGGTGCTCATCAGAAGTACCCGTCCTTCTTGCGATCTTCCATGGCCGCCTCGGAGATGCGGTCGTCGGCGCGGGTGGCCCCGCGTTCGGTCAGGGTGGAGGCGGCGACCTCGAGCACGACGTCCTCGACGGTGGCGGCCTCCGAGAGGACGGCGCCGGTGCAGGACATGTCGCCCACCGTGCGGTAGCGCACCGTCCGCGTGGTGACCTCCTCGTTCTCGGCCGGGCGGGAGTGCTCCCCCACGGCGCGCCACATGCCGTCGCGGCGGAAGACCTCCCGCTCGTGCGCGTAGTAGATGGAGGGCAGCTCGATGCCCTCGCGGGCGATGTACCGCCACACGTCCAGCTCGGTCCAGTTGCTGATGGGGAACGCGCGGACGTGCTGGCCGGGGGTGTGACGGCCGTTGTAGAGGTTCCACAGCTCGGGGCGCTGGTTGCGCGGGTCCCACTGGCCGAACGCGTCCCGCAGGCTGATGATCCGCTCCTTGGCCCGCGCCTTGTCCTCGTCACGGCGGCCTCCCCCGAAGACGGCGTCGAACCGGTTGGTCCGGATCGTGTCCAGCAGGGGGGTGGTCTGCAGGGTGTTGCGGGTGCCGTCGGCGCGCTCACGCAGCTCGCCGCGGTCGATGTACTCCTGCACGGAGCCCACCACGAGCCGCAGGCCGAGCCGCTCCACCGTGCGGTCGCGGAACTCGAGGACCTCGGGGAAGTTGTGGCCGGTGTCCACGTGGACCACCGGGAAGGGGATCCTGCCCGGCCAGAAGGCCTTCGCGGCCAGGTGGAGCATCACCACGGAGTCCTTGCCGCCCGAGAAGAGCATGGCGGGGCGCTCGAACTCGGCCACCACCTCGCGGATGATGTGGATCGCCTCGGCCTCCAGGGCGTCCTGGACGTCGGGCCCGGCGGGGCTCACGGTCCCCGGGTCGGGGGCATGGGTGAGGGTCATCGTGTCTCCTTGGTCTGTCTCGGGTGCGGCGCTCAGACGTGGATGCCGCACTCGGTCTTCGCGGTCCCGGCCCAGCGCCCGGCTCGGGGGTCCTCCCCGGGGGCGACGGGGCGGGTGCAGGGGCGGCAGCCGATCGAGGGGTAGCCGTTCTGCAGGAGCAGGTTCACGGGCACGTCGTGGTCCGTGGCGTAGCCGACCAGGTCGTCGAAGCTCCACGGGGCGACGGGGTTGACCTTGACCATGCCGTGGGCCTCGTCCCAGCCCACCAGCGGGGTGTTCGTGCGCGTCGGCGCCTCGTCCCGGCGGACGCCGGTGAACCACAGGTCGTATCCGGCCAGCGCCCGGTTGAGGGGCTCGACCTTGCGCATCGCGCAGCACAGCCCCGGGTCGCGGGCGAACAGGTCCTTGCCGTGGCGCTCGTCCTGCTCGGCCACGGTCAGCTCCGGGAGCACGTCCACCACGGTGACGGCGAGGCGGCGGGCCACCTCGTCGCGCGTCGCGAGCGTCTCGGTGAAGTGGTAGCCGGTGTCCAGGAAGAGGACGTCCACGCCGGGCATCCGCTGCGCCACCAGGTGCGGCAGGACGGCGTCGGCCATGGAGCAGGCCACGGCCGCCCGGCGGAGGTCCACATGGCGGGCGGCCCAGTCGACCACCGCCTCGGCGGGGGCGTCCCAGCCGAGCTCGGCGGCGCCGGACTCCGCGAGCGCCTGCAGGCGCTCGAGGTCCTCGGTCGGACGGGTGGGGGGAACGGTGCTCATCGGAGGGCCTCCTCGTCGACTCGGTGCGCCCACCGGGCGAAGGTCTCGCCCGGCTCACGCTGCTCGTCGTACCGGCGGACGACGCGCTCGACGTAGTCGACCAGCCCGTCCGCGCGGACCTTCAGGCCGCGGACGCTGCGTCCGAGGCCGGCCTCGGCGCGGTCCACGGAGGCCAGCCCGCCGCCCAGGTGGACCTGGAAGCCGGGCGTCTGGCCGCCGTCGTCGTCCGGGAGCAGCTGGCCCTTCAGGCCGATGTCCGCGGTCTGGATGCGGGCGCAGGAGTTGGGGCAGCCGTTCACATGCAGGCTCAGCCGCTCGGGGAGGCGGTCGGCGAGGTCGGCCAGGCGCTCCTCGAGCTGGGCGATCGCGGCGGTGGCGGTGTCCTTCGTGTCCACGATGGCGAGCTTGCAGAACTCCAGGCCCGTGCAGGCGATGGTGGAGCGGCGGAATACGGACGGCTCCGGGTCCAGTCCCAGCTCCTTCAAGCCGGCCACGACGGCGTCCACCCGGTCCCGCTCCACGTCCAGCACCACGATCTTCTGGTGGGGGGTGGTGCGCAGCCGCGTGGAGCCGTGGGCCTCGAGCAGGTCCGCGAGGGCGGTGAGGGTGGTGCCGCTGGAGCGGCCGACGACGGGGGCGGCGCCGATGTAGAAGCGGCCGTCCTTCTGCTCGTGGACCCCCACGTGGTCGCCGGGACGGGTGGGCGGGGCCGGGGCGGGTCCGTCGGGCAGGGCGTAGCCGAGGTACTCCTCCTCCAGCACGGTGCGGAACCTCTCCGGCCCCCAGTCCTCGAGCAGGTACTTCATGCGGGCCTTGTTGCGCAGGCGCCGGTAGCCGTAGTCACGGAAGATGCTCACGACGGCGTGCCACACCTCGGGGGCGCGCTCGGCCGAGACGAAGGCACCGATCCGGTCGGCCAGGCGGGCCTTCGTGGACAGGCCGCCGCCGACCCACAGGTCGTAACCGGGGCCCAGCTCGGGGTGCACCACGCCGATCAGGGAGACGTCGTTGATCTCGTGGACCACGTCCTGGGAGGGGTGTCCGGTGATGGCGGTCTTGAACTTGCGGGGCAGGTTGGAGATCTCGAGGTCGCCGATCCAGCGGTCCGCGATCTCCCGGATCACGGGCGTGGGGTCGATGATCTCGTCCGCGGCGATCCCGGCCACCGGTGAGCCGAGGATCACGCGCGGCACGTCGCCGCAGGCCTCGGTGGTGGACAGGCCCACGGACTCCAGGCGCCGCCAGATCTCGGGGACGTCCTCGACGCGGATCCAGTGCAGCTGGACGTTCTGCCGGTCGGTGATGTCCGCGGTGTCACGGCCGAAGTCGGTGGAGATCCCGCCGATCACGCGCAGCTGCTCGGTGGTGAGGTCGCCGCCGTCGATGCGCACGCGCAGCATGAAGTAGCGGTCCTCGAGTTCGTGGGGCTCCAGGGTGGCGGTCTTGCCGCCGTCGATCCCCTGCCGACGCTGGGTGTACAGGCCCCACCAGCGGAAGCGGCCGTGCAGGTCGTCCGAGGGGATCGAGTCGAAGCCCTCGTGGGCGTAGACCTGCTCGATGCGCTCGCGGACGTTCAGGCCGTCGTCCTGCTGCTTGAACTCCTCGTTGTGGTTCAGGGGGGCGGTCCCGTCCACCTTCCACTGGCCGTGCGGCTTGGCGGAGGGACGGCGCGGAGTGCGCGCCGGCCTCGACGTCTCGTTCACCTGGGTCATGGCCGCCACGCTAGGAACCCGGCATGCCGGCCCCAAGATCGTCGACGCGGTTCGTCACGTTCCCGGGGCCGGGCCGCGGCGGGGACCCGGTCCGGCCCCGGTCGTGTGACGGACGGCTCAGCGGCCTCCGGCGGCTCCCCTCGGGGCCTCTACGAGGGCGGACCGCAGCCGGTCCAGGGCGATCCGCGCCACCAGCGGATGCGGCAGCAGGGGGTCGGTGACCGCGTCCGCGCCGGCCTCGCCGAGCCGGTCGTGGAAGTACCCGGGGGCCAGCAGGTGGGCGGCCACCACGGCGCGACGGCCGGCGGCGTGCACCCGGGCGACGGCGTCGGGCACACGGGGGGTCGCCGCCGCCCCGAACGCCGCGGTCACGGGCAGTCCCGTGGCCCGGGCCAGGGCCCCGGCCAGGGCGTGCACCTGGGCCTGGCCGTCCGCGGCGCGGGTGCCGGCCGCCGCCAGGATGACGTCCGATGTCGCGGCCTCACCGGCCGGCACCGCCCGGGCCACCCGCTCGGCCAGAACGGTCACCAGGCGCGGCTCGACGTCGTCCCCGGCCCCGGCCAGCGGTGCGGCGGCGATCGTGCCGGGTCGGGCGGCTGCGGCGTGGTGGATGTCGTGGTGGACGTGATGGCCCAGGGACAGCAGCAGCGGCACGATCACGGCCGGCTCCCCCGGGGGCAGGGCCGCCACGACCTCGTCGAGGGAGGGGCTCTGCACGTCCACGTAGGCCTCGTGGACCTGGGCGCCCGGCCCCTCGGCGGCCAGGAGGGCCGCCAGGTCGGCACGGAGGCCGTCGATCACGTCGCGGCCGGCCGCGTCGTGCGTGCCGTGGGCGCAGGCGATCACGTGCAGCACGGGCGCGCTCATGCCGAGCCCACCGCGTCGGCCCACACGTTCTGCGGCCCGCCGCTCACCGGCGGATCACCTTGTGCTGGGCGGCCTGGGCGACCGGCCGCATCACGATCTGATCCAGGTTCACGTGGTGGGGCAGCTCGACGGCGTGGACGCACACCTCGGCGACGTCCTCGGCGGTGAGCGGCTTCTCCACGCCCGCATACACGGCGTCCGCGGCGGACTGGTCGCCGCCCAGGCGGTTGCGGGAGAACTCCTCGGTGTGGACCATGCCCGGGAGCACCTCGATCACCCGCACGTTGTGCTCGGCCTCCTCCAGGCGCAGCGCGCCGGTGAGCCCGTGCTGGCCCATCTTCGCGGCGTTGTAGCCGGCGCCGCCCTCGTAGGCGGTGACGGCGGCGGTCGAGGTCAGGTTGAGCACGGTGCCCTCGCCGTGGGCGCGGAGCATGGGCAGGAACGCCTGGCACATCGTCAGGGTGCCGAGCACGTTGACGCGGTACATCCACTCCCAGTCGGCGCGGTCGCCCACGCCCACCGCGTCCGTGCCGAGCGCTCCGCCGGCGATGTTGACGAGGGTGTCGGCGCCGCCGTCGGCCTCGACGCGCGAGGCCAGCGCGGCGACGGCGGCCTCGTCCGTGACGTCCAGGGCGGCGGGGACGACGTCGCCGCTCACGCCCTCGGCCCGGGCGTCGGCAGCGAGGGTCTCGAGGCGCTCGGCCCGGCGGCCGACGGCGTACACGCGCCAGCCGCGGCGGGCGAGCTCGAGGGCCGTGGCGCGGCCGATGCCGCTCGTGGCCCCCGTCACGACGGCGGCGCGGGCGGGGTTCTTCGCAGGTTCATGGGTGTGGCTCACGCCTCCGACCGTAGCCGAGCCGTGCCGTTCGGAGCACCGCCCCGTTCACCTCCGCCAGGTCGACCGACTGGAAGGGCGGGACGTCCCGGGCATCGTCGCAGGCCCGGCCCGCCGCCCCGGTCATGGGAGGATGGCGGGCATGGCTGAGAACACGCAGGGCACAGACACGCCCATCGACGCATCGACCCCGTCCACCCCCGCCGCCGGCGCCGTGGCCGTGCCGGACAAGCCGGCCCTCGAGGGCCTCGAGGAGAAGCTGACCGCCCGCTGGGCCGACGAGCGCACCTACGCGTTCGACACGCAGACCACCCGCGAACAGGTCTACTCGATCGACACTCCCCCGCCGACCGCCTCCGGCTCGCTGCACGTGGGCCACGTCTTCTCCTACACGCAGACCGACGTGCTCGCCCGCTACCAGCGCATGAACGGCAAGAACGTGTTCTACCCGATGGGCTGGGACGACAACGGCCTGCCCACCGAGCGCCGTGTGCAGAACTACTACGGCGTCCGCTGCGACCCCGCCAAGCCGTACGTGGAGGGCTACCGCCCGCCGGAGAAGCCGGCGAAGAACCAGCGCGACTGGGACGTGATCTCCCGCAGGAACTTCATCGAGCTCTGCGAGGAGCTCGCCGTCGAGGACGAGAAGGTCTTCGAGGACCTCTTCACCCGTCTCGGCCTGTCCGTCGACTGGGACATGACCTACCGGACCATCGACGACGTCTCCCGCGCCGTCTCCCAGCGCGCCTTCCTGGCCGGCATCGCCTCGGGCGACGCCTATCTGGCCGAGGCCCCCACCATGTGGGACGTGACCTTCCGCACCGCCGTGGCCCAGGCCGAGCTCGAGGACCGCGAGGTCCCCGGCGCCTACCACCGCTACGCCTTCACCGCTGCGGACGGCGAGCAGGTCTTCATCGAGACCACCCGCCCCGAGCTGCTGGCCTCCTGCTCCGGCCTGGTCGCCCACCCGGACGACGAGCGCTACCAGCACCTGTTCGGCACGACCGTCACCTCCCCGCTGTACGGCGTGGAGGTGGAGGTCTTCCCGCACCCGCTGGCCAAGCCGGACAAGGGCTCCGGCATCGCCATGGTCTGCACCTTCGGCGATCTCAACGACGTCACCTGGTGGCGCGAGCTGCAGCTGCCCACCCGCACCCTGATCGGCCGTGACGGCCGGTTCGCCGCCGACGCCCCCGAGTGGATCACCACGGACGCCGGCCGACAGGCCTATGCGGACACCGTGGCCGGCAAGACCGTGTTCTCCGCCAAGCAGGGTGTGGTGGACGCCCTCACCGCGGCCGGCCTGCTGGACGGAGAGCCGAAGAAGATCATGCACGCCGTGAACTTCTACGAGAAGGGCGACAAGCCGCTCGAGGTCGTCACCTCCCGCCAGTGGTACATCCGCAACGGCGGCCGCGACGCCGACCGCCGCGCGGAGCTGATCGAGCGCGGCCGCGAGCTCTCCTGGCACCCGGAGCACATGCGCCACCGCTACGAGAACTGGGTCGAGGGCCTCAACGGTGACTGGCTCGTCTCCCGCCAGCGCTTCTTCGGGGTGCCGATCCCGGTCTGGTACCCGCTGGACGCGGAGGGTGAGCCCGACTATGAGAACCCGATCCTCCCGGCCGACGAGCAGCTCCCCGTGGACCCGGCCGCCGAGGCCGCCCCGGGCTACTCCGAGGACCAGCGCGACGTCCCCGGCGGCTTCACCGGCGACCCGGACGTCCTGGACACCTGGGCCACCTCCTCGCTGACCCCGCAGATCGTGGGCCGCTGGTCCCGTGACGAGGCGTTCTTCAACAACGTCTTCCCGTTCGATCTGCGCCCGCAGGGCCACGACATCATCCGCACCTGGCTGTTCTCCACCGTGGTGCGCGCCCACGCCCTCAACGGCTCCGTGCCGTGGACGGACACCGCGCTCTCCGGCTGGATCCTCGACCCGGACCGCAAGAAGATGTCCAAGTCCAAGGGCAACGTGGTGGTCCCGACCGACATCCTGGACCAGTTCGGCTCGGACGCCGTCCGCTACTGGGCCGCCTCGGCCCGCCTCGGCGCGGACACCGCCTACGAGGTGGCGCAGATGAAGATCGGCCGCCGCCTGGCCATCAAGCTGCTCAACGCCGCCAAGTTCGTGCTGAACCTGGGCGCCACGCAGGACGCCGTCATCCGTACGGCCGACGACGCCGCGGCCGTCACCAACCCGCTGGACGCCTCCCTGCTGACGCGCCTCGCGGCCACCGTGGAGCAGGCGACCCGCGCGTTCGAGGCCTACGACTACGCGCGTGCCCTCAACGTGACCGAGCAGTTCTTCTGGGCCTTCACGGACGACTACGTGGAGCTCGTGAAGGACCGTGCCTACGGTGGCCACGGCGAGGCCGAGCAGGCCTCGGTGGTGACCACGCTGGCCACCACCCTGGACGCCCTGCTGCGTCTGCTGGCCCCGTTCCAGCCGTTCGCCACCGAGGAGGTGTGGAGCTGGTGGCGCGCCGGCTCCGTGCACACCGCCGCGTGGCCGGGCGCCGCGGACGAGGTGGCGGCCCTGTCCTTCGCCGCCTCCGCCGGCGACGCCGAGGTCCTGCCCACCGTGGCGCAGGTCCTGGGTGGCATCCGCAAGGCGAAGTCCGAGGCCAAGGTGAAGCAGCGGACCGAGGTGCGCTCCGCCGTGGTGACCGGACCGGCCGACTGGCTCGAGAAGCTGCGCGGCGGCCTGGCGGACCTCAAGGCGGCCGGCAACATCGCGGACCTGTCCCTCACGCAGGGCGAGGCCGGCGAGTCCGCGCCCCTGACCGTCTCCGACGTGCAGCTCGCACCGGTCGACGACGACTGACCCGCGCCGCGCGTTCCCGGACGGTGTCTCGGGAGCGCACGCGGCACGACGACGGCCCCGTCGCCCATCACGGGCGGCGGGGCCGTCGTCGCGCCCGTGCTGCAAACCCGAGTCTGCCGTCAGCGTGGGATGTTCGTGGCCCGGATCCGGTAGGGCACAGCACGCGTCGGACAGTCCGCCGCCGGATCGGAGTTCGTCGGGAGGCGGCCCTCCCGGGGGTGTCGTGGTGCACCTCCCGGTCGTGCTCCTGCCGCATGTCGCAGTGCGGTCACCGCGGCAGGGGTGGACACTGAGAGGATGAGACCGACACCCGATCCCGCCCCGGCCGGCCGCCGCGCCTGCGACTCCTCCGCCCGGCGGATGTCCGCCGCCCTCGCCGCCATGGGCGTGCTCCACTTCGTCCGACCTGAGCCCTTCGACGGGCTGATCCCGCCGTTCCTGCCCGGCTCGGCCCGCGCGTGGACCCACGGCTCCGGCGTGGCCGAGCTGGCCGTGGCGGGTCTGCTGGCCGTCCCGCGCACCCGGCGCGCGGGCGGACGCGCCGCGCAGGCGCTCTTCCTCGGCGTGTGGCCCGGCAATGCGTGGATGGCCTGGCGGTGGCGACGCCGGCCCTGGCCGGCGCAACTGGTCTCCCTCGGGCGGCTGCCCCTGCAGGTCCCCCTGATCCGCGCGGCCGGCAGAGTGGCGCGCAGCTGACCCCCGCCGCCCCGCACCCCGACGACGCCGGCCCCACACCTTCGCGCTGAAGGTGTGGGGCCGGTCTCGTGCGAGCCGGGGGCTCAGTCGAACTGCGGATCCGTGGTGCGGGCCCGCTTGATCTCGTAGAAGTACGGGAAGTCGGCCAGGGCGACGGCGCCGTCGAAGATGCGGCCCGCCTCCTCGCCGCGCGGGATGCGGGTCATCACGGGACCGAAGAAGGCCGTGCCGTTGAACGCCACGACGGGCGTGCCGACGTCGTTGCCCACGAGGTCCTCCGCCTCCTTCTGGCTGGCGCGCAGCTGCTCGTCGGCCACGTCGGTGCGGGCGGCGTCCAGGATGTCCGCGTCGTGGCCCAGCTCCTCGAGGGCCTCGGCCACCACGGCCTCGTAGTCCGTGCGGCCCTGCTCGTGGATGCGGGTGCCGACCGCGGTGTACCACGGGCCGAGCGCCTCGGCACCGTGCCGCTCGCGCACCTGCACGGCGGCGCGGGCCGGCAGCCAGGCCTTCTCGAGGCGGGCCAGGTAGTCGGGGTCCAGGTCGCGGCCCTCGTTCAGGACGGCGAGCGACATGATCTTGAAGACCACCCGCACGTCGCGCACCTTCTGGACCTCCAGGATCCACCGGGAGGTGATCCAGGCGAACGGGCACGTGGCGTCGAAGTAGAAGTCGACGGTGGGCTGCTGCGTGGTGTCGGTCATGCTGTGCTCCTTGCGGTCAGGGAGCCGTCTCGGCTCCGGTCGGTCCTGCTGGGCGACGGCGGTCAGGCGCTCCGGCCGCGTCGACGTCGTTCCACCTCGGCCGGGATGAGCGTGGGCTCGGCCTCGCCGCGCACCACGTCCCCGGAGATGACGACCGTGCCCACATCCGAACGGGAGGGCAGCTCGAACATCACGGGCTTGAGGACGTTCTCCATGATGGAGCGCAGGCCGCGGGCGCCGGTGCCGCGGGCCTCGGCCTGGGCGACGACGGCGTCCAGGGCGTCCTGCTCGAACTCGAGCTCCACGCCGTCCATGAGGAACATCTTCTGGTACTGCTTGAGCAGGGCGTTCCTCGGTTCGGTCAGCACCCGCACGAGCTGTTCGTGCGTGAGGTCCTCGACAGTGGTGATCACGGGCAGGCGGCCGATGAACTCGGGGATGAGGCCGAACTTCAGCAGGTCCTCCGGCCGCACGTCCGCGTAGGTGACGTCCCCCGCGCCCAGGTGGTTCAGGGGCGCGCCGAACCCGATGCCCTTGCGTCCGGCACGGGAACCGATGATCTCGTCCAGGCCCGCGAACGCGCCCGCCACGATGAACAGCACGTTGGACGTGTCGATCTGCAGGAACTCCTGGTGGGGGTGCTTGCGCCCGCCCTGCGGCGGCACCGACGCCACCGTGCCCTCGAGGATCTTCAGCAGGGCCTGCTGCACCCCCTCGCCGGAGACGTCCCGGGTGATGGAGGGGTTCTCGGACTTCCGCGAGATCTTGTCGATCTCGTCGATGTAGATGATGCCCTGCTCGGCCTTCTTCACGTCGTAGTCCGCGGCCTGGATGAGCTTGAGGAGGATGTTCTCCACGTCCTCGCCCACATAGCCGGCCTCGGTGAGGCTGGTGGCGTCCGCGACCGCGAACGGGACGTTGAGCCGCCGGGCGAGGGTCTGCGCGAGATACGTCTTGCCGGAGCCGGTGGGGCCGACCATGAGGATGTTCGACTTGCCGACCTCGACGTCCGCGAGGTCGTCCCGCTCGGTGAGGCGGTCGGCCAGGTCACCGCCCCGCGCCTGCGGCCCACGCACGCGCTTGTAGTGGTTGTACACGGCGACGGCGAGGGAACGCTTGGCCGCCTCCTGACCGATCACGAAGCTCTCGAGGTGGTCGAAGATCTCCTGCGGGGTGGGCAGGACGGTCTCGTCCGCCTCCGCCGCCTCGCCGAGCTCCTCCTCGATGATCTCGTTGCACAGCTCGATGCACTCGTCGCAGATGTAGACACCCGGGCCGGCGATGAGCTTGCGCACCTGCTTCTGGCTCTTCCCGCAGAACGAGCATTTCAGCAGGTCAGCGCTCTCTCCGATACGCGCCATGGTGGTACTCCTCGAAGGCCGGGCGGAGACGTCCGCCCCGCGCGGGCGTCGTCGCTGTCAGATTCCGTCCAGCATACGGCCGTGGACGGACACGTTAAGGGACCGGGTCCCCGGTCGGCGCCGAGGGGCCCGGCCGCGCGGCCGGACCCCTCGGCGGGCGTCGTCGGTCAGGCAGACGGGCGGGTGATCTTGCGGGAGGCGAGGACCTCGTCCACGAGGCCGTACTCGAGGGCCTGCTCGGCCGAGAGGAACTTGTCCCGGTCGATGTCCTGCGAGACCTCCTCGGGCGTGCGGTTGGTGAGGGAGGCCAGCGTCTCCTCCATCCACACGCGCATCCGGTTGATCTCCTGGGCGTGGATCTGCAGGTCCGTGGCGGTGCCGCGGTCGCCCTGCATCGCCGGCTGGTGGATCAGCACGCGCGCGTTGGGCAGCGCCAGACGCTTGCCGGGGGCGCCCGCGGCCAGCAGCACGGCCGCGGCGGAGGCGGCCTGGCCCAGGCACACGGTCTGCACCTCGGGGCGGATGAACTGCATGGTGTCGTAGATCGCCGTCATGGCCGTGAACGAGCCGCCCGGCGAGTTGATGTACAGGGTGATGTCACGTTCGGAGTCCATCGCCTCGAGCACGAGCAGCTGGGCCATCACGTCGTCGGCCGACGCGTCGTCCACCTGCGCGCCGAGGAAGACGATGCGGTCCTCGAAGAGCTTGGCGTAGGGGTCCTGACGCTTGAAGCCGTAGGGGGTGCGCTCCTCGAACTGCGGGAGGATGTAGCGCGCGTCCGGCGTGGGCAGGGAGGGCATCCCGGTGGGGAGCCCGGCGGGGAACTGGGTCATTCTTGGTCTCCTGGAGAGGGTCGGGACGGTCCGGGCCGGGCTCAGCCCCGGACGCCGCCGCCGCCGGTCACGGACGCGGCACGGTCGGCGATGTGGTCGATGAAGCCGTACTCGAGGGCCTCCTGCGCGGTGAACCACTTGTCACGCGCGTTGTCCTCGAGGATGGTCTCCACGGACTGGCCGGTCTGCTCGGCGGTCAGCTCCGCCATCACCTGCTTCATGTGCAGGATCAGCTGGGCCTGGATGCGGATGTCCGACTCGGTGCCGCCGATGCCGCCGGAGGGCTGGTGCATCAGCACGCGGGCGTGGGGGGTGGCGTAGCGCTTGCCCTTGGTGCCGGAGGCGAGCAGGAACTGGCCCATGGACGCGGCGAGGCCGGTGGCCACCGTCACGACGTCGTTGGGGATGTACTGCATCGTGTCGTAGATCGCCATGCCCGCGGTGACGGAGCCGCCCGGGGAGTTGATGTACAGGTAGATGTCCTTCTCCGGGTCCTCGGCCGAGAGCAGGAGCAGCTGGGAGCAGATCGCGTTGGCGTTGTCGTCACGGACGTCCTCGCCCAGCCAGACGATGCGCGACTTCAGCAGCTGGGTGTAGAGGAAATCCTCGCGCTGCGCCGGGTCCACCGAACGCATGCTGGGGGTGATGTCGGTCATCACTTCCGCCTTCCTGTCGAGATGTCCACGGGCCTCCCGAACGGCGGCCGCTCGCGCGGACGGACGGGTCCCTGATCGAGTCCGACACTAGCCGGGCGTCCGGGCCAGCGCGCGGGACGCCGTCGGCGTTTCGCTGTTGGCGCAGGTTGTCGCGGACCCCGCCCGGGGCCGCCCACCGGGGCCCCGGGACGACGACGGCGCCCCCACCGGCGTGGGCGGGGGCGCCGTCGTCGTGGCTCGGCGGGGGTGCGTCCCCACCGGCCGGGATCAGGCCTGCTCGGCCGCCTCGGCGTCGTCGGCCTGCTCGGCCGGGGCCTTCTTGGCCGTCGACTTCTTCTTGGCCGGGGCCTTCTCGGCGGGCTTCTCCTCCGCCTCGTCGGCGCCCTCGGCCTCGGCGCCCTCGGCCTCAGCGTCGAGGGCCTCCTGGCCGCCCGGGGTCACGAACGCCGTCAGGTCCACGGCCTTGCCGTCGGTGTCGGTGACCTCGGCGTACTCGAGGACCTTGGCCAGGGCCTTGCGGCGGCGGACCTCGCCCATGATCATCGGGATCTGCCCGCCCTGGTCGAGCATCATGGCGAACTGGTTCGGGTCCATGCCGTACTCGGAGGAGGTGGCGATGATGTACTCGATCAGCTCACCCTGGTCGACCGTGACCTCCTCGGCCTCGGCGACCTCGTCCAGGATGACCTCGTTGGCGAACGCCTCGCGGGTGTTCTGCTCGAGCTCGGCACGGTGCTCGGCGGTGTCGTGGTCGTCGCCCGCGGTGTGGCCGCCGGCGGAGAAGTGCTGCTCGACCTGCTCGGCGATGACGCCGTCCGGCACCGGGACCTCGACGAGCTTGGCCAGCTCCTCGAGGACCTTGTCGCGGGCCTCGACGCCCTGGCGGTTCACGGCCTCCTCGGCGGCCTGCTTCTTCAGGTCCTCCTTGAGCTCGGCGATGGTGTCGAACTCGGAGGCCAGCTGGGCGAACTCGTCGTCGGCCTCGGGCAGCTCGCGCTCCTTGACGGCCGTCAGCTCCAGCTTGACCACGGCGGTCTCGCCGTCGTGCTCGCCGCCGTTGAGCGTGGTCTCGAAGGTGGCGTCCTCGCCGGCGGACAGGCCGTCGAGGGCCTCGTCGATGCCCTCGAGCATGGTGCCGGCGCCCACCTGGTAGGACAGGCCCTCGGCCTGGTCGACCTGCTCGCCGTCGACCGTGGCGGTCAGGTTCATCGTGACGAAGTCGTCCTGCGCGGCCGGGCGGTCCACGTCCTTGAGGGAACCGAAGCGCGAGCGCAGGGCGTCGAGGGCCTTCTGCTCGTCCTCCTCGGTGGCCTGGGCGGGCTCCACCGTCACCTTGAGGCCCTTGTAGTCGGGCAGCTCGATGGTCGGGCGCACGTCGAACTCGGCGGTGAAGGCCACCGGGCCCTCGGCGTTCTCCGCGTCCGGGGTGGCGGTCACGTCGACCTCGGGGCGGGAGATCGGGGTGAGCTCGGCCTCGGCGATGGCGGCGGAGAACCAGGTGTTCAGGCCCTCGTTGACGGCCTGGTCCACGACGATCTCGCGGCCGAAGCGCTGCTCGATCAGACGTGCCGGGATCTTGCCCTTGCGGAAGCCCGGGATCTGCACCTGGTTGGCGATGTCCTTGAACGCCTTGTCCAGGGCGGGCTTCACCTCCTCGAACGGCACCTCGACGGTCAGCTTGACGCGGGTCGGGCTGAGGTTCTCTGCGGTGGACTTGACCACGGATGACTCCTGTTGGTGGTGGTGGATGGTCTTGACGTCGAGTCGGGGTGACAGGATTTGAACCTGCGGCCTCACGCTCCCAAAGCGCGCGCTCTACCAAGCTGAGCTACACCCCGCCGTCGTCCCCGACGCCGGCGGGCTCACGCGGTGGAGGCTCGCCGGGCACCCGAGGGACTGCCCGAGGGCAGACTGTGGAATCCTAGCGCGCCGTCTCGCGCCCCGCGAAAAGCCGCGATCGCCGGCCCGTGAAGCCGTCCATCGTGGCGTTGACCCCGAGGACGTCCATCGTGCGGTCGAAGACGGGCGCCGGCAGGGCGCGCAGGGGCGCGATCAGGCCGACGGCGCGCGGGAGCAGCAGGCGGGTGCGGCCGGCCTCGACGGCGTCCAGCACCTCCTGCGCCACGTGGTGCGGATCCAGCACGGGCAGCAGCCAGGGCACCCGGCTGCGCACGCCCGCGAACATCCCGGTGTCGATGTAGAAGGGGCAGACGGCCAGGGAGGTGACGCGGCTGCCGTCCTTGCGCAGCTCCGCGGCGAGGGACTCGGCGAACCCGACCGCGGCGTGCTTGGTGGCGGAATAGTCCGTCTGGCGTGCGACGCCGACCAATCCCGCAGCCGAGGCCACCGTGACCACGGCCCCGCGGTCCCGGGCCCGCATTCCGGGCAGGACCGCCCGGGTCAGCCAGTACGGCGCGAGTGCGTTCACCTCGAAGGTGCGGCGGATGCCGTCCTCCGTGGCGTCCTCGAGGCGCGCTCCCGTCACGACGCCCGCGTTGTTCACGGCGACGTCCACCTCTCCGGCGCGGGCGGCGGCGGCCTCGACGGCGGCCGCGTCCGTCACGTCCACGCGCTCGGCCTGGGCGTCCGCGCCCTGAGACCGGATCTCGGCGGCGACGGCCTCAGCCCCCTGCAGGTCGAGGTCCCAGACGACGACGCGGCCCGCGCCGCGGCGCGCGGCCCCCAGGGCGATCAGTCGACCGATGCCGGACGCGCCGCCCGTCACGAGGACGGTGGCGCCGCGCAGGGACAGGGGACGACGGCCGGCGAGGGCGGACGCGGCCCTGCGGAGGGCGGGACGGGAGCCGTGCATCATGCCTCTTCCCCCACGGCCGACGCGGGCCCGCCGTGATACGGTGTCAGCCGCTGGTCCGCGCCGAGCGCGGCCCCGCGGGGATGTAGCTCAATGGTAGAGCCCCAGTCTTCCAAACTGGCTACGCGGGTTCGATTCCCGTCATCCCCTCCGGACCTCATGAGCCGGGTCATCGTGTGCACACGATGGCCCGGCTCATGGCTTTCTCGGGTGCGTCGTCGTCCGCGCCGGTGCCTTGACCGCTGTGCCCGGTCGGGCCTGCTACAGGCCCCTCAGCTCTGACAGGTGAGGCACCGGTAGAGCTTCCGGGCCGCCATCTCCTCCACCACGATCGTCTCGCGCCCGCACACGAGGCAGGCCAGGCCCTGCCGCTGGTACACGTAGTTCGCATGCTCGGGCCAGGCCGCTTCGGCAGGGATCCCCGGCCGGTGCTCGGGCCGCGTGGTGACGATCCGCCCGAGCCGCACGCCCTCCCGCATGAGCGCGGCGTTGTCCGCCCAGAGGAATGCCAGGTCCGACGCGGAGACCTCCCGGGCCGGCCGCCACGGGTCGATGCCGGCGCGGAACAGCGCCTCGGCCCGGAAGATGTTGCCGATCCCGCTGACGGCCGCCTGGTCCATCAGCACGACGCCGATCGGCCGCCGTGTCCGCCGGGCGAGGTCGTAGAACGGCGCGGGATCGTCGTCGCTCAGCGGATCCGGGCCCAGGCCGGCGACGACGTCGGCAGCCTCGGCCGGAGTGAGCGCGCGGCACCGGCTCGCGCCGATCAGGTCGGCCCAGCCGTGCTCGGCGCGCAGTCGCAGCCGGACCGTGGCGGCCGGCGGCGGGGGCTGGACCCAGCCGTCGGCGTCGCGAGCGGGCTCGGCGGCCGGGGCGCCGTCGTCGTGGACCTCCCGCTCGCCGATCCGGCGGGGTGCGCCGATCGAGGACGCGGCCGCGAAGTCCTGATCCCCGCCGAAGGTCCACGCCCCGTACATGCCCAGGTGGACGTGGAGCACGTGGCCGCCGGAGACGTCGGCGAAGAAGTGCTTGCCGTGGGCCCGGGCGCGCTTCAGGACCTGGCCGTCGAGCAGGGCGGCCCCCTCGGCGAAGCGGCCCTGCGGACTCGTGGCGCGGATCCGGCGGCCGCCGAAGACGTCGGTGAACTGGCGCGCGAGACGGTGGACGGAGTGGCCCTCAGGCACTCACATCAGCACCTCTCCGGTGGTCTCGTAGTGCGCGATCTTCCCGATGCGGCGCACGTGGCGCTCGTCCTGGGAGAACGGTTCGGCCAGGAACGCCTCGATGAGCTCGGTGGCCTCCTCGAGCGAGTGCTGTCGACCGCCGACGGCCACGACGTTCGCGTCGTTGTGCGCGCGGGCCAGCCGCGCCGTGTCCAGGTTCCAGGCCAGGGCGGCTCGGACGCCGGCCACCTTGTTGGCGGCGATCTGCTCGCCGTTGCCGGAGCCGCCCAGCACGATGCCGAGCGAGTCCAGTCCCTGCTCGCGGTCGGCGACGACGGCGCGGGCGGCGTTGATGCAGAAGCCCGGGTAGTCGTCCTGCGCGTCGTACTCGGTGGGTCCGTGGTCCACCATCTCGTAGCCAGCGGCGGTGAGGTGCTCCACCAGGTGGGCGGACAGCTCCATGCCGGCGTGGTCGGTGGCGATGTGGACGCGCATGCGCAGACTCCTTAGGGGCGGTGGCTCGGGGTCCCCGCCAGTCTAGTGAGGGGCGGGGCATCCAGAGGCCGACGACGACGTCCGGGCCAGGTGGCACACTGGGGAGCACCGTGCCGTGGCCCCCATCACAGGTCCCGGCCGTGCCGCATCCACCCGACCCCAGGAGGAGTCCGACCGTGACCACCGCCGCCGCCATGAACATCACCCGCGAAGAGGCCGCCGCGCGCGCGGCCGCCCTCACCGTGGACGCGTACGAGGTGAGCCTGGACCTCACCCGCGGAGCGGAGCACTTCCACACGGCCACCACCGTGACGTTCGCGGCCACGCAGGACGCGGTGGGCACCCACACGTGGATCGACTTCGTGGCGGAGCAGGCTCCCACGGTGACCCTCAACGGCGAGGCCCTGGACGTGGCGGACTTCGACGGCGCCCGACTGCGGATCGGCCCGCTGGCGGCGCAGAACACCCTCGTGGTCGACGGGCTCGGGGACTACAGCAACACCGGCGAGGGCCTGCACCGGTTCGTGGACCCCGTGGACCAGGAGGTCTACCTCTACACCCAGTTCGAGGTGCCGGACTCCCGCCGCATGTTCGCGGTGTTCGAGCAGCCCGACCTCAAGGCCGCGTTCCGCTTCACGGTGACCGCGCCGGCGCACTGGGCCGTGGTGTCCAACCAGCCGGAGGCCTCCCGCCGCACCCTCGGCGTCGTGGCGAACGAGGAGAACCCGCAGGGGGTGGACGCCGCGGTCTGGGAGTTCAAGCCCACCCCGCGCATCCCCTCCTACATCACCGCGCTCGTCGCCGGCCCGTACGCCTCCGTGCACTCGGAGCTGACCAGCGCCGACGGCCGCACGATCCCCCTCGGCGTCTACTGCCGCGCGTCGCTGGTGGAGCACCTGGACGCGGAGAACGTCTTCGAGCTCACCCGCCAGGGCTTCGAGTTCTTCGAGGCCCAGTACGGCCACGCCTACCCGTTCGAGAAGTACGACCAGCTGTTCGTGCCCGAGTTCAACGCCGGCGCGATGGAGAACGCCGGCTGTGTGACCTTCCTCGAGTCGTACGTCTTCCGCGGGACCGTGCCGGAGGCGCTGATCGAGCGCCGCGCCATCACCATCCTCCACGAGCTGGCCCACATGTGGTTCGGCGACCTGGTCACCATGCGCTGGTGGAACGACCTGTGGCTCAACGAGTCCTTCGCCGAGTTCATGTCCACGCTCGCCGCCGCCGAGAACACGCAGTACACCAGCGCCTGGACCACCTTCTCTTCCATGGAGAAGAACTGGGCCTACCGCCAGGATCAGCTCTCGTCCACGCACCCCATCAAGGCCCGGATCCGCGACCTCGACGACGTGCTCGTCAACTTCGACGGCATCACCTACGCCAAGGGCGCCTCGGTGCTCCGCCAGCTCGTGGCCTGGGTGGGCCAGGAGAACTTCATGGTCGGCGTCCGCGCGTACATCGCCAAGCACGCGTGGCAGAACACGGAGCTGCCGGACCTCATGACCGAGCTCGAGGCCGCGTCCGGCCGCGACCTGGCCGAATGGACCCGCGTGTGGCTCGAGACCTCGGGCGTGAACACGCTGCGCACCGAGGTGGAGACGGATGAGGCCGGCACCATCACCGCGCTGCGTCTGCGCCAGAGCGCCCCGGACGGCTCACCGTCGGCGCCCGGCGACGACGTGCTCCGCCCCCACCGTCTGGCCGTGGGCTTCTACGACGTGGACGAGGCCACCGGCCGCCTGATCCGCACCGAGCGCTTCGAGCTCGACGTGGCCGGGGAGGTGACCGAGGTCGTCGAGGCCGCCGCCCGCCGTCGTCCCGCCGTGATCCTGCCCAACGACGACGACCTGGCCTACGCCAAGCTGCGCCTCGACGACGCCTCGTGGGAGGCCGCGTCCACCCGTCTGAAGGATGTGGACGGCTCCCTGGCGCGCACGCTGCTGTGGGGGGCGGCCTGGGACACCGTGCGCGACGGCGAGGCCTCCGCCGCCTGGTTCGTCGACCTCGTCCTCGCCAACGTCGGCCACGAGCGGGACTCCTCCGTGGTGCAGACGCTGCTGCGCCAGCTCGCGACGGCGATCGGCCTGTACCTGCCCGAGGACCAGGCCGAGGCCGTGCGGGTCGCGGCGGCCGACCGTCTGTGGGGCCTCGTCGCGGAGGCCGAGGACGGCTCGGACAACCAGCTGCAGTTCGTCAAGGCGTTCGCCCTGCACGCGCGCACCACGGCGCAGCTGGACCGCCTGTCCGCCCTCGTCGACGGCACCCGCACCGTGCCCGGGCTGGACCTCACCACGGACCTGCGCTGGGAGCTGCTCACCGCGCTGGTGGCGGCCGGCCGCGCCGGGGAGGCCGAGATCGCCGAGGCCGAGCGCGCCGACGCGACCGCCACGGGCGCGCTCGCCGCGATCCAGGCCCGGGCCGCCGTGCCGACGGCCGAGGCGAAGCGCGCGGTCTGGGACCGGGTGATGGCCGGCGAACTGTCCAACACGGAGCAGCGCCAGGCCCTGATCGGGTTCGCCCGGGTCCATGACGCCGCGCTGATCGCGCCCTTCGCGGACGCCTACTTCGAGGGCGTCGAGGCGATGTGGGACTCCCGTTCTCACGAGATGGCCGAGACCGCCGCGACGCTGGGCTACCCGACCGCCCAGGTCACCCCGGAGATCGCCGACCGCGCCACCGCCCTGTCCGAGCGGCTGGCCGACACCCGCGCGGGGCTGTCCCGCGTCCTCGCCGAGGGCCGGGACGAGACGATCCGCGCCCTGGCCGCGCGCGAGCACGCGACGGCGCACGTGCATCAGGTCCACGCCGGGGCCTGAACCGGGCGGGGGCTGGTGGGCATTCCACGGAAGATGCCCTCCAGCACCGCCCCCGCCGCCGTCGAGGCGCGGGCTGGCTAGGCTGGAACCCATGAAGCACACCTTCTCCCTGCGCACCGAGTGGACGGGCGACCGCGGCTCGGGCACCTCCGGCGTCCGCGACTACGACCGCTCCGTGGTGATCCAGGACGCCGCCGTCGGCGAGATCCAGGCCTCGGCCGCCCGCCCCTTCCGCGGCGACGACTCGAAGTGGAACCCGGAGACCCTCCTGCTCGGCGCGCTCGCCGAGTGCCACGTGCTCTCGTACCTCCATGTCGCGGCGACCTCCGGGGTCGTGGTCACGGGGATGACGTGCGGGGTCGAGGGCGAGCTCGAGGTGGACGGCGACGGCGCCGGGCGGTTCATCGCGATCACGCTGCGGCCCGAGGTCACGCTGCAGGACGAGGCCGACCGGGAGCGGGCCGAGGCCCTCCACGCCGAGGCGCACCGGCTGTGCTTCATCGCGAACTCGCTCTCAGCCCCGGTCGCCGTCGAGCCGGCCCGCCCCGAGGCCCCGCCCACCGGCACGCCGACGCTGCCGGACCACTCCGCGCGCCTGGGCGCCCCCCTGGCGGTGCTGCGGCCGCGCGTCGCCAAGGGCCCGTCCCGTGTGACGGGCCTGGCGGAGCGGCCCACCGAGGTCGAGCCGGTGATGCACGAGGGCACCCCCGCCCCGGTGGACCAGGTGCGCGCCCGCGACGCCGCGGCGGGCCCCGCCGGTGCGACCCCGGGGACCCCGGCCGCGCCCGGTCAGGCCACCAGCTTCTACGACGCCGTCGGCGGCCGCCCGACCTTCGACCGGCTGACCGCCGAGTTCTACGCCCGCGTGCGCGAGGACGAGATCCTCGCCCCGATGTATCCGCAGGACGACTTCGAGGGCGCCCAGCGCCGGCTGCTGATGTTCCTGGAGCAGTACTGGGGCGGACCGCGGACGTACTCCGAGGAGCGCGGCCACCCCCGCCTGCGCATGCGCCACGCCCCGTATCGGATCGACCCGGCCGCGCGCGACGCGTGGCTGCGCCACATGCGCGCCGCCGTGGACACGCTGGAGCTGTCACCGCTGCACGAGGCCGAACTCTGGGACTACCTGGAGCGGGCCGCCCACTCCCTGCAGAACTCGGCCTGACCGGCCCGCGGTCCGCGCCCCGACATGGGGCGTGGGCTCACACCGCCATGGCGGGGCGGCCCAGTACGAAGCCGCCGGGGGTGTCCAGGCGCGTCCACGGCCCCGCCGTGCTGAGCCGGGCGCGGCCGCCGGGCCGCAGGAAGCCCAGCGCGTGCGCGCCGAAGGCCATGCCGGCCGGGAACTGCAGCGCCTCGCCCCCGAGCAGGGGTCCCCACATCTGCGCCCGGACCTTACGGACCAGCGCCTCCCCCGGGTTCTCGGGCAGGGCGTCCCGCACGGCGTCGGCGCCGCGCGTGGCCACCTCGGTCAGCTCCTCATCGGCGACCTCGGCCACGGGCGTCCAGCCACCGCGCGGCGGGGTCAGCGCGGTCCAGGTGACGTGCTCGCGGCCCGGCGGCACGGCGAAGGCCAGGTCGACGGGGTCCTGGCCGCGCATCCGGGCGGTGCGCTCGGTGACGGAGCCCAGGGCGACGACGGCGTCCAGCTCCGCCACGCCGTCGGCGGTCGCCAGGGGCACGGTGCGCAACCCCAGGACGACGGGCACCCCGTCTCCGAGCCCGGCCGGCTGCAGCACGGAGACCCACTGGGCGAGCATCGGGGTGCGGGAGCGCCCTGCCTCAGGCACGACGTGCAGGCGCATCCCCGTGTCGGCGACGCGACGGGCGCGGGTGGCCAGCTGCTCGAGGTCCCGCACAGCGCGGTCGTCGACGAAGCGGAGGACTGGTGCGGCGGCGGAGTGCTCGGTCATGCAAGCATTGTCCCAGGTCCGTCGCGTCCCGGGCCGCCCCGCCGTCGCGGGGTCCATCCACGTCGAAGGAGCCGTTCGTGCCGCAGCGCCATCCCCGTCCCCGCCCCGGTCGCGCACCGGCCCGCCCGGCCTCGGCCCCGAAGGACCCCACCGACGTGCTGCGCGGGATCCTGGAGCTGACGCCGGCCGCGCAGGACCCGGTGACGGGTCAGGTCCGCTTCACGGGCACGACCCCCCGCCAGACGCACGGCCGGGTGTTCGGCGGCCAGGTGCTCGCCCAGGCGCTGGCGGCCGCCTCCCGCACGGTGCCGGCCGCCCGCCCCGCCCACTCGCTCCACGGCTACTTCATCCGCCCCGGGGACGCGCTGCAGCCCATCACGTTCACCGTCGAGACGCTGCGGGACGGCCGCTCCTTCTCCGTCCGCCGGGTGCTGGCCTCCCAGAACGAGAAGGCCATCCTCGCCCTGACCTGCTCCTTCCAGGAGCCCGCCGGCAGCGCGCTGGACCACCAGGTGGCCATGCCGGAGGGAGTGCCCCGGCCCGAGGACCTGCCCACGACGGCGGACGTGCTGGGCGGCATCAACCACCCCGTGGCCCAGGAGTGGGCCTGGTCCCGGCCGTTCGACATCCGCCACGTCACCCCGGCCATCTATGTGGACCCGGCCGCGGAGACCGAGAACCGCAACATGGTGTGGATGAAGACCTTCACGCCCCTGGCGGACGACCCCGCGCTGCACCTGGCGGCGCTCACCTACGCCTCGGACTACACGCTCCTCGAGCCGATCCTGCGGCAGCACGGCGTGGCCTGGATCCAGCCCGGCATGTCCGCGGCCTCCCTCGACCACGCGATGTGGTTCCACCGGCCCGCCCGCGTCGACCAGTGGCTGCTCTACGTCCAGGACTCCCCCAGCGCCCAGGGCGCGCGCGGCCTCGGCACGGGCGCCGTGTTCGCCGAGGACGGGACTCTCGTGGCCACGGTCGCCCAGGAGGGCATGATCCGCCTGCCCGAGGGGGCCGCCGCCCGGCGGGCGCGGGTTCGTGGCGCGGCCCAGCGCATGGCCATGCGAACGGTGCTGCGCCGCAGCTGGCGGCGCTGACCCGGCGGTTCCACGGGGGGTGAGGCTGCCGATCGGGCCCCGCCACGGGTGAGGCGGCTCGACGTCCGCGCCGCGCGCGGGCCGTTCATGGTGGTCGACGTGCACCCGCCCCGGGACGACGACGGCCCGTCGCGATCGCGTGATCGCGGCGGGCCGTCGTCGGCGCGGCGCCCGGGGGCAACGGCCGGCTCAGTCGCGCGTGAGCTTGCGGTGCGTCACGCGGTGCGGGCGGGCGGCCTCGGGACCGAGCCGATCGACCTTGTTGGCCTCGTAGGACTCGAAGTTGCCCTCGTACCAGTACCAGTTGGCCGGGTCCTCCGCGGTGCCCTCATAGGCCAGCATGTGGGTGGCCACGCGGTCCAGGAACCAGCGGTCGTGGGAGACGACCACCGCGCAGCCCGGGAACTCGAGCAGCGCGTTCTCGAGGGAGGTCAGGGTCTCCACGTCGAGGTCGTTGGTGGGCTCGTCGAGGAGCAGCAGGTTGCCGCCCTCCTTGAGGGTCAGGGCCAGGTTCAGGCGGTTGCGCTCACCGCCGGAGAGCACGCCGGCCTTCTTCTGCTGGTCCGGGCCCTTGAAGCCGAACGCGGACACGTAGGCGCGCGAGGGCATCTCGACGTTGCCGACCTTGATGTAGTCCAGGCCGTCCGAGACGACCTCCCACAGCGACTTCTCGGGGTCGATGTTGGAGCGGGACTGGTCCACGTACGAGATCTTCACGGTCTCGCCGATCTTCAGCTCGCCGCCGTCCAGGGGCTCGAGGCCGACGATGGTCTTGAACAGGGTGGTCTTGCCGACGCCGTTCGGGCCGATCACGCCGACGATGCCGTTGCGGGGCAGGGAGAAGGACAGGCCGTCGATGAGGACGCGGTCCCCGAAGCCCTTCTTCAGGTCCTTGGCCTCGATCACGACGGTGCCCAGGCGCGGGCCCGGCGGGATCTGGATCTCCTCGAAGTCCAGCTTGCGGGTCTTCTCGGCCTCGGCCGCCATCTCCTCGTAGCGGGCCAGGCGGGCCTTGGACTTCGCCTGACGGCCCTTCGTGTTGGAGCGGACCCAGTCGAGCTCCTCGGCCAGGCGCTTGGCGAGCTTGGCGTCCTTCTTGCCCTGCACCTCGAGGCGGGCGCGCTTGGTCTCCAGGTAGGTGGAGTAGTTGCCCTCGTACGGGTAGAGGCGGCCGCGGTCGACCTCCGCGATCCACTCCGCGACGTGGTCGAGGAAGTACCGGTCGTGGGTGACGGCGATGACGGCGCCCGGGTAGGAGGCCAGGTGCTGCTCGAGCCACAGCACGGACTCGGCGTCCAGGTGGTTGGTGGGCTCGTCGAGCAGGAGGAGGTCCGGCTTCTCCAACAGCAGCTTGCACAGCGCGACGCGGCGCTTCTCGCCACCGGAGAGGTTTGTGACCGGCTCGTCCCCCGGGGGCGTGCGCAGGGCGTCCATCGCCTGCTCGAGCTGGGAGTCGATGTCCCACGCGTCCGCGGCGTCGATGGCGGACTGCAGTTCGCCCATCTCCTCCATGAGGGCGTCGAAGTCCGCGTCCGGGTTCGCCATCTCCTCGGAGATCTGGTTGTAGCGCTGGATCTTGCCGTAGATCTCGCCGACGCCCTCCTGGACGTTCTCGAGCACGGTCTTGGACTCGTCCAGCTTGGGCTCCTGCATCAGGATGCCCACCGAGTAGCCGGGAGAGAGCCGCGCCTCGCCGTTCGAGGGCTCGTCCAGCCCGGCCATGATCTTCAGGATCGTCGACTTGCCGGCGCCGTTGGGGCCGACCATGCCGATCTTCGCCCCGGGGTAGAACGACATGGTGACGTCGTCCAGGATCAGTTTGTCGCCCACCTTCTTGCGGGCCTTGACCATCGTGTAGATGAATTCCGCCATGCGGCCCAGGCTAGTCGGTGGCCGCGGGATTCCACTCATCGTGCCGATCCCGCGACCACCGAGCCCGCTCCCCCTCCGTGCCGCCCCGTGGTCAGGCGACGCCGGCCGCCGCCGGCTCGCGCTCGGGGGCGCCCGCGTCCGACTCGTCCGGGCCGGTCGAGGCCGGGGCGTCGCCACCCTGGAACCCGTCCGGCAGGCCCGCGCTGAACCCGTCGCCGACCGCGCCGGCCCGCCCGCCCGACGCGTCGTCGTCGCGCGGGGCCGACTCGGGGCGCGGCACGGCCGCGCGCTGGCTGCGCTGGAACGCCGCCGAGCCGAAGCCCAGGTCCAGCCCGACGGCGTCCGCCACCACGTCCACGGACGTGCCGGAGCGCTCGCCCGAGGACCAGTCGCGGACCCGGAGTCGACCGGTGACGATCACGGGGTTGCCCTTCTTCACGGACTGGGCGGTGTTCGAGCCGAGCTGGCCGAACGCCGAGATGCTGTACCAGTTGGTGTGGGCGTCCACCCACTCGGCGGTCTCGCGGTCGAAGCGCCGCTCGGTGGTGGCCAGGCGGAAGCCGGTCACGGCGGCCCCCGATGCGGTGTGGCGGGTGGCGGGGTCCGTGGCCACGAAGCCGCGCACGGTGATGAGGTCCTGCATGGTGTGCCTCCTGGGCTGGGCCCCGGTGGGCGCCGGGGCGGGTCGTCGGTGCATCGGCTGATCCGCCATGGCCAGACAACCCCACCGCGGGGCACCCCGGCAGGATCGGGGCCGGTCTGGGGACGCGCGGAGGTCCCCGGGCGACTGTGCAGGAGCCGACGGCGCCGCGGCCGGCGGCCGTTAGACTGACACGGCCCAGCCCCAGTAGCTCAGCTGGACAGAGCAGCGGCCTTCTAATCCGCCGGTCGGGGGTTCGAATCCCTCCTGGGGCACCCAGACCAGGGGCGGAGCCGTCCGAGCACGCCCGACGACCGCCCGAAGGAGACCGTCCTGGACCGTCTGCGCTCCTGGCTCCGCGCCCCGCGACCCGCCGTCCCCGAGGTCCGTGTGACCCGTCGCGAGGGCGTCCAGCTGGCCGCCCTGCTCGTCGCGGCCGCGGCCCTGTACGTGACGCACTCCTTCCTGCGGTACGCCACCTACGAGGCCAAGGGCTACGACCTGGGCATCTTCGACCAGGTGGTGCGGCAGTACGCGCTGTTCAACGCCCCCCTCAGCTCCGTCAAGGGCGTGGACTTCCACATCCTCGGCGATCACTTCCACCCGATCCTCGCGCTGCTGGCCCCCTTCTACTGGGTGTGGCCGGACCCCCGCATGCTCGGCGTGGTCATGGCGCTGGCCCTCGCCGCGTCCGCCGTGCCGGTGTACCTGTTCGCCCGTCGTCGCACGGGACACGGGGTGGCCCTGGCCGCCGTCGCCGCCCTGCTGCTCTCCTGGCCCTTCCAGGCGATGGTGAACTGGGACTTCCACGAGGTCACCCTCGGCGTGCCGATCCTCGCCTGGCTCGTGTGGGCCCTGGACGGGCAGCGGGCGTGGCTCGCCACCGGCCTGGCGGCGCTGCTGCTCACGGTCCGAGAGGACATGGGCGTGACCCTGCTGGCCGTGGCCCTGGTGATGGCGATCCGGCGCTTCTGGCCGCAGGCCGCGGTCACCGCCGTGCTGGGTGTGCTCGGCTACTGGTTCGCCACGTCCGTGGTGATCCCCCACTACTCCCCCACCGGGGCGTTCGGCTACTGGCAGTTCACCGCCCTGGGCCCGGACATGCGCAGTTCGGTCCTGTTCCTGCTGACCCAACCGTGGAACGCCGTCGCGGTGCTGTTCGACCACCCGCTGAAGGTGGCCCTCTGGCTCCTGCACTTCGTCCCGCTGCTGTTCCTGCCGGTCCTGAGCCCGCTGACGCTGATGGCCCTGCCGATCCTGCTCTCGCGGCTGTTCAACGACCGGCTCAACGTGTGGGCCCCCGTCTACCAGTATGACGCGATCCTCGCCCCGCTGCTGCTCATGGCCGCGCTCGAGGCGGCCCACCGGCTGGCCGGACGCCGGGACGCGCTGCGCCGACTGCCCGCCGTCCTCGTCTCCACGGCACTGGCCACCGGCCTGATCGGCACCGCGTTCTTCCCGCAGGTGTACCCGCTGCACCGCACGATCGTCGGCGACATGACGATGACGCAGCACGCCCGCGACCTCGACCACGCGGTCGCGCTGATCCCGGACGGGGTGTGCGTCGAGGCCGCCGACAACGCCGTGCCGCACCTGACGGCCCGCACCCACGTCGGGCTGCACGGGGACATCGGAGACGAACTGGCCACGTGGATGATCGTGGACACCTCGGTGCCCGAGCTCGGCGGCTGGGACCCCCTCACCCCGGAGCAGGCACTGGCCCGCGCCGAGCGGCTCGGCTTCGAGCGGGTCTGGTCCGCGGGCGACGTCGTCGTCCTGCACCACCCGGACCGCGCGGTCTCGCCCACCTGCACGACGTACCTCGAACACCGCTGAGCCGCGCCCCACGGCGTCGGCGGACCCGCCCCGCCGTCAGCGGTCCGCGGACCCGCCGAGCGGCTGCAGGCCGCGTCCGGCCGGGGGAAGGAGCAGTCGGTCACGCGCACCGGTGAAGACGCCGGCGTGTGGGTCCTCCGCCACCCCCGGGGCGATCTCGGGGGCACCCTGGTCGAGGGCGGTGCGGCGCACCGGGTCACGGGCAGGGTCCAGGACGTCCTTGACCACCGTGGTCATGAGCCACACGAGGGCGACGATGTGCGCCACGATCCCCGAGGCGTACCAGGCGGTGATCCACCAGGCGCCGCCGGCGAACGCCCCGTCCGAGGTGATGCGGGCCGACTCCATCCACACCCCGCCCCAGTGGTAGACCTCCACGGCCTGCCAGATCCAGAACGCGCGCCACCGCGGCGTCGCGAGGACCACGAGCGGGATCAGCCACATCACGAACTGCGGCGAGTACACCTTCCCCCACAGGATGAAGGACGCCACGATCAGGAAGCACAGCTGGGCCATGCGCGGACGGTGCCGCGCCGCGAGGGCGAGGTAGGCGATCCCCGCGCAGCACACCAGGAACAGGCCGTTCTGGAGCGTCGTGAACGTCTCCCCGGACCATCCCGTCCAGGCCAGCGCCAGCCAGGTCGAGGAGAAGGAGACCGCGCGGTCCCCCGAGAACGTGTAGAAGCGGGACCACTGGTCGAACGCCGTCAGCATGAACGGGAGGTTCACGGCGAGCCAGGCCGCCGCCCCGGCCACGGCCGCCTTCACGAACCCGGCCCAGCGGCCCGTGCGCAGCGCCAGCACGAAGATCGCGCCGAAGAAGAACAGCGGGTACAGCTTCGTGGCGGTGCCGAGTCCGATGAGCAGGCCGGCGAGGGTCGGACGGCCCGCCGTCCACGCCCACAGGGCCAGGGCGGCCAGCATCACGGCCCACAGGTCCCAGTTGAGCATCGAGGTGAGGATGATCCCCGGGGCCAGGGCCACGAGGAGGGCGTCCCGGGAGCGGCCTCGCGCGGTGTACGCGGTCGCGACGACCAGCACGATCCAGCAGAGCACCACGCCGATCGCGTTGACGTCGAAGTAGGTCACGGTGCGCTCGTGCAGGTCGCCGGAGGAGGGCACGAGCCACATGGTCACGCCCGCGACCACGGCCAGCAACGCCGGGTACTCCATCCACTGCTCGGGTGGCAGCGGCGTGTAGAAGGGGAAGTGGCCGTCGGAGAGGCCACGCGTGGGGAACAGCTGGGCGAAGTCCGAGTAGCACATGTGCGCGTGCACGCCGGGGGCCGCCCAGCCGTTCACGCGGCACCACTGCTTGGTCAGCACGCCGACGGCGGCGGCCACCACGGTCAGGCCGACGAGCAGGCCGACCCAGCGGGCGCTCGGGCGGGTCGGGGCGGGACTGCGGGGGTGGGAGGTCACGGTCTCTCCTGGGGGATGCGGGTGGACGAGGAGGCGGGGTGCGCGGCGGTCGACGGCGGCCCGTCGGGCGGTGCGTCCGGCGGCACGCCCGCCTCCGGAGGCGTCGACGACGCCGCCTCGGCCCGCGGCTCGACCACCTCCAGGGGAGGACGCCGCCGCCCGGGGAACAGGGGCGCGGTGACGGGATCGCGGTGGATGATCCATCCGATCCCCGCGAGCATCAGGACGAGGGTGAACACGCGAACGGCCAGGACCGGCAGCCACTGCGCCACGGAGAGCTGGTCCACCACGCCGACGCCGGTGAGCAGCAGCACCGCGAGCGCGGTGACCCACCCGAGCCAGCGGGGATGGTCGGCGCCCCACGACAGCGGGCGGAGGGCGCACGCCAGCAGCGGCAGGACCCAGAGCAGGTACCACGGCTGGATGATCGGGGCGGTGGCGACGGCCACCACGAGCACGGCCGCCGCGCTGAACACCGGGTCCAGGGGCCGGCGGCGCAGGGCCAGCCACGCCGTGAAGCCGAGGGCCGACACCGTCATCACGGTGTAGAAGGCCGCGGCCACGTCGCGCGCCCCCAGGGGCGTCACGGCCTCGACGACCGCGCCGAGCAGCAGACCGAGCAGGCCCACGGGGGCATACGGGAACGCCGCGTCCCCGCTCGTGAGCATAGCCGGGACCCAGCCGAACCAGAGGCCGGAGCCGGCGCCGAGGATCGTGAGGACGGCCAGGGAGATCACCGCCGTCGTGAACCACGGGCCGAGCCGGTCCCGCCGGCGCAGGCGCGGATCAGCCGCGCGGAAGCGCTCCCAGCCGGTGGGCAGGAGCATCGCCACGAACGGCAGCACGAGCGCCGTGAGCGGCTTGATGGCCACCGAGAGGGCGATCAGCACGATCCCCCACAGCGCGTGCACGCGCCGGCGCGGCCGACGCACCATGAGCACGATGCCCGCCAGCATCAGCCCGGACATCAGCGCGTCGTTGTGCACGCCGGCGATCATGTAGAGCAGGAACAGGGGGTTGGCCACGCACACCCAGGCCGCCCACGCCCCGCACCGCCCGGCCGCCTCGGCCAGGCGGGGCACGGCCCACAGGCACAGGGCCAGGCCCGCGAGCGCCAGGAGCCGGAACGCGGTGACGGAGAGCTCGATGTTCCCGCCCGTGACGTGCCAGACGGCCTCCGCGCACAGCAGGAACAGCGGACCGTACGGGGAGGGGGACTCGGCCCAGATGGAGTCGGCGCCCTGCATGAACCAGCCGGGCAGGGCGGACACGCCCTGCGTGTAGGGGTCGAGGCCGAGGGCGAGGAGGCGGCCCTGCTGGAGATAGGAGAACACGTCCCGGGAGAAGATCGGCAGGGCGAGCATCAGCGGGGCGGACCACCACCAGGCGGCCCGGGCCACCAGCCGGCCGTGCTCCTCCCAGCGGCCCCGCAGCGCGCGGCCCAGCTCGAGCCAGGATCGGACGAGGAGCAGCGAGCCGGCGGCCAGCAGCACGGTGCTGAGCAGCACGCCGGGCAGGTAGACCCGCAGCGGGTTGAGCAGGGTGGTGCCGGAGAACACCGAGTCGGGCGTCATCGGCAGCCACCCCACACCCCAGGAGCCCGCCGTGATGAGCACGGACGCCCACGTGCCCCGGCGGACGGCCGCCTCCGGCTCGGGCTGCGCCGCCACGCGGCTCGGACGGGGCCCTCGGGCGCCGGTCGTCGCGGGGGCGGCGGGCCTCACTCCCCCGGCTCCACGGGTCGAGGGGCGCCACGGAGCCGGGCCAGGCCGGCGCGCACGGCGGGGCGCACGTGCCAGTGGTCCTTCACGAACCGGCTGGTGCGGCGGTCCACGACGAGGATCCACAGCAGACACACGGCGGAGACGATCAGGGACACGGCCTTGACCTGGTCCGCGATGTCCAGGAACTGCCAGGTGAAGAGCTGGTCCGACGCGCCGAACGCCAGGAAGTAGCCGACCGTGAACACGACCCACTTGATCTGCCAGTTGTCCCGGATGCCGATCACGGCGAAGAACGGCAGCAGCCACAGCAGGTACCAAGGCTGGATGATGGGCGAGAGGATCACCAGCGCGGTGAACGCCCAGGTCATGCGCGTCATCACGCGGTCCTGGCGGCCGAGGAACATCAGGGCCAGCACGATGAGCACCGAGAGCACGCGTCCGGCGGTCTTGTACACGCCTTCGACGGCCTGCACGTCCGCCCCCTGTCCGAGGAGCTCGCTCGCCCCCACCGTGATGAGGGACAGCATGCCGATCGGCCCCCACGGCACGGTGCCCGTGCCCGTGCCGACCATGACGGCCACCCAGCCGAAGCCGAAGCCGTTGAGCACGCCCACCAGGGCCATGAGGCCGAAGGAGATCCCGGCGGTGAGGGCCCAGAAGGCGAACCGGCGCGGCCATCGGGCCGTCGGGCCGGCCCACAGCAGGCCGATGAACGGGAGCAGCACGAGGGTGATGGGCTTGATGCCCAGGGACAGGGTGACCAGCACGACGCCGGCCACCCCCCACGCGATGGACTGCCCGGGCCGCTGGGGGCGGAGCGGATGCCCGGCGCGCAGCGCGCACCACGTGCCGGCCAGGGCGAGGCCGACCATGAGGGCGTCGTTGTGCCCGGACGCGACGAAGCTGATGGTGAAGAGCGGGTTGGCGGCGCTGATCCACTGCGCCCACGCATCGTTGACGCCCAGCCGGCGGGCGAGCAGTGGCACGAAGACCATGATCAGCGCGACGCCGGCCACCGCCACCAGGCGGAACAGGAAGATCGCCAGGTCCGGGTTCATGTCCCCCGAGATCGCGACGACGGCCTGCTCGATCCAGAGGAAGATCGGACCGTACGGGGTCTCGGAGTCCGCCCAGGTCGCGTCCGCTCCGAGCTGGAACCAGTTGGACAGCGAGGAGATCGTGTCCACGTAGGGGTCCTGCCCCGCCTCCATGAGACGGCCCTGTCCCACGTAGGCGAAGATGTCCCGGCTGAAGATCGGCAGGGCCACGACCTGGGGCAGGCACCACAGGACGGTGGCGAGGTTGACCGTGCGCAGGGCGCCGCGGCCGAAGGGGCGGATCGTCTGGCCCAGCCGCAGCCAGGCCCAGAACATCACCCAGCAGCCAAGGGTGAGGAGCACCGTGCCGGCGAGCACGCCGCCCTCCTGGGTGCGCCACGGAATCAGCCACTGCCAGCGGTTGATCGGGGAGGCCGAGGCCAGCCAGCCGACGGAGTACGAGCCCGCCACCAGGAGGAGGGAGCCGAGGGTCCCCACGAGGATGGGCCACCAGTCCGCACCGGCGACCTGGGGGTCCGTGCGGAGGCCGCCGATGCCGACGTACTCCGGCCGGTGGGCCGTGGACCCGGACGGACGCGGGGTCGACACGCTCATGCGACGGGTCCTTCCGTGCGGTCCTGCGAGGGCGCGCGAGGGCGCGGCTCGCTCGAATCTACCATCGTGACACGCGAGTAGCCTGGGGGCATGAGCGAGACGAGCATCCCCACGCCGGAGAGCGCCCCCCTGGTCTGGATCGACTGCGAGATGACCGGCCTGCACCCCCAGGTCGACGAGCTCGTCGAGGTGGCGGTGCTCATCACGGACGCCGAGCTGAACATCCTGGACGAGGGCATCGACCTGGTGATCCGTCCCTCCGCGGCGGCCTTCGAGCAGATGGACCCGTTCGTCCGGGACATGCACACCACCTCCGGCCTGCTGCCGGAGCTGGCGGAGGGCCTCGAGCTCGACGACGCCGCCGCGCGCGTCCTCGAGTACATCGCCGCCCGCGTGCCCGCCGGCAAGGGCCTGCTGGCCGGCAACACGGTGGGCCAGGACAAGCTGTTCCTCGCCCGCTACATGCCCGCCGTCGTCGACCACCTGCACTACCGGATCGTGGACGTGTCCACCGTGAAGGAGCTGGCCCGCCGCTGGTACCCGCGCGCCTACTACCAGGCCCCCGCCAAGACCGGCGGCCATCGCGCCCTCGGGGACATCAAGGACTCCATCACCGAGCTGCGCTACTACCGGGCCGCCGTCATGGCCCCCGCCCCCGGCCCCACCACGGAGGAGGCCCGCGCCATCTCACAGGTGGTGTCCGGGGCGCAGGCCTGAGCCGGCACCCCGGCCCCACTGCCCCGATTCGGCGCTGCGCGGGATCTCGTGTACTGTGGACCCCGCTGCGTCGCGCGGATCCGTCCGTGTGAAGCAGGCGTGGTGGGCGTAGCTCAGTCGGCAGAGCGTCTGGTTGTGGTCCAGAAGGTCGCGGGTTCAATCCCCGTCGCTCACCCCACCGTAAGGCCCGGAATCATGCGGATGATTCCGGGCCTTATCTCGTCTTGGTAGTGCTGTTGGGTAGTGCTCGGTCCCCACGGGGTACGCACATCATCGGAGAGCACCAGGAGAGATGCGTTGGCTACCATCCAGACGCGCACGAACAAGGCCGGCCGGACCACGTACCGGGTCGGCTTCTACGAGGCCGGCCGGTTCCAGTGGCTGCCGGCCCTCGCCCGCGAGGCCGGCGCCCAGCGCGTCAAGGCGATCGTGGAGGACCCGCGGCAGGGGCCCACGGTGGCCCGCCGGATCCTCGAGGCCCAGGTGGACAGTGCCCCGGGCATGCCCACGCTCGCCGAGTTCTTCCCGCGGTACATCGAGCACCGCGGGCTCCGCTGCACCCCGGGCACCCTGGCCGGGTACGAGGCAGAGGCCGCGCGCACGTTCCTGCCCCGCCTCGGCGAGCTGCCCGTGGACATGATCGACCGCCGCACGGTGGCCGAGTGGATCCGGTGGCAGCTGCAGCAGCCCACGGCCCGCTGGCGCGCGGCCGCCGCCCGCGCCGCGGCCGCCACTCCCCCGCGGCCCGAGCCGCCGCTGGCCACGGTGTCTCCGAAGACGGTCCGCAACGCGCACGCCCTGCTCTCCGCGGTCCTCGGCCTCGCCGTCCAGGAGGGCATCCTGCCAGCCAACCCCGCGCGCGGCGCCGACCTGCCCGACGACGACGTCGAGGAGGAGCGCGGCATCTTCAGCCGAGCCGAGTGGGCGCGCTTCTACGCAGCCATATCCGAGTCGTACCAGCCGCTGCTGATCGTCCTGCTCGTCACCGGCGCCCGCTGGGGCGAGGCCACCGCCCTGCAGGTCCGCGACCTCGACGTCGCAGCCAGCGTCATCCACGTGCGCCGCGCCTGGAAGAAGGGCAAGGAGGGCGCCGTCCTCGGCGTCCCCAAGACCGCCCGCGGCCGCCGCACGATCATGCTCCCCGACTGGGCCGTCGAAACACTCGAGCCATTGGCCGCCGGCCGTGCCGCCGACGAGTTCCTCCTGACCGCCCCCGGCGGCGGCGTCATCCACCGCACGAACTTCGTCGAGCGCCACTGGAAGCCGGCGCTCGCGGCCGCCGGGATCGCCAAGCACCTGACCCCGCACAGCCTGCGGCACACGTTCGCCTCGTGGGCCCTCATGGATGGGGTCCCCGCACAGGTCGTCCAGCACCGCCTCGGTCACGAGTCGCTGCAGACCACCTCCCGCGTGTACGCGCACCTGCTGCTGGACGCCCAGCGTGCCGCGGTCGACGCGATCGGCTGGGAGCCTCCCCCCGGCGCCTGACCCCTGGCGCAGCGAGAGGCCCCGTCCAGCTGGCTGCTGGACGGGGCCTCTCTTGCGCTTCCCTTCGCGGCCTCCACGCTCCCCGAGGGGGCGGACACGTTAAGCGGCCGGCGTGGTCACGGGCCCGTCACGATGGCGTCGCACTCCACCGAGGGCAGGTCACCGGTCTCGCTTGTCTCGCGGTCCAGGGGTGTGCGCGCGTTCAGCACGGTCAGGCTGCAGGCCACCCGGCCCTCGCCTAGAGCATCGTCGGCATACGCCGCCACCTGCACCCGGTCGCCCAACTTCGCCTGCGGCACGTCCAGGATCAGCCACTGACCAGGCCCGGCGTGCTTGGACGGGATCCGATCATTCGGCGGCATGGTCATGGTGGCGAGTTCGCCGTTGACTGCGACGCTCGCGCGGACCCTGATCGACCGCGTCACGCTTGGGTCGTCGGGTACCCACTGCAGGAGTGCAGAGACCGACACGGGGCCCTGCGAACGCGCGGGCTGGGCAGCTGCCGCAGCGCGCGAGGTGGATGGGGCAGGGCTGGCCGAGGTGGCCGCTGCACTGGTCGTGGGGCCGGGGGTGGCGGGAACATCAGCTCCGCATCCCGTGAGCGCGAGGCCGAGTGCGGCGCACAGGGCGGCTGCGCGGCAGCGGATGGAGGACATGGACGGCCCCTTCGTTAGGTGAGAGTGATCACAGCGTAGATCAACCTTCAGAGGCCACCGCCGCCCGCACCGCGCGCTCGCGGGTCAGCCGAGCCTCCCTGGCCCGCCGCGTGATCACCGGGTAGACGGCGATCGCCACCGGGTCCTCGGACAGCACCGCCACGCGCATCGTCAGCGCCGTCCCCCGCAAGCCGACCAGATGCTCAGCAGCCCGGTCACGCGCGGCCCCGTGCCGCCACCGCCGCCCCCACAGCTGCAGCACCATGTGGTCACGCACGGACAGGCAGCCGGCGCTCGCGGGCGCCTGGGTGGTGGTCATGTCGAGAAGGTACGTCCGGGGTCGGACAGGCTAGACGGTCTCGCGGTGCTCGGGGATCCGGGCGGCGAGGTGCTCCCGCTCGGCCCGGGTCAGCCCGGCGAGCCGGTCGGTGAGCACGAGCGGGGTCACCCACAGCTCGTCGGCGAGCTCGTCCAGGCTCATGGCCCAGGGCAGGGCGTCGGCGAGCTGTTCGAGTGTGATGAGCTGCCGGGCCGCGGCCGCGCGCATGGCGTGCTCGGCGGCTGGCAGCCGCGGTGGCCGTGCTCGAGGTGCACGAGCTCGTGGGTGAGCGCGCACCGCCGCTCGGCCTGTGTCATGCGGGGGTCGAGCCAGACCAGGTCCGCGCCATTCGTGGCGGCCGGGACGGCCGCATGCGGGCGGGACCACACGACGACGACGTGGCTCAGCGCGCGCAGCGCCCTCCAGGGGTGGAACATGCTGGCATCCTGGCCGTGACGGCGGACACGTTAGATCAAGCGGCCTTCTTGACCAGCCGGTCACGGAACGAGATCAGCGGGCTGCTCTTCACGCGGGGACCGATGCCGATCTGCACGTTCGAAAGCCGCACCTGGAGCGGACTCTCGGTCGATTGGACTAGCTCCAGGACATCGGGCATGGCTGACACGTAGGTGGACGTGGCGATAGCGAGGCTGCGGATGCCGGGCTGATGCGACTGCTTCCGCCCAATCCAGTGGATCCCGTGCTCAAGCAGTGCGTCGAGTTCCTCGAGGTTGTCCATGATCTGTGCCCGGTCCTGGGTCAGGAGCGCGTTGTATCCGCGAGCATGCATGGCGGCAAAGAGCTCGACGTCGAGCAGGCCAGCCAAGCCAACCGCCGAGACGTGCTCGAAGGTGTGAGCTGGGTGGAGCATAGTGAGCGGGGCGCAGATGCCAGCGTGCTCATTCTCGTCGACGAGGAACTTCATGCGGCCTGCCCCCCGCTCTGCCGCACCTGGAGGTCGAACGACAGGGCGTCAGCAGCGGCCTCCGCGGATACCGTCGGGTAGAAGGCGGGCAGGAGATCAGTGGTGAGGTCCCCATCGCGGACGAGGTCGGCCACGACATCGTAGGGGACGCGCGTGTCTTCGATCGTCGGCCAGCCGCCCATGCGGCCGGGAACGACTGCAAGGTGAGGACGCGGGTGCTCGAAGTCGATAACCTCCTTGCCCTGGAGGTTCGTGAAGGGGCGGAAGACCTGGGTCAGGGGGATGAGGGCCCGCTGGCCCTTGCCCTCGACGAGTTCGAGGGCTTCGTCGCCGATGAGCACTTCAACGCTCCGCCCGTCGGTGGCGAAGGTGTACTGCGAGGGATGATCGGTCAGGTCGTACTCGTGACGAAGGGTGTGCATGGCCCGCACGATCCGCTGGTTGGACGTCTGGGCGCGCAGGTAGACAATCGCGCGAAGGGCCACGAGGTCCCGGAACGAGTAGAGCAGCGGCCGGTCGGCATTGCCTTCCGGGACGAGGACGCCGCTTCGTTTCCAGCCATGAAGCTGGGCAGGGCTGGCGCCCGTCAGCGCGGACGTGAGGGCGAGTGGAAAGCTCACGTGAGTTCACCTCCTTCCCGTGAGACACGTTGAGTGTCCCACGTGATCCTGACCCTGTAGCCGCGGCGCGCGGTCCCGGCCCTCACATCTCCTCCCCATCGCCGGGGTCCTGGTTCTCCTCGCCGACGTCGCCCCACTCCCGATCCTGCCAGTCGCGGGAGGGGTGGCCCGTGCCGTGGGGGTCGATGTCGAGCACCTTGGCCTTGCGTAGCTGGTCGGGGCCAGAGATGAGCACCAGGAGGAGCGTGAAGAGTGTCAGGAAGGGGCCGATGCCTGGGACGCCAGACAGGATGAGTCCGAGGACAGTGAGGCCAGCGATCAAGAGCCACGCGGTTCGTCGGGGTTGCTTGCCGGCGCTGGAGCGGTCGCGGTCGTCGACGAAGACCTCCTTGCCCTTGACGGTGTAGTAGATCGGGGTGCGTGGCCCCGTCCCGATGCCGAGCCGGGTGACCTCGTCGCTGAGAGGGACGGGAGTCGGGTTGGCAGGGGGCTGGGGCTTGCCCGGCTTCTTCTCCGCGCTTGGGGTGGAGGGGCTCGGCGTCGTGTCTAGCTCGGCTGGAGACGTGGAAGCGAACCGCTGGTCGAGTTGGTCGCGCAGCCGGGCGACGGAGTGACTGCCCACGGCCCGGGATCGGCCCTTCGTCTTGGGCTCGCCCTGGTAGGCGTCAGGCACCTCGTAGGAGTGAGCCTCGGGCACCAGATGAGGGAACAGGGGCATCTCACGCAGCCACTCGTCCGACAGCTCCGTGGACTTCGCGCCCTTGATGGTGAGCTCGGCTGCGAGCCCGGAACCGGTGATGGTCCCCCAGACGCCCACGACTCGCCCCATACCCTCGGCGTGCTCGATCACGGGGAGGTAGTGAGCCGACGTCGCCGCGGTGAGCTCGCCGCCCTTCTCCCCGTCGAGGCGGACCTCCACGGTGCGCCGCACATTCCCGTTGCGCAGCATCGACTCGGCCTTGTGGAGTGTGAGCATCACCGGCCCCTTGCCGGACTTCGGCACGTACTCGAAGAGATGGTCGAAGTACTGGTCTTCCTTCACGACCTGGTACGTCTGCCGCCCATAGGGCAGCGCAGACGTCGTGGCCGGGTATCCCGAATTCAGCGGAGTGAGCCACTCCGGTTCGGGGAGACCCACACGTACGTTGAGCTCCGCCTCTCCGTTGAACCCGACGTAGGCGTAGATCCGCGCGTTCGTGCGCAGAACAGCACCGGAAGCCACCACACGCTTGACCGGCAGGTGGTAGTCGGCAGCAAGTTCCCGTGAGAGATAGCCGATCACACGCCCCTTGGCGCGCACAGACACCGCCCGCCGGTCGTACGGGTTATCCGGCTCGGGCACGACCTCCACAGGCACGGTAGCTTCCACAGGAGCTCCGTCCGCGGGGAGCCGCGGCAACACTCGAAGTATCGCCTCCCGGTATGCGAACTCACCTACGAGCTCCACTCCGTTGTACCCGCCATGCGGCAGTTCGTAGTGTGCCTTCTCAGCCATCATGGCCCCCCTCTACGTCTTGGCTCTCTAAACCGACGTCGCCCCATTCCCGGGCCTGCCGGTCGCGGGTCAGCTCGAAGTCGGGGTGTGCTGCCAGATCGAAGTCGGCCGGCGCGTCGGCCGCCGCGGTCTTTTGTTCAGCGCCAGCGTCACCGCCGCGCGCTCCCCCGCGCTCGGCCGTGCCGCGCTCGCGGTCCTGATCCTGGTCTGCGTGGTCGCGCTCGTCATGGTGGTCCGTCCTACGTCGGTCGAGCATGACCCGCAGGACTGCAGCGAGCAGCTCCTGGTCATACGTCGATAGGTCAGGGGATTCCTGAACGACGTCGAGGACCGACGGGTGAAGAGCCGAGTCGAGCTCCACCCCCATGGACTCCAGCGCTGCGGTGGCCACGTGGGCCACGGGAACCTTCAGCACGAGCGCGAGCATCGTGATGTTCTCGCCCTTGATCGAGGTGACCGGGGTGGACTTGAGCCGCGCGAAGCTGGTGTGGCTCATGTCGTACCCCGCGTGCTCGGCGCGGGCGGCGAGGTCACGGAGGGACCAGCCGTTCCGCTCCTGGGCTGACGCGATCAGCCGGCCCAGCGAGTGCACGTCGTTCATGGCGACCAATCTGCGGGGCGACGCCAAGGGGAGCAACCGGCCTCGGACACCCGCTGTTGCGTGGGAGTGGACACCGAAACGGTAGCAACAAAGGGGGTGTTGTGCCGCATGGCAGCGCGGATACGGGGCGATCAGCACGGACCCGGCGAAAGTAGGTGGGCACCTGGGCCGACTCGCTGTGCCGTTTTGCTGGACACCACGTCACGCGAAAGGCGACAGACTTGGCGCAAGTCATTCACCTGCCACCCGGTGAGCTCTACATGAAGTTGCGGGATCGCAAGCGACTCCAGCGCCTGATGACCGTCCAGGACGTCTCGGCGCGGCAGCTGGCACGCGCCGCCGGCTGGAAGTCACACTCGTATATGAACCGCCTGCTCAACGGCCAGGCCGAGACGCTCGCGCCCGAGATCACGGGACCCCACACGCCGAACGCCACCGCCCGGTGCCGGCCGCGGAACACGGCGTTCACGGTGGAGAGCGTGGAGGGCATGATGAACGCCGCGCCCACGGCCTGGACGGCCCGTGCCCCGATCAGCGCGTCCCCGCTGGAGGCGGCCGCCGCGAGCAGGCTGCCGCCGACGAACACCACGAGCCCGGTGAGGAAGAGCCGCTTGCGACCCCATCGGTCCGCGAGATCGCCGGTGGAGAGCAGCAGCACGGCGTAGAGGCTGTTCACCCACTGCGCGTCGGTGAGGTCCAGGTGCAGGTCGGCGATGATGGCGGGCAGGGCGACGCCCACGATCGTGCCGTCGAGCACGATGAGGCCCAGGCCGATCGAGAGGACAGCGAGGCCGATCCAGTCGCGTCTGCTCGGCGCGGGGGCGGAGGTCTCCGTCGATGTCATCGACGACCCTTTCGGCGAGAGGGGGCTGGTCGGGGCCCCCGGCAACCGGTTCCACGGCTCAGCGTCGCAGGGGCGACGCCGCCGGGCCTCAACCGATCGACGGACTCCCGGTCCGCAGCCGGGCGTAGAGTCGGCCGGTGAGGGCGTCGACCCGACGCCGCACCCCCGCCGACGAGGAGGCCTCCCCGTGTCCGTCGTGAAGATCAACGCCATCAGCGTCCCCGAGGGCGCCGGCCCGGAGCTCGAGAAGCGGTTCGCCGCCCGCAAGCACGCGGTGGACCAGGAGCCGGGCTTCGAGGGGTTCCAGCTGCTCCGGCCCACTGCGGGCGAGGACCGCTACTTCGTGGTCACGACGTGGGCATCGGAGGAGGACTTCCAGCGCTGGCGGGACGGGCGCATGCCCGCCGCGCACGCCGCCGAGCAGGGCGGCCGCCCGGCGCCGGTCGCCACGGGCGCCGACCTGCTCGAGTTCGAGGTCGTGGACCTGGGGTGATCGCGGCGCCGCAGCAGGCGCATCGCGTTCACGATGACCAGCAGCACGGACGCCTCGTGCACGAGCATGCCGACGGCCATCGTGACGCCGCCGGCGAAGACGCCGGCCAGCAGGGCCGCGACGGTCACGAGGGAGATCGCGATGTTCTGCCGCATCACCCGCACCGTGCGCCGGGCCAGATTGAGGGCCTGCGGCAGCCGCTCGAGCCGGTCGCCCATCAGGGCGATGTCCGCGGTCTCGATGGCCACACCGGAGCCGGCCGCGCCCATGGCCACGCCGATGTCCGCCGTCGCCAAGGCCGGGGCGTCGTTGACGCCGTCACCGACCATCGCGACGACGCGGCCCTCGGCCTGCAGGGCCTCGATCGCCTCGAGCTTGTCCTGGGGCAGCAGGCCCGCCCGCACGTCGTCGACGCCCACCTGCCGGGCCACGGCCTGCGCGACGCCGGGCTGGTCGCCGGTCAGCATCACGACCTCGTGGACGCCGATCCCGTGCAGCGCCCGGATCATGCCCGCGGCCTCGGGCCGGAGGGTGTCTGCGATGGCGAGGACGCCGAGCGGGATGCCGTCGACGACGACCGCCACCGGGGTCCGGCCCGCCTCCGCAAGCTCGGCCGCGACGGTCTCGACCCGGTCGGTCGCGGCCGGATCCACGCCGCGCTCGCGCAGCAGCGCCACGTTGCCCACGGCGACGACACGGCCGTCCACCTCTCCGGTGAGCCCGCGGCCGAGGACGACGTCCACATCCGTGGCCAGCGGGCCGTCCAGCAGGCCGCGGTCCCGGCCCGCCGCGACGACCGGCGCGGCCAGCGGGTGGTCCGAGGCCGCCTCGAGCCGTGCGGCCCAGCGCAGCACCTCGTCCTCGGCCCCGGGCTCGAACGCGACGACGTCTGTCAGCTCGGGGGTGCCCGACGTGAGGGTGCCGGTCTTGTCGACGGCGACGGCGTCGACCTTCGCGGAGCGCTCAAGGAACTCCCCTCCCTTGATGAGCACGCCGTCCTTGGCGCCGCGGCCGATCCCTGCCACGATCGCGACCGGGATGGAGATCACGAGGGCGCCCGGGCAGCCGATGACCAGCAGGGTCAGGGCCAGGGGGACGTCCCGCGTGATCAGGCCGGTCGCGAAGGCCAGCACCATGATCGCCGGGGTGTACCAGCGGGAGAAGCGGTCCATGAACTGCTGGGTCCGCGCACGGGCCTCCTGCGCCGCCTCGACGCGGTGGATGATGCGCGCCAGCGTGGTGTCGGCGCCGACGCCCCGGGCCTGCACCTGCAGCAGGCCGGCCGTGGCGACGGTGCCCGCGTACATGGCGTCACCGTCGGTCTTCTCCGCCGGGATGGACTCGCCCGTGATGGATGCCTCGTCCACGGCGCCGACCCCGGTGAGCACCACGCCGTCCACCGGCACCCGAGCGCCGGCCTTGACGAGGACGGTCGCGCCGGGGGCCACCTCGTGGGCAGGCACGGTGCGCTGGGTCCCGTCTGCGTCCACGACGACGGCGGTCTCGGGCGCCGTGGAGACGAGGTCCGCGAGCGCCGAGCGAGTCTGAGACAGGGTCGCGTCCTCGAGGGCGTGGCCGAGGGCGAAGAGGAAGGTCACGGCGGCGGCCTCCCAGAAATTGCCGAGCAGTGACGCGCCGATCGCGGCGGTGGCGACGAGCAGGTCGATGCCGACGGTCTTCACCCGCAGGGCGGCGATCGCGTCGCGCGCGATCGGCAGGCCGGCCACGACGGCGGCGGCGAGCATCAGGCCCGCCGCCACGAGGTGTCCGGTCCCGTGGGCCAGCTGCTCGGGCGCCAGCACGAGCGAGACGGCGATCAGCAGGCCGGCCACCACGGGGCGCCGCCAGCGGCGGGACAACGCGAACCGGGCACGAGGGCGGCCCGGACGTGTGACGGCGGGGGTGGACATGGCGGACTCCGTTCGTCGGGGGCGGGGCGGTGTCAGAAGGCCGACGGCCGGGCGGTGTAGCCGACCTTGGCGACGGCCTCGACGAGGTCCTGGGCAGTGGTGGTCTGCGGGTCGTGGTCGACCTCGATGCGCTGGGTCTCGAAGTGGACCTGCGCGCCGGTCACGCCGGGCAGGGCGTCGAGGGCCTTCTCGATCTTCCGGACGCACGAGGGGCAGCTGAAGCCCTCGGCGCGGAGCAGGGTGTGCGTGGTGGGGGTCATGGTCACTCCTGTGGGTCGTCACCGGCGCGGCCGCCGATGAGGCTGAGCGGACGGGCGGGTGCCCGGTCCGATCCCCGGCCTCCGGGGATGTCACTGACGCTACGAAGGGGACGGCGGGCCCGCCTTGACCGCGGTCAAGCCGCCGTGTGGGAGGCTGATGGCGTGCGTATGGACCTGCCCCTCGCCCCCATGGACGAACCAGAGCCGTGCGCGGCCCGGGTCCCGCTGTTCACCGGGCTGGATCTGGAGCAGCTGCGCCGGGTCTCCGCCCTGGCGCGGCCGCTCGTGCTCGAGGCCGGCGATGCCCTGCACCTGGCCGGTGACCGCACGGACCGCCTGTGCGTCGTGCACAGCGGCCGCCTGGCGCTGACGCTCGGCTCAGCGACCGGCCGGGAACGCGTGGTGCGGATGGTCGAGCCGGGGGACTCCGTGGGCGAGCACGAGTTCCTCACGGGCGAGCCGGCCCGGCACGGGGCGCGCGCCGTGGCCGCGACCCGCCTGTGCACCTTCTCCCACGCCGAGGTCGCCCGACTCCTGGCCCAGCATCCGGGCATCGGGGGACGCGTGATGCGGACGCTGGCCGTCCGCCTGGCCGAGGCGGAACAACGGCTGGCCTGGGAGCGTCAGCCTGTCACCGCGCGGATCGCCGGACATCTGCTCGGCCTGCCGGCCCTCCGGGACGAGGCCGACCTCGTCGTGGTGCTGGCCGCGCCGAAGAAGGACGTCGCCTCGCTGCTGGGCACCACCCCCGAGGCGTTCAGCCGCGGGCTGCGCCGCCTCGCCGACGACGGCCTGATCGCCATGGCGGGCCCGCGGGTGGCGCTGCTGGACCCGGATGCGCTGGAGGCCCTCGCCGCGGAATGACGGCCGTCGTCGTGATGTCCCCGGCGGTAGGCTGGGGACTCCCCCGTCCCCCTACCCACGCAGGCCCGCAGCCCGGGCCGGGAAGCGCAGCGCCATGGCCTCCATCCGTCCCGTCACCGTCTACGGCGAGCCCGTGCTGCACCGGCGCGCGGCCGAGGTGGAGGTGATCGACGACGAGATCCGCGAGCTGATCGAGGACATGTACGTGACGCAGGACGCCGCGCACGGCGTGGGCCTGGCCGCCCCGCAGGTCGGGGTCGGGCTGCGGATCTTCACGTGGACGTTCCCGGACTCCGGCGACGCGCCGAACGTGGGCCACGTGATCAACCCCGTGCTGACCCACCTGGACAAGGCCCCGCGGGAGGACCCGCACCCGGACGAGCACACCGAGGGCTGCCTCTCGGTGCCCGGGCTCGGCTTCCCCCTGCAGCGCCCGACCCGCGTGCGCCTGTCCGGCCAGCGCGTGGACGGGGAGATGTTCGAGTTCGAGGCCGAGGGCTGGTTCGCGCGCATCATGCAGCACGAGTACGACCACCTCAACGGCACCCTCTACGTGAACCGGCTCGAGGGCAAGTGGCAGCGGCGCTGGAAGCGCGCGCAGCGGGCCGAGCGTCTGAACGTGCCCGGTGTGACGTGGCTGCCCGGCACGGACGAGGACCCCTTCGGCCACGACGCCGACGACCACGCGGACCACGAGCACGGCCCCGACGGCGACCACGGGCCCAAGGAGGCCTGAGCTTCGGTTCGACGTCCGACCCGTGCGGATACGACGACGGCCCGTCCCCTCCGCGGGGACGGGCCGTCGCTCATCGGCGGGTCAGGCCTGCGGGAAGGCGGGGACCTGCTGGCCCGCCATCTTCTCCACCACGCGGATCACCTGGTGCGAGTAGCCGTACTCGTTGTCGTACCAGACGTAGAGGATCGCGTTCTTGCCGTCGTTGTTCACGAGGGTCGCCAGGCCGTCCACGACGCCGGCGCGGTCCGAGCCGACGAAGTCGGTGGACACGACCTCCGGGGAGTCCACGTAGCCGACCTGGCCGCGCAGGGGGCCGGTGAGGGACTCCTGCTTCAGGCGGGCGTTCAGCTCCTCCACCGAGGTGGGCTTGTTCAGCTCGAGGTTCAGGATGGCCATGGACACGTCCGGGGTGGGGACGCGGATGGCGTTGCCGGAGAGCTTGCCCTTGAGCTCGGGCAGGGCCTTGGCCACGGCCTTGGCGGCACCGGTCTCGGTGAGCACCATGTTCATGCCGGCGGCACGGCCACGACGGGCGCCCTTGTGGAAGTTGTCCACGAGGTTCTGGTCATTGGTGTAGGCGTGCACGGTCTCCACGTGGCCGTGGTCGATGCCGTAGTCGTCCTGGATGACCTTGAGCACCGGGGTGATGCCGTTGGTGGTGCAGGAGGCCGCCGAGACGATCGTGTCCTGGGGCGTGATGTCGTCCGAGTTCACGCCGAACACGATGTTCTTCATCTCGCCCTTGCCCGGGGCGGTCAGCAGGACCTTCGCGGCCCCCTTGGCCTGCAGGTGCTGGGACAGGCCCTCGTCGTCGCGCCAGCGTCCGGTGTTGTCGACGACCAGCGCGTCCTTGATGCCGTAGGAGGTGTAGTCCACCGTGGTCGGGTCGTTCGAGTAGATGACCTGGATCTCGGTGCCGTTGGCGGTGATCACGCCGCGGTCCTCGTCCACCACGATCGTCCCGTCGAACGGGCCGTGGATCGAGTCGCGGCGCAGCAGGGAGGCGCGCTTGATCAGGTCGTCCTCCGAGTTCTTGCGCACGACGACGGCACGCAGGCGCAGCTTGGAGCCACCGCCGGCGTGGTCGAGGAGGATGCGGGCCAGCAGGCGGCCGATGCGACCGAAGCCGTAGAGCACGACGTCCTGGGTCTCGCCCAGGCCCTCACCGGCCTTGCCCTTGACCTCGGCGAGCTCGGCGTCCAGGAAGGCCTGGACGTCCTGGCCCGAGGCCTTCTGCTTGGCGGCCAGCTCGGCCAGGTCGATGGTGGCGGCGCCCAGGTCCATCGCAGCCATGGCCTCGACCAGCGGGTAGGTGGACTCGACGCTCAGCGGAGCCTGCTGCACGCGGCGGGCGTAGCGGTGGGCCTTGATGATGTCGATCACGCCGCGGTTCACGAGGGAGCGCCCGTAGATCGAGGTGACCACGTTGTGCTCGCGGTACAGGGTGCCCAGCAGGGGGACCATCTTCTCCGCGAGCTTCTGCTGCGTGTTCCACTCGGGGGTCTGGGTCGAGGCGGTGTCTGCCACGGGAGTCCTTCCTTGAAACCTGGCGGGGCCGTCCTGGGCAGGCCCCATCCCCCGACCTCGTTGTCGGCGGGCGCCTCCATTCTAGGCGAGGACGCGTCCGCAGCGGCCCCGCGGCCTCGGCGGGGCGTAGACTGGTCGGTCGGGACGGATCGGCGGACGGCCGCGTGCCCCTGCGGGGGTGCGAGGAAAGTCCGGGCACCGCAGAGCAGGATGGTGGACAACATCCACCCGGGGCGACCCGCGGGCCAGTGCCACAGAGAGAAGACCGCCTCCGCGCCGTGTGCGCGGCGGTAAGGGTGAAAGGGTGGTGTAAGAGACCACCAGCGGCCCCGGTGACGGGGCCGGCTCGGTAAACCCCATCCGGTGCAAGGCCGAACAGGACGCGTCACGAGGGCTGCTCGCCCCAGCGTCCGGGTTGGCCGCTCGAGCCCGTCAGCGATGGCGGGCCCAGATGGATGGCCGTCACCTCGCGCGGGGCAACGCGCGCGAGGCACAGAACCCGGCTTACAGCCGGTCCGTCCCGCCTCACGGCCCCCGGCTGGGGTCAGAACCCCTCGTCGTCGAGGATCCGCTCGAACTCGAGCTCCACCACGTGCTCGCGCTCCCGCTTGTCCAGCAGCCGGTACCCGTACGACTCGCCGATCGAGACGACCTTCGCCAGGCTCGGGCGTCGCCGGTCCCGGGGCCATTCGAGCGTCACGCGGTCCTGCCCCGTGAAGGTGCGCTCCCGCAGGCGGTGCTCCAGAGCGGAGGCGTGCGTGCGCTCCCGCCCGCTGGAGCGGACCCCGAGCCACACGGCGGCCGCGATCACGAGCAGGACGAACGGGTACACCACGCCGAACACGTTCATGGCGGTCATCGGGCGACTCCTGGGATGCGGGGCGGCTGTGCGGACCCCACCACTGTGCCAGGTCCGGACGACGACGTCGGCCCGGCCCGTCCGCGCGTCGGCCCGGGGCGCCTGGCTAGGCTGGCCCGGTGCTGATCCTGCTGCCGCCCTCCGAGGGCAAGACCGCACCCCGCTCCGGGGCCCCGCTCGACCTCGACGCCCTCGCGCTGGCCGATGACGCCGCGGTCACGGGCGCCCGCGCGGACCTGCTCACGCGGCTCGCCGCGGTCTCGGCCGCCCCGGATGCCCTGACGACCCTCGGCGTCGGGGCGTCGCTCGCCCGCGAGGTCGAGGCGAACACGCGCCTGGCCTCGGCCCCTGCCGCCCCCGGTCACCGGGTGTTCACGGGGGTGCTCTTCGATGCGCTCGACCATGCCTCCCTGTCTGCGGCGGCGAAGCGTCGCGCCCGCGCGTCCGTGTTGGTCTTCTCCGCGCTGTTCGGCGCCACCGCGCTGGCAGACCGGATCCCCGCCTTCCGGCTGCCCGTCGGCGCGAGGCTGCCGGGGCTGCCCGGGCTGGCCGCGCACTGGCGCCCCGTGATGACCCCCGCCCTCGACGCGCTCGCCGCGCGGGACGGCGGGCCCGTCGTCGACTGCCGCTCCGGCGGCTACGCGGCCCAGTGGCGGGCACCGGCGGAGCGGACCCTCGCGGTCGACGTGTTCCAGCTGCGCGACGGCGAGCGGACCGTCGTCTCGCACTTCGCCAAGCACACCCGCGGCCTCGTGGCCCGCGCGCTCCTGGAGGCGGGGGCGCGGGAGACCTCGACGCTGGACCGCGTGGCGGACGTGGTCGCACGGGCCGGGGACGGCCCCGGCTGGGAGGTCGAGCTGGCCCGGCCGTCCGCCGCGAAGCCCGGCACGCTGCGGGTGATCCTGCCCGAGGGGTGATCCCGGACGAGGCGCGGTCTGCCCGGACGCGGCCTCAGTCCTCGACGGCCACCAGCTCCACCTCGAAGCCGTCCGCGGTCTCGAGGTAGGCGGCGTAGTGGTCCGCTCCCCCGGCGTGCGGGTGGCGGTCCTCGAAGAGCAGGCGGAACCCCCGGCCGCGCGCGGCGGCGGTGAGCTCGTCCACGCGGGAGCGCGACCCGGCCCGGAAGGCCAGGTGGTTCAGGCCCGGGCGGGTGCGCTCGTGGGCGCCCGCGGCGACGTCGGGCCCGGCCTCGAGCACGAGGTATTCCCCCGCGCCCTGGTACGTCCGGCCCTCGGCCCACCCCTCGCCCGGCACGTAGCCGAGCTCGCCGAACAGCCAGCCGAGGCTGGCCTCGGCTGCCGCGAGGTCGGCGACCCAGATCTCCACGTGGTGCAGCCGACCCGTGGGCGCGGGCGCCGGGGTCGCATCCCCCGGCGACGCGACGGCCTCGGGCCCGTCCGCCTCCACGGCCCGGACGTCCGCATCGGCGTCGAGGCAGGACTCGGCCACCGCCGACGCGGAGGTCGTGGACGCTTCCGCGGCGGTCGACCCCGCCGCCGCGGGAGCCGCAACGGGCACCTCTGAGGCGCCGGCGTCCCACTGCTCGCCTCGCGCGCCGGCGTCCATGGCCTCGTTGGAGAGGCGGTCGGCGTCCTTGTTCCGGTTGCGCGGGATCCATTCGTAGCTGACGCGCTCGGGGGGCAGCACGGACCGGGCCTCGGCCGCGAGGCGCCGCATGTCCTCGTGCTTGATCTTCCACCGCCCGGACATCTGCTCCACCACGAGCTTGGAGTCCATCAGCACGTGCACCCGCGCCTCGGGGTCGAGGTCTCGGGCCATCCGCAGCCCGGCCACGAGCCCGGAGTACTCGGCCACGTTGTTCGACGCCTTCCCCAGCGGGGCGGCGTCGGTCCGGAGGATCTCGCCCGTGGCCGGGTCGCGCACCAGGGCGCCATAGCCGGCGACGCCGGGGTTGCCCCGCGACCCGCCGTCGGCCTCCACCTGCAGGACTCGTCCGCTCACCGTGCGCCTCCTCGTGTCCGTGGTCGCGCCGTCCGACGCGGCCCCCCACTCTACTGATCGCGCCGGGGGCGGGGCCCGGGGTCAGTCCCGGATGAGGATGGCGCCGGACTCGGGGCAGCGGGCGACGGCGGCCGGCGGGAGGGCCCGGATGCACGCGACCTCCGCGGGCGACAGCTCCGTGCCCGCGGCCGCGGACCGGTTCCCGACGAGCCGGGCCGCGCCGATGCCGCCGTTGCGCTCCCGCGCCTGCTCGTACAGGGCCAGCAACGACGCGGGGAACTCCGCGGCCAACGCCGCCCGGCGCTGGATGAGGTCCCGGCCACGCTGGGTCACGGCCTGCCCCTCGCGGCGCACCTCCGCCGCGCGGGCCTCGACCTCGGCCCGCGCCCGCTCCAGGGCGGCGTGGCCCTTCGAGAGCCGGGACTCGGCGGCGTCGGCGGCCTCCATGGCCTCGAGGGCCGCGGCCTCGTGGTCGTCGAGCAGTGCGGTGAGCGTGTCGTCCTCGTGCTGCATGGCCTGCAGCTCCTTGGGCCCGCCCTGGCCCGTTTCGAGCCGCTCCCGGGTCCGGTCCCGACGGGCGCGGGTGGCGGCGGCCTTCTCGGTGGCCTCGGCCCCCGCCCGGTCGGCGGTGCGGGCGGCGTCCTGCAGACCGGGCAGCGCCTCCTCGAACTCCTGCGCACGGGCGCGCAGCCGGGCGTGCTCCGGGTCCGCCTGGAGCCGACGGACGGCGGCGCGGGCCTGGTCCAGGGCCGTGTCGAGCTCCTGGAGCTCCAGCAGCCGGGCCTGGACGGCCGGCGGTGCGGTGACCTCACTCATGCGTGACTCCCCTCGTCGGCCCGCTCTCCCCCGACCAGGAAGTCCCAGGGGTCGCTGCGGTGATCTGAGAACAGGGTGGTGACGCCCAGTCCCCGCTCCACCAGGGCGGCCTCCAGGGCGCGGGCGCCGTGCTCGAGCCACAGGGACTCGCTCGCCCAGTGCGAGACGTCCACGAGCGCGGGACGTCCCTCCCCCGACGCTGCCGTCTCCCGGGCCTCCGAGGCCGGGTGGTGGCGCAGATCGGCGGTCACGTAGACGTCCGCGCCGGACGCGCGGACCGCGTCGAAGAGGCTGTCTCCGGCACCGCCGCACACGGCGACGCGGCGGATGCGCTGGGCGGGGTCGCCCGCCACGCGCACGCCGCCGGCCGTGGCGGGCAGCGCCGCGTGCACGGCCCGGGCGAAGGCGGCCAGGTCGGTCTCCTCGGGCAGGTCGCCCACCCGGCCGATGCCTTCGGCCCCGGTGCCGGCGGCGGAGGCCGTCAGGGGCGAGAGCGCTCCGGTGACGCCGACGGCACGGGCCAGCACGTCCGAGACGCCGCCCACGACGGCGTCGGCGTTGGTGTGCGCGGCGAGCAGGGCGATGCGGTGCTCGATCAGGGTGTGCAGCAGGCGGCCCTTGGCGGCGGCGGCATGCCCGACGGCGGCGACGGACGAGGTCCCGCGCAGCAGGAGCGGGTGGTGGGTGACCACGAGGTCGGCCCCGCGGGCGACGGCCTCGTCGGCCACGGCCTGCACGGGGTCCAGCGCCCACAGGACGGTCCGCACCGGCGCCTCCGGGCGCCCGGCCACCGGCCCGACGGCGTCCCACGGCTCCGCCAGCTCCCGCGGCCACAGCCCCTGGACGACCTCGAGGACGTGCCCGAGCGTCGGTGGGGCCAGGGCATGCACCGGCGAGGCGGGGACGGCGGGACGGGACACGGTCATACCGGCCATGATGGCCCACCCGGCCCGGGCACGCACGACCCGACGGCCCTGGGTGACGGCACGGGGCGGCCTCGTCGGGAATGAAAAGCGCGGCCCACGTTGCTGTGCCTGCCATGACCGACTCCCCCCGTACCGAGCCCCTCGGCGCCTCCGACGCGCCCGCCGACGTCCGCGAGCTGACGCTCGCCGGCGGCTGCTTCTGGTGCCTCGACGCCGTCTACCGTCGCGTGCGGGGCGTGCTCGCCGTCGAGTCCGGCTACACCGGAGGCGACGACCCCGCCCCGAGCTACGAGTCCGTGTGCACCGGGACCACCGGCCACGCCGAAGCGGTCCGCGTGCGCTTCGACGCCGCCGTCGTGCCGCCCGAGGTGATCATGGACCTGTTCTTCACCGGCCACGACCCCACGTCGTTGAACCGCCAGGGGGCCGACGTCGGCACCCAGTACCGATCGGCCGTCTTCGCCCACGACGAGGCCGAGGCCCGGTTCTTCGCGGACGAGATCGCCCGGGCGCAGGCGAACTATGACAGCCCCATCGTCACACGCGTCGAGCCGGCGTCCGCGTGGCACCCGGCCGAGGAGATTCACCAGGACTTCTATGCGCGGCGCCGTTCCAACGGATACTGCCGTGTGGTCATCGATCCGAAGCTCGCGAAGGTGCGCCGGAACTACTCCGCGTGGCTCGTGGACGCCTGAGCGGCGCCGCGGCTCGATAGCCTGACGCAGGAACACCCACTAGATCGCCCGCGCCCCGAGGCGCACCACCACCGGAGGTATCACCATGGCCCGCATCCTCGACGACATCACCCAGGCGGTCGGCAACACGCCCCTGCTCCGGCTGAACCGCCTCGCGAAGGACCTGCCCGGCGACGTCGCCGTGAAGGTCGAGTTCTACAACCCGGCCAACTCGGTGAAGGACCGCATCGGCACCGCCATCGTCGACGCCGCGGAGGCGGCCGGCGAGCTGACCCCCGGCGGCACCATCGTGGAGGGCACCTCCGGCAACACCGGCATCGCCCTGGCCATGGTCGGCGCGGCGCGCGGCTACCGCGTGATCCTGACCATGCCCGAGACCATGTCCACCGAGCGCCGCGTGATGCTCAAGGCGTTCGGCGCCGAGATCGTGCTGACCCCCGGTGCAGACGGCATGCGCGGCGCCCTCGAGCGCGCCCAGGAGATCGTCCGCAGCACCCCGAACTCCATCTGGGCCCAGCAGTTCGCGAACCAGGCCAACATCCAGGCCCACTACACGGGCACCGGCCCGGAGATCTGGGACGCGTCCGAGGGCGCCGTGGATGTGTTCATCGCCGGCGTCGGCACCGGCGGCACCATCACGGGCGCGGGCCGGTACCTGCGCGAGCAGAAGCCGGACGTGAAGCTCATCGCCGTCGAGCCGGCCGACTCCCCCATCCTCTCCGGCGGCCAGGCCGGCCCGCACAAGATCCAGGGCATCGGCGCGAACTTCGTGCCGGAGATCCTGGACACCGACCTCTACGACGAGGTCTACCCGGCCACCTTCGAGGAGTCCATCGAGACCGCCCGTCGGCTCGGGACCGAGGAGGGCATCCTCGGCGGCATCTCCACCGGCGCGATCATCTCGGCCGCCCTCAAGGAGGCCGCCAAGCCCGAGTCCGAGGGCAAGCTGATCGTCGCCATCGTGTGTGACTTCGGCGAGCGCTACATCTCCACCGCCCTCTTCGAGGACATCCGCGGCTGACCGCCGCCCGCTCACCGACCGCACCGACCCGAAGGGGCCGCCCGTGGGACTGTTCTCCCGCATCAAGGAAGACATCGCGACCGTCCGCAGCCATGACCCGGCGGCGCGCGGTGACCTCGAGGTGGCCCTCGTCTACTCGGGTCTGCACGCCGTGTGGGCGCACCGCGTCGCGCACCGGATGTGGCGGCACGACCGGTTGAAGATGCCCGCCCGCGTGCTCTCGCAGGTCACGCGCGTGGCCACGGGCATCGAGATCCACCCCGGCGCCTCGATCGGTCGCCGGTTCTTCATCGACCACGGCATGGGCGTCGTGATCGGCGAGACCGCGGAGATCGGCGACGACGTGATGCTGTACCACGGGGTCACCCTCGGCGGCCGCTCCCTGGCCAAGGTGAAGCGGCACCCCACGCTGCGCGACGGCGTCGTGGTGGGGGCCGGTGCCAAGATCCTCGGGCCCGTCGAGATCGGGGAGGGGACGGCGGTGGGCGCCAACGCCGTCGTCGTGAAGGACACCCCCGCCGACGCGATCGCCACCGGCGTGCCGGCCACCGTGCGCCCGCGCAAGGGCCCGGCCGAGGGCAAGCCGCTCGTGGACCCCGCGGAGTACGTGGACCCGGCCCTCTGGATCTGAGGGCCGGGCCCCCGCCGGGTCAGTCCTGCGTGGGGTCGCCCTCGGTCGGCTGCGGCATGACGACGGGCACGCCCTCGCCGTCCACCTCGGTGCGGTCGCCGGACCACAGCGTGTGGAAGGAGCCTTCGCGATCGACGCGCAGGTAGGTGTGGGCGCCGAAGAAATCGCGCTGGCCCTGCACGAGGGCGGCCGGCAGGCGGTCGGCCCGCAGGCCGTCGTAGTACGCCAGGGCCGAGGAGAACACCGGCACCGGCACGCCCGCGGCGACGGCGGTGCCGACCACGCGGCGCCAGGCCGGCAGGGCCTCGGCGATCGCCTGGGCGAACTCGGGGGCGAAGAGCAGGTTGAGCGGCTGGCCGGGGGCGCGGGTGCCCGGCGCCGGGTGGCGGGAGGTGTCGCGGCCGCCGAAGGCCTGCATGATCACGTCGAGCAGGTCGGCGCGGATGATGCAGCCGTCCCGCCACAGCGAGGCGATGGTGCCCAGGTCCAGCGACCAGCCGTACTCCTCGGCGGCGGCGGCGAGCATGTCCATGCCCTGCGCGTAGGCCACGAGCTTGGAGGCGAACAGCGCCTGGCGCACGTCCTCCACGAACGTGTCCGTGTCCTGCGGGGCGCGCTGCGCCTCCTCGTCGACGCCGGCCGCGAGGGTCTCACGGGCGACCTGGCGCACCGCGCGCTGAGAGGACAGCGAGCGGGCGAAGACGGACTCGGCGATCGCGGCCACCGGGGAGCCGACGTCGAGACCCGAGATCGCGGTCCAGCGGCCGGTGCCCTTCTGCCCGGCCTCGTCCACGATCACGTCCACGAGCGGGCGGCCCGTGGCCGCGTCCACCTGGGCGAGCACCTCGGCCGTGATCTCGATGAGGTAGGAGGCCAGGTCGGTCTGGTTCCACGCCGTGAACACCTCGGCCTGCTCGGCGGGCTCGAGGCCGCCCACGCGGCGCAGCAGGTCGTAGGCCTCGCCGATGACCTGCATGTCCGCGTACTCGATGCCGTTGTGGACCATCTTCACGTAGTGGCCGGCGCCGTCCGTGCCGACCCAGGCGCAGCACGGCTCCCCCTCGAACTGCGCGGAGATCTTCTCGAGCATCGGGCCGAGGGCCTCGTAGGACTTCTCCGGACCGCCGGGCATGATCGCCGGACCGTGCAGGGCACCCTCCTCGCCGCCGGAGACACCGACGCCCACGAAGTGCAGGCCCTTCTCGGCGAGGGCCGCCTCGCGGCGGCGGGTGTCCTCGTAATGGGAGTTGCCGGCGTCGATGACGATGTCGCCCTCGTCCAGCAGGGGGACGAGCTGGTCGATGACGGCGTCCACGGGGGCGCCCGCCTTGACCATGATGAGCACCCGGCGCGGCACGGCGAGGGACTGCACGAGCTCGGCGAGCGTCTCCGTCGCCACGAACGCACCCTCGTCACCGTGCTCGGCCACGAGCTGGTCCGTGCGGGCCCGGCTGCGGTTGTGCAGGGCCACCGTGTAGCCGTGGCGGGCGAAGTTGCGGGCGAGGTTCGCGCCCATCACCGCCAGGCCCGTGACGCCGATGTCGGCGGCGCCGACGGGGACGGTGGTGGTCTGCTCGGTCATCGCGGGTGGCCTCCTGTGGCTCGGACGGTGGGACGGGCCGTGCCGGACACGGACCCGCCCCCCAGCCTACGTCGACCGCGGTCAGTCCCCCACGGCGTCGCGGCCGCGGCGCACGATCAGCGGGTCCGGGGTGCCGACGACCTCGTGGTCCTTGCCCTCGTACTCGAACTGGGACAGGAAGTAGCGCATCGCGTTGAGGCGGGCCCGCTTCTTGTCGTTGGAGCGGATGGAGATCCACGGGGCGTGGTCCGTGTCCGTGTGGAGGAACATGGCCTCCTTGGCCTCCGTGTACGCCTCCCAACGGTCCAGGGACTCGAGGTCCATGGGCGAGAGCTTCCACTGGCGGACCGGGTCGATCTGGCGGATCGCGAAGCGCGTGCGCTGCTCGGTCTGTGTCACGGAGAACCAGAACTTGGTGAGGTGGATGCCGTCGTCCACGAGCATCTTCTCGAACAGCGGCACCTGGTTCATGAAGCGGCGGTACTGCTCGTCCGTGGCGAAGCCCATCACGCGCTCGACGCCGGCGCGGTTGTACCACGAGCGGTCGAACAGCACGATCTCGCCCGCCGTGGGGAAGTGCTGGATGTAGCGCTGGAAGTACCACTGGCCGAGCTCGCGGTCCGAGGGCTTGTTGAGGGCCACGACGCGGGCGGTGCGGGGGTTCAGGTGCTCGGTGAAGCGCTTGATGGTGCCGCCCTTGCCGGCGGCGTCGCGGCCCTCGAAGACGATGATGTGGCGCTGGCCGGTGTCCTCGCCCCAGTACTGCAGCTTGAGCAGTTCGATCTGCAGGCGGTACTTCTCCAGCTCGTACTCCTCGCGCGTCATGCGCGTCTCGTACGGGTAGTCCTCCCTCCACGTCTCCACGGCACGGCCCTGCGGATCGATCAGGTCGGGATCGTTGGTGTGGCCGTCCGAGACGGTGTAGCCGCCGTCGCGCAGCTTGTCGATGAACTCGCGGAGGTTCTCGCGGGGGGCGTCGGGCTGCAGCAGCTCCATGGACCGTCTCCTTCACTGGGTGCGTCACCGTGCCCGTCCGTCCCCCTCCTCGGTACGACGGCGGCGGGCCGCGGCCTGTGCTCTGTCCACCATTATGGGCGGGCGGCGGACGAGGAAGCCGGGCCCGGCAGCGCAGCCGCGTGAACAGCAGGTGAACCCTGGGAGGCGAACGGTCGCGGCCCCGGGCCGACGAGTGTCGGCCTGCTCAGCCGCGCGGGCCGACGCCCAGGAGCTCGTCGATCGCCGCGACGGCGGCACGCGCCGCGTCGACGTCGGCGAACTGCGCGACGGCGTCGTCGTACCGGCGGTGCCCGGGAAGCTTCAGGCCGACGGAGGCGCCGTCCGTGGCCGGGAGGATCCAGATCCGGCCGCGCGGCTCGACGTCGCGCTGCTCGGCCACGTCGGCCTCCTCGAACTCGCGGTCGTAGCCGGCCCACTCGACACCGGGCCTCGGGGTGTCGGCGCCGTCGAGGACGTCGCGGCCGCCCATGCGCAGACAGGTGACGGACTGCAGGAGCGCGTCCAGGGTGCGGGCGGCGGCCTTGCCGGCCAGCTCGTCCTGGAAGAGGGCGAGGATGGACCATTGCCCGTCCTGGAGGAAGAGCATGGTCTGCTGCGCCTCGCCCCCGGTGATGACGGCGAGGTGACGGGCGGCGCCGTCGGGACGTGCGGGCAGCTTCCAGAAGCCGAGGGGGGTCGCGGACATGCGCTCCACCCTAGTGCGCCCCGGACGCCGACGACGCGCCGCTGCCCGGCCCCTGCCCCGCATCCCGGGTTGAGTTGTCGCGGGTGCGCGGGCCCGTCACCCGCGACAACTCAACCCGGGATGCGGGAGGGTGGGCCGATGGGCCTGCTCCGCGACCTCCTCACCCGCCGCTCCGCCCGCGACCGCTCCTCCGACCCGACGGCGACGCTCGGCCGACACCTCGACAACGCCGCGGCGATCGTGGCCGCCGCACGCCGGGCGGACGTTCCCCTCGCGGTGGCGGCGGCCCTGGCCGAGCTCGAGTCCGGCGGCCGGAACGTCTTCGGGCACGACGCCGGCGGTGTGCACAGCGCCCCGCGCGGGACGGACGTCCCCGTAACCCGGGAACGCTACGAGGAGCTCGTGGCCCGGGTGGCGCAGGGTGAGAAGTCCAACGGCGTGGGGCCCGCGCAGATCACGTGACCGCCGTACTTCGCGCAGGCGGCGGAGCACGGCCTCCACCTGTGGGAGCCGGAGGACAACCTGGCCTTGGGGCTGGAGATCCTGCGCGGTCACCTGCGCGGCGACCTCTCCGCGGAGGGGATCGCCCGGGCGGGGACGCTCTACAACGCCGGGACGCTGTCAGACGGGGTCACCGCCTACGGCCGGCGCCTCGCCGCGGCGACCCGCGCATGGGCCGAACGCCTGGGCGAATCCGCCCCGCCGCCGGTCAGGCCAGGTTGACCAACAGCACGTACGCCAGCGTGCCGGCGGCGATCGAGACCAGGGTCCGCCGCCCGGCCAGCAGATGCACGACGACTGTCACCGCCGCCGCGATCAGCGCGTGGGCCACCCGCGTCCCGTCCACGGGCTCTCCAGGGGCCAGCGCCGCGGCGTCGAGCAGCATCACGAGGGCCAGGATGGTCAGCACGCCGGCAGGCATCCACACCGCCAGCCGCGCGGCGAGCACGGACTCCCGCAGCGGCTGCAGCAGTGCGAACGGCACCGCGCGCAGGCAGAAGGTCACGAGGCCCGCGACGACGGCCGCGGCCACCAGGTACGCGGCGCCGGTCATCGGGGGTCCTCCTCGACGCCGGGCTCGGCATCCGTGACGGCCCGCTCCCCCGCCGCGGCGACGACGGGCACCGGCCCGGTGACGGGCACGGGCTCAGGCAGCGGCAGGGCGGTCCCGCGCGCGGCGAGCACGTGGAACGCGATCAGCACCGCGGCGTAGAGGGCGAAGGCGACGACGAGCACCTGCGCGGGCGCGAGCAGCAGAGCCACCCCGACGGCGACCGCGGCCGCCAGCACGAGGGGCAGCTGGGCCCGCGTGCGGGCGGCGTCCATGGCGAGCACGATGAAGAGGGCGACGAGCGCGAACTCGAGGCCCTCGACCGGCACGGGCAGCAGCCACGCGACGGCCACCCCGGCGAGGCCCCCGAGCACCCAATACGCATGCAGCGCGATCTGCATGGCCAGCAGCCGGGGCGCCGTCCAACCGCGGGGCTGGGCGGCGGCGATGGCGTAGGCCTCGTCGATCAGGGCGCCCATCGAGTAGATCCGCGCGAGGCGCCCCCGGACCACGCGCAGCGGGAAGCTGAACGCATAGAACACGTGGCGGAAGTTCACAAGGAACACCGTCACGGCGATCGTGAGCAGCGGCGTGCCCGCCACCACCAGCGAGACGAGCAGCAGCTCGACGGACCCGGCGAACACGACCACGGAGAACAGGGGTGCGACCCACGCGGGCAGCCCGGCCTGGACCACGAGCATCCCGAAGGCCACGCCCAGGGGGAACAGGCCGAGGCCGGCGCCCAGCGTCACGGCGACGCCGGAGCGCACCTCGGCCCACCGCGAGGGCGGAGCGAAGGCGCGCGAGGACGCTGACGAGGAGCCCATGATGGTGAGCATGCTCTCATAGGCGCCTGACGGGCGGTCGGCATGACGGAGCCGCGGCGTCACGCCGTGTCATGGCCCCGCGATCGGTGCACCCGGAGGGACTCGAACCCCCGACCCTCTCGGTGTAAACGAGATGCTCTGACCAACTGAGCTACAGGTGCCGGTGTCCGTCCAGGCTACCGGTGAGCGAGCAGGTCGCGCGTCGCCGCCTCGTGCTCGCCCCGGGTGCGTGCCTGCCCCGGGGCGGCGACCACGCGCGCGACCTCGACCCCGTCCGCGTCGAGCAGCATGGAGACGCGGCGGGGCCGCCCGGTCTCCGCGTCGAAGACGTCGAGGGCACGGCAGGCCGCGCCGTGGGGCCAGAAATCGGAGAGCAGGGTGAGCGGCTCCGGCAGTGCCAGCTCCTCGCGGACGCGGCGCAGCACGGGGGCGGCGTCACACGAGACCACGCGGACAGCCACATCGTCGACCGCCACGTCCCCGGCGAGCGCCCCGAGCCAGCCGAGCTCGTCCGTGCACACCGGCGTGAACGCCCCGGGCAGGAAGACGAGCCACGTGCCCCGCGGCGCGGCCGCGTCCTGGGGCCCGCGCGTCGGCGGCCACGGCCACCTCTGGCCGTGGTCGTCGCGCAGCGCGGGGACGACGTCGGCGCCCCGCGTCCCGCCGGACGGGGGCTCAGCCACCGCGCTTCTGGACGAGCTTCTGAGCGGCCCAGTCCTCGGAGGCACCGGCCCCGGTGGTGGCGTGCAGGCCCGCGGTGGAGGCGGCCTCGGCGACGTCCGCCGGGCTGACGTGGCCGGGGCGCCCCTTGCGGGGGGTCATGATCCAGACGGGGCCGGCATCGAGGGAGCGCTGGGCGTCCACGAGGGCGTCCGCGAGATCGGTGACGTCGCCGTCGTCCGCGCGCCACCAGAAGAGGACCGCGTCCGCCGGCTCCTGATCCTCCTCGGTCAGCAGCTCCTCGCCGAGCGCGTCCTCGAGCGCGTCACGGAAGGTGACGTCGACGTCGTCGTCGTACCCCCACTCCTGCACCAGGTCGCCCCTCGAGAGGGCGAGCTCCGCCAGCAGGGCGCTGTCCGTCGAGGTCGGCGTCGACCCAGCCTGCATAGTGTCCGGTCCTCCTTGATGGTGGCGGGCACTGCGGCCCGCGCCGTCGAGCGGGTGATGATGACCACCATACGCCGTGGACGCCGCCGTTCCGGGGCCTCCGGCCGGGCGGACGCGGCGGCTCCGGTCTACTCTGGGGAGGAACAGACGCACTCTCCGGGCGACGCGCCCGGCTCGGCGTCGCGGGCCCGGACCGGATCGTCTGCCCGCAGCCCACCGCGGAGCACCCCTCCGCACGAGAACCAGGAGGCACCGTGAGCGCAGCCGAAGAGAGCTCGCAGATCCGCAGCGGTCTGACCGACCAGCTCCCGGACAAGGATCCCCAGGAGACGTCGGAGTGGATCGAGTCCCTCGACGGACTCATCGAGGAGCGCGGCACGGAGCGGGCGCAGTACATCATGCGCTCCCTCATGCAGCGCGCGAGCGCCCAGTCCGTCGCCCTGCCCTACGTGACCACCACGGACTACGTGAACACGATCCCGGCGGACCAGGAGCCGGAGTACCCGGGTGACGAGGAGCTCGAGCGCCGCTACCGCAACTACCTGCGGTGGAACGCCATGGCCCTCGTGCAGCGCGCCCAGCGCGACGCCGTCGGCGTCGGCGGCCACATCTCCTCCTACGCGGGCCAGGCGACCCTCTACGAGGTGGGCCTGAACCACTTCTTCCGCGGCCAGGACCACCCGGGCGGCGGCGACCACATCTTCTTCCAGGGCCACTCCTCGCCGGGCAACTACGCCCGCGCGTTCCTCGAGGGCCGCCTGACCGAGCAGGACCTCGACGGCTTCCGCCAGGAGAAGTCCCGCCAGGGCCACGCCCTGCCCTCCTACCCGCACCCGCGGATGATGCCGCACTTCTGGCAGTACCCCACCGTGTCCATGGGCCTGGGGCCGATGAACGCCATCTTCCAGGCGCAGACCAACCGGTACCTGCACAACAACGGCATCAAGGACACCTCCGACCAGCACGTGTGGGCCTTCCTCGGCGACGGCGAGATGGACGAGCCCGAGTCGCGCGGTCAGCTGCACGTCGCGGCCAACGACAAGCTCGACAACCTCACCTTCGTGATCAACTGCAACCTGCAGCGTCTCGACGGGCCGGTGCGCGGCAACGGCAAGATCGTCCAGGAGCTGGAGTCCTACTTCCGGGGCGCCGGCTGGAACGTCATCAAGGTCCTGTGGGGCCGCGAGTGGGATCCGCTGCTCGAGGTCGACGACGAGGGCGAGCTCGTGCGCATCATGAACGAGACGCTCGACGGCGACTACCAGACCTACAAGGCCGAGTCCGGCGGCTTCGTGCGCGACCACTTCTTCGGCCGGTCCTCCGTCACCAAGGAGATGGTGGCGGACATGACCGACGACGAGATCTGGGGCCTCAAGCGCGGCGGCCACGACTACAAGAAGGTCTACGCCGCCTACAAGGCCGCCATGGAGCACAAGGGCCAGCCCACCGTCATCCTGGCCCACACCATCAAGGGCTACGGCCTGGGCAAGTCCTTCGAGGGCCGCAACGCCACGCACCAGATGAAGAAGCTGACGGTGGACGACCTCAAGGTGTTCCGGGACCGCCACCGCATCCCGATCTCGGACGAGCAGATCGAGAAGGACCCGTACAACATCCCGTACTACCACCCGGGTGCCGACGCCCCGGAGATCAGGTACATGATGGAGCGGCGCAAGGAGCTGGGCGGCTTCGTGCCGGAGCGGCGCAGCGACTACCACGCGATCCCGCTGCCCCCGGAGTCCGCGTACAAGCAGGCCCGCAAGGGATCGGGCAAGCAGCAGGCCGCCACGACCATGGCGTTCGTGCGCCTGCTCAAGGACCTGATGCGGGACAAGAACATGGGACCGCGCTTCGTGCCGATCATCCCGGACGAGGCCCGCACCTTCGGCATGGACTCGTTCTTCCCGACCGCGAAGATCTACAACCCCAAGGGGCAGAACTACCTGTCCGTGGACCGGGACCTGTTCCTGTCCTACAAGGAGTCCCCGCAGGGGAAGATCTACCACGTCGGCATCAACGAGGACGGCGCCACCGCGGCGTTCAACGCGATCGGCACGGCGTACTCCACGCACGGCGAGCCGATGATCCCGGTGTACATCTTCTACTCGATGTTCGGCTTCCAGCGGACCGCGGACAACATCTGGGCCGCAGGCGACCAGCTCGCGCGCGGCTTCATGATCGGCGCCACCGCCGGGCGCACCACCCTCGCCGGCGAGGGCACGCAGCACATGGACGGTCACTCCCCCGTCCTGGCGTCCACGAACCCGGCCGTGAAGCACTACGACCCGGCGTACTCGTACGAGATCGCCCACATCGTGCGCCAGGGCCTGGAGGACATGTACGGCGACCACGACCGTGGGGACGACGTCCGCAACGTCATCTACTACCTCACGGTGTACAACGAGCCGATCACCCACATCGAGGAGCCCGAGGGCCTCGACGTGGAGGGCCTGCTCAAGGGCATCTACCGTCTCTCCGAGGGCCAGGGCGACGGCCCGAAGGTCCAGCTCCTGGGCTCCGGCGTCTCCGTGCCGTGGGCGCTCGACGCCCAGCGGATCCTCTCCGAGGAGTGGGGCGTGAACGCCTCCGTGTGGTCGGTGACCTCCTACAACGAGCTGTACCGCGACGCCGTCGCGGCGGAGAAGGACGCCCTGAAGGACCCGTCCGCCACCCCGCGCGTGCCCTACGTGACGCAGGCGCTGCAGGGGGCCGAGGGCCCGATCGTGGCCACCTCGGACTACTCCACCTCGTGGACGAACCAGATCCGCCCGTTCGTGCCGAACCGCTTCTCGGCGCTCGGCGCCGACGAGTTCGGCTTCGCGGACACCCGCGCCGCCGCCCGTCGGTACTTCCTCATCGACACCCACTCGATGGTGGTCCGCGCGCTGCAGCTCCTCGAGGAGGAGGGCGAGGTCGAGCGGGGCACGGCCGCGAAGGCGCACGAGAAGTACCGCCTGGACGACGTCAACGCCGGCACCACCGGCATCGCGGGCGGCGACGCCTGACCCGCACGACGCGGGGAGGCCGACGCCCTCCCGACCCGACGCCGGCCGCCCGCCTCCGCCACGGAGGCGGGCGGCCGGCGTCGTCGCTGTAGGAACCCCACAACACGCGCCTAGGATGGAGCGCATGCCCGAGCCCCGCCCCGCCGCCCCTCGCCCCGTGAGCACCGACGGGCTGGCCCGCCTCCGGAGCCACCTGGGGGCACTGAACACGGCGGTGCTGCAGCGGCTGGACGCCACCCTGCCCTGGTACCGCCGACTCACCCCGGACGAGCGCAGCGCCCTCGGGCTCGTGGCCCAGCGCGCCCTGCAGGGCTTCCTCACGTGGTTCGAGCGGCCCACCTCCACGGGCCACGTCCTGCAGGACGTCTTCGGGCCCGCGCCCACCGATCTCACCCGGGCGATCTCGCTGCATCGGGCCCTCCAGCTCATCCGGACGATGGTGGACGTCGTCGAGACGCGGGTGCCGGAGCTGCTGGCCGAGCGCGACCAGGCGCCCGTCCGCGAGCACATCCTCCACTACTCGCGCGAGGTCGCGTTCGCGCTCGCAGACGTGTACGCCCGGGCCGCGGAGATGCGCGGCGCGATGGACTCGCGGCTCGAGTCGGTCCTGCTGGACGCGGTGCTGCGCGGGCAGGACCCGGACGAGATCCGGCACCGGGCCACCGCATTGGGCTGGCGTGGGGACCACGACGTGATGGTCATGGCCGGTCTCGCCCCGGGGCAGGACAAGCCCGCGTTCATCCCGGACCTGCGGCGGGCCGCGGCGAGGCTCGACTGCGACCTGCTCGTGGGCGTGCAGTCCGAACGGCTCGTCCTCGTGGTCGGCTCGGTGCGGGATGCGCGGGCGGTGGGCGAGGCGCTCGCGCCCTGGTTCGCGCCGGGACCGGTGATCGTGGGACCCGTCGTGGACTCGCTGGTCTCGGCGCACGTCTCGGCGCGGCACACCCTCGCCGGGCTCAGCGCCGCGGCCGCCCACCCCCGGGCGAGCCGGCCCACCCCGGCGGAGGACCTGCTGCCCGAGCGGGCGCTGCTGGGCGACCCCACGGCCCGGGAGGCCCTCGTGGACGGGGTGTTCACGCCCCTGGCCGACGCCGGCACCTCCCTGCTGGAGACCGTGGACGCATACGGCGCGCTGGGCCACTCGCTCGAGGGCACGGCCCGCGAGCTGTTCGTCCACGCGAACACCGTGCGGTACCGCCTCAAGCGGGTGGCCGAGGTGACCGGCTGGGACCCGCTGGTCCCCCGCGACGCGTACGTCCTGCAGACCGCGATCACCCTGGGCCGGCTCGCGGGGGCGCGGCAGACGACCGGGGACGGGTCGGACTGAGCCGGGGCGGCGCACACCCCCGCTTGTAGAAACCCTCCAAACCGACTCGCCGTGCTTCGTGGCGCGATCTGCCCGGATCGGCGGCCGATCCTGACACGATGGAGGAATGCTTGCCATCGTGTGCCCCGGACAGGGGTCCCAGACGCCCGGCTTCCTCGCCCCCTGGCTCGAGCTGGACGGGACCCGCGACCTGCTCGCGTCCCTCTCCGACGCCGCGGGCGTGGACCTGATCCGCCACGGCACCGAGTCGGACGAGGAGACCATCAAGGACACCGCCGTCGCCCAGCCGCTGATCGTGGCGGCCGGCCTGGTGGCCGCCGCGGCCCTCGAAGCGGACGCCGCCGCACCGGAGTCGACCGTCGTGACGGGCCACTCCGTGGGCGAGATCACCGCGGCCGCCGTCACCGGCGTGCTGTCGCCCGCTGAGGCCCTCTCGCTGGTGCGCGTGCGCGCCACCGGCATGGCCCGGGCCGCCGCGGCCACGCCCACGGGCATGGCCGCCGTCGTGGGTGGGGACCAGGACGAGGTCCTCGCGGCCATCGACGCGGCGGGCCTGACGCCCGCCAATGTCAACGGCGCCGGCCAGATCGTCGCCGCCGGCACCGCGGAGGCCCTCGGCGCGCTCGCCGAGTCCGCCCCCGCCCGCGCCCGCGTGATCCCGCTCAAGGTGGCCGGCGCGTTCCACACGGAGCACATGCGCCCCGCCGTGGACGACCTCGCGGCCCACGTCGCCGACCTCTCCCCCTCGGACCCGCGCCTGCCCCTGCTGTCCAACCGGGACGGCGAGGCCGTCGAGTCCGGCACGGACGTGCTCGCCCGGATCGTGGACCAGGTCACCCGCCCGGTCCGCTGGGACCTGTGCATGGCGACCATGGCCACGCGGCAGGTCACGGGCGTCCTGGAGCTGCTGCCCGGTGGCACACTGACCGGACTGGCCAAGCGCGGTCTCAAGGGCACCGCGCAGCTCGCCGTGAAGACCCCCGAGGACCTGGACGCCGCGCGGGCTTTCCTGGCCGAGCACTCGGCCTGAACCCCGCGCACCGCCCGGCAGAGAGAGGCACCATGACCGTCACCCTGAAGCAGCACGAGCGCCCCGCGGCCAGCCGCATCGTGGCCGTGGGCGCCTACCGCTCGGCGAACCTGGTCCCCAACGAGGACCTCATCGGCCCCATCGACTCGTCGGACGAGTGGATCCGCCAGCGCACCGGCATCGTCACGCGCCAGCGCGCCACGGCGGAGGAGACCGTGCCCGTCATGGCCGTGGGCGCCGCCCGGGAGGCCCTCGAGCGGGCCGGCCTGCAGGGCTCGGACCTGGACGCCGTGATCGTCTCGACCGTCACCTTCCCGCACGCCACCCCCTCGGCCGCGGCCCTCGTGGCGCACGAGATCGGGGCTACCCCGGCGCCCGCCTACGACGTCTCCGCCGCGTGCGCCGGCTACTGCTACGGCGTGGCCCAGGCCGACGCGCTCGTGCGTTCCGGCACCGCGCGGCACGTGCTCGTGGTCGGCGTCGAGCGCCTCTCCGACGTCGTGGATCCCACGGACCGCTCCATCTCCTTCCTCCTGGGCGACGGCGCGGGCGCCGTGATCGTGTCGGCCTCGGACGAGCCGGGCATCTCCCCCTCGGTGTGGGGCTCGGACGGGGAGCGCTGGTCCACGATCTCCATGACGCACTCGCAGCTGGAGCTCCGCGATGCCGTGGAGCACGCCCGCACCACGGGCGACGCCTCGGCGATCACCGGCGCGGAGGGGATGCTCTGGCCCACGCTGCGCCAGGACGGGCCCTCCGTCTTCCGCTGGGCCGTGTGGTCGATGGCGAAGGTGGCCCGCGAGGCCCTCGACGCCGCGGGCGTGGAGCCCGAAGACCTCGCCGCGTTCATCCCGCACCAGGCCAACATGCGGATCATCGACGAGTTCGCCAAGCAGCTGAAGCTGCCGGAGTCCGTCGTCGTGGCCCGGGACATCGCGGACGCCGGCAACACGTCGGCCGCGTCCATCCCGCTGGCCATGCACCGTCTGCTGGAGGAGAACCCCGAGCTCACCGGCGGCCTGGCCCTGCAGATCGGCTTCGGCGCCGGGCTGGTCTACGGCGCCCAGGTGGTCCGCCTCCCCTGAGGCGGCGCCGTCTGATTCACTGATCACGTACACCCCACACCCCTACCGAAGGAGACGCCCCATGGCTTCCAAGGAAGAGATCCTCGCCGGCCTCGCCGAGATCGTGAACGAGGAGACCGGCCTCGACACCGCCGAGGTGCAGCCGGAGAAGTCCTTCACGGACGATCTGGACATCGACTCGATCTCGATGATGACCATCGTGGTCAACGCCGAGGACAAGTTCGGCGTGAAGATCCCGGACGAGGAGGTCAAGAACCTCAAGACCGTCCAGGACGCCGTCGACTTCATCGACGGCGCCCAGGCCTGATCGGCCCACGACGGCGGCGGGCCCGGCCCGCCCCGTCCCCTCGGTGAGCGCCGGGGGCGCGTGAGCGCCCCCGGCCCCCGACACCCTCGACTTCCGGCACCCCGGCGAGCGCCGCGCGTCGTGCCGACGACACCCCTCCGCCCGATCCCCACTCGAGACCCAGAGGCAGCAGACCCATGACCCGCACCGCAGTGATCACCGGCCTCGGCGCCACCACGCCCATCGGCGGCGACGTGCCCACCTTCTGGTCCCACGCCCTGCAGGGCGTCTCCGGTGCGCGCACCATGGAGCACGACTGGGTGGAGAAGTACGAGCTGCCCGTCACCTTCGCGGCCGAGCTGACCGTGCCCACCTCCGAGGTCCTCTCCAAGGTGGAGCAGAAGCGCCAGGACCCGGCCACCCAGATGGCGACCGTCGCCGCGCGCGAGGCCTGGAAGGACGCCGGCCTCGAGGGCGCGGAGGTCGACGGCGACCGGCTCGCCGTGGCCTTCGGCACCGGCATCGGCGGCGTGTGGACCCTCCTGGACGGCTGGGACACCCTGCGCGAGCGCGGCCCGCGCCGCGTGCTGCCCATGACCGTCCCGATGCTCATGCCCAACGGCGCCGCCGGCGCGCTCTCCCTCGAGTTCGGCGCCCGCGCCGGCGCCCGCACGGTGGTGTCCGCGTGCGCCGCCGGCACCGAGGCGCTCGAGACCGCGCTGCTGCTCATCCGCTCCGGCCAGGCCGACGTCGTGATCTGCGGCGCCGCCGAGGCCGCCGTGCACCCGCTGCCGATGGCCGCGTTCGCCGCGATGCAGGCGCTGTCCAAGCGCAACGACGACCCGCAGGCCGCGTCCCGCCCCTACGACGTGGACCGCGACGGCTTCGTCCTCGGCGAGGGCGCCGGCGTCATGGTGATCGAGTCGGAGGAGCACGCGAAGGCCCGCGGCGCACGCGTCTACGCCGAGCTGGCCGGCACGGGCGTCAGCTCCGACTCCCACCACATCACCGCGCCCGAGCCCGAGGGCCTGGGCGCGACCCGTGCGATGCGCGCCGCTCTGAGGTCGGCCGACATCACCCCCGAGGACGTGTGCCACGTGAACGCCCACGCGACGTCCACGCCCAAGGGCGACGCCCCGGAATACCTGGCCATGCGGGCCGTGTTCGGCGACCACCTGGACCAGGTGCAGGTCTCGGCCACGAAGTCCCAGACCGGCCACCTGCTGGGCGCCTCGGGGGCGATCGAGTCGATCCTGTCCGTGCTCGCCGTGCACCACGGCCAGGCGCCCGTGACCATCAACCTGGACCACCAGGACCCGGAGATCCCGCTGAACGTGGTCACCGGCTCCCCCGCTCGCCTGCCCGAGGGGCCGCGCGTGGCCGTGAAGAACTCGTTCGGGTTCGGCGGCCACAACGCGGTGGCCGTGTTCCGCAGCGTCTGAGCCGGAGCGCCGCCCGCGCCAGCCGGGCGAAGGCTCAGACGGCGCGGTGCAGCCAGCGCACGTTGGCGTGGGCGGCGGCCAGCCGGAACGGCTCGAGCTCATCGTCCCAGGCCTCGCCGAGCGCGAGGGAGAGTTCGTGCATCAGCACGCTGGGGTCGCCCGCGCCGGCCTCGTAGGCGTACCGGATGCGGTCCTCGGAGACCATGATGTTGCCGGAGACGTCCGTGGTGGCGTGGAAGATGCCGAGGTCCGGGGTGTGGGACCAGCGCGAGCCGTCGACCCCGGCGGACGGCTCCTCCGTGATCTCGAAGCGCAGGTGCGGCCAGCCACGCAGAGCGGAGGCCAGACGCGCGCCGGTGCCGGCGGGCGCCGTCCAGTGCACCTCGGCGCGGTGCTGGCCGGGCGCGACCGGCTGACCCTCCCACTCCACCGAGGTCGCGGGGCCGAGCACGGAGCTCAGCGCCCACTCCACGTGGGGGCAGAGGGCGGTGGGGGCGGAGAGGATGTGGACCACGCCGCGGGTATGGGTGCTGGTCATGGATGCCTCCGAGGGTGCGATGCGGTGCGTCTTCCCCTACGACCACGTCGCGGCTCCGGTGGATCCTGGGGCCATTGTGCACCAGGGATGCTGGGCCGGCAACGAGGCGGCGCGGCGCCCTGCGTGTCGCGGTGGCGCAGTGGAGGGGCCGGGGGCGCTCCGGGGAGGCGTCAGGCGCGTGGGTGGGCCTGCCGGTAGCCCTCGCGGAGGCGATCGATCGAGACGTGTGTGTAGACCTGCGTGGTGCGCAGGGACGCATGGCCCAGCAGCTCCTGCACGCTGCGCAGGTCGGCGCCGCCGTCGAGGAGGTGGGTCGCGGCCGTGTGGCGCAGCGCGTGGGGCCCGCGGGCCGCGGTGTCCCCCAGGCCCTCGAGCGCCCGGTCGACGACGGTGCGCGCCTGGCGCACCCCCAGCCGGCCGCCGCGTGCGCCGAGGAAGAGGGCGGGGCCGGAGTCCGGCCGGGCCAGGCGGGGGCGACCGAGCCGCTGCCACGCCTGGAGGGCGCGGCCCGCGGGTGCGCCGTAGGGGACGGTGCGCTGCCGGTCTCCCTTGCCGGTCAGCCGGACGACGCCGCGGCCGGCCTCGAGGTCGTCCACGTCCAGGGCGGAGAGTTCGGCCACCCGGGCGCCCGTGGCGTAGAGCAGCTCGAGCAGGGCGGCGTCCCGCAGGGCCAGCGCGTGGGCGGCGGGGTCGTCGCCCGCGGCGGCGGCGTCCACACGCTCCTGGGAAGCCGCGAGGAGCCGGGTCGCCTGCTGCTCCTGGAGCACGTGGGGCAGCGTCCCCTCGGGTCGGGGCGAGCGCAGCCGCAGGGCGGGGTCGTCCGAGCGCAGGCCCTCGCGGCGCAGCCAGGCCGTGAAGGTGCGGACGGCGGCCACCCGGCGGGCCAGGGTCGCGCGGGCGAGGCCGGCCCCGCTCATGGCCGCCAGCCAGCCGCGCAGGTCCTCGATGTCCAGCTCGGCGAGGACGTCCGGTGCGCTGGACGCGTGGCGGGCAGGGGCGTCGTCGTCCACGGCGGGCGCCGCCGCGGTGCCGGCGACGTGGTCGATGAGGGCGCGCAGATCGGCGAGGTACGCGCGCACGGTCTGGGGGCTGCGGTTCCGCTCGTGGCGCAGGTGCTCCTCGAACGCCTCGAGCCAGGCCGTGTCCCGGGGCGAGGGGGCGCGCGGGACCGGGACGGGACGGACGGAGGACGACGGGGTCATCCCCCCACTCTGCCATCCGCCCCAGGGCGGCGCCGCCCGGGAGCACGCGGCCGGAGGTCATCCCCGCCGCCACCGGTCCTCGACCCGTTCGGCCAGGCCCGCCCGCTGCAGCCGGGACAGGCACGCCAGGACGGTGGGCAGCGCGAGCCCGGCGCTGACGGTGATCCGGTCGACGGGCACCGCCTGGCGCAGGGGCAGCGCCTCGTGGACGAGGGCCTCCTCCATCGTGAGCCCGTCGGTGGGCCGCGCGGCGGGCTCGGGAGCTGCCCGGGTAGAGGTCCTCCCGCCCGCGCCGCCGCTCCGGGCGGGCCCCTGACCGAGCAGGGCGAGGGCCTCCTGCTCGGTGGTCACGAGACGGGCGGGGCTCTCCTGCAGCAGACGGTGGCAACCGGCGGAGCTGGGCGAGGTCACGGGGCCGGGGACCACGCCCACCTCGCGGCCGAGGCCGAACGCGTGGCCCGCCGTGTTCTGCGCTCCCGACCGCCAGCGCGCCTCGACCACCAGCACGGCCCCCGCGAGCGCGGCGATGACCCGGTTGCGCTGCAGGAACCGGTACCGCGTGGGACTCGCACCGGGCGGCATCTCGGACACGAGCAGCCCGGCGGCCATCACCGCGCGAAGCAGGTCCTCGTGGCCGGCCGGGTAGAACCGGTCGAGGCCGCCGGCCAGCACCGCCACCGTGGGCGGGACGCCGTCGCGATCCGCCGCGTCTTCCGGTGCGGCGGGCGCCTGCAGCGCGGCCCGGTGGGCGGCGCCGTCGATGCCGTACGCACCGCCGGAGATCACGCACGCGCCCTGCTGGACGGCGTGGGCGGCGCAGCGGGCGGTCACGGTCCGTCCGTACGCGGTCGCCTCCCGGCTGCCGACGACGGCGAGCATCCGGTCCGCGGGAGGCAGCGTTCCGGAGCCGCGGAACCACAGGCCCAGGGGCGCCTCCTCGCCCAGGTCCGCCAGGGCGGCGGGCCAGGCGTCGTCCTCGGGGATCAGCAGGCCTCCCCCGAGCCGGTGCAGAGTCACGAGGTCACGCTCCGGCTCCAGCCGGGCGGCCCGGGGCGCCCAGCGGGCCAGCCCCGCGGCCCAGCGCCGGGGCAGCGTGTCGGGCGCGCCGGCGAGATCGGCGAGCAGATCGCGCTCGGCGGGCTGGATCGTCTCCCGGCCCGTGAGCAGGGCGAGCGCCCGCTCCGGCCCCAGCGCCGTGACGGTCTGCACCGCGAGCGCGTCCCCGGGCTCGACCAGCCGGGTCAGGGCGGCGCGGGCGAGCCGGGCGGCGTCCGGCCGGCGCGGCCCGGCGACGTGGCCTGCCGCCGGGGTGACGTAGGTGGTCATGCGTCCTCCTCGTTCTGGTGGCGCAGCGTGAGTGCCACGTCGGTGTCCTCGGGTGCGGGCCGTTCGGCGCCGCGCAGGTCTGCCAGGGTCCAGGCGAGGCGCAGGACGCGGGCGTGGCCGCGCGCGCTCAGCAGGCCCTGGTCGACGGCGTCGTCCGCGGGCCGGCGGGCCGCCCGGGGCACGGCGTACGGGCCGTGCCGCAGCACCCCGGCGGGGACGTGCGCGTTGCGGCGCAGCCCGGACGGGGCGAGCCCGCGCTCGGCGGCGGTGGCCCAGCGCCGGGCCTGGCGGTCGGCGGCCGCGGCGACCCGGGCGGCCACCTGCGACGTGGTCTCGGACGCGGGCGCCCCCGTGAGCTGCCGCGCTTCGACGGGCCGCACGGTGACCTGCAGGTCGACGCGGTCCAGCAGCGGCCCGGAGAGCCGCTGGGCGTAGCGGCGGCGTTCGGGCACGCTGCACCGGCACTCGACGCCCGTGCCACCGCCCTTGCCGCACGGGCAGGGGTTGGCGGCCAGCACGAGCTGGAACCGGGCCGGGTAGACGACGGCGCCGAGGGCCCGGTGCAGCAGCACCTCCCCGGACTCGAGGGGCTGGCGCAGCGCCTCGAGGGTGCGCCGTTCGAACTCGGGGGCCTCGTCCAGGAACAGCACGCCGCCGTGGGCGAGGGAGGCCGCTCCCGGCCGGGCGAGGCCGCTGCCGCCGCCCACGAGGGCCGAGCGGGACGCCGAGTGGTGGGGTGCCTCGAACGGCGGGGTCCGGTCGATCTCGCCGTCGAACCCCTGGGCCGTCCCGCCCCTGCGCCGGACACGGGCGTCGCCGCCGCGGAGGGAGCGCAGGGCGGCGCACTCGAGCGCGGTGCGCCGGTCCAGGGGAGGCAGGATTCCGGGCAGGCGCTCGGCGAGCATGGTCTTGCCCGCCCCCGGGGCGCCCATGAGCAGCAGGTGGTGGGCGCCGGCGGCTGCGACCTCGAGCGCGAACCGGGCCTCGGCCTGTCCGGCGACCTCGGCGAGGTCGGGCACCGCACGGGCCGGCTCCGGTTCCGGGGCTGTCACCTGCCGTCGGGCCGGGCGGTGGGGCGGCTCTCCGTCCGGTTCCCCGCCGAAGGCGCGGATGACGTCGTGCAGATGGGCGAAGCCGCGGACCTCGGCGCCGGGGACCAGTCGGGCCTCGGCCTCCGCATCCTCGGCGACGACCACCTCGGAGCACCCCGCGTCGACGGCGGCCAACACCATCGCCACGGTCTCCGGCGAGCGGTGCAGGGCGCCGTCGAGGCCGAGCTCGGCCAGGAACACGGGCCCCTCGACGTTCCGCACCCGCCCGTCCGCGGCGTAGGCCGCCAGGACGATCGCCAGGTCGTGGCACGCACCCCGCTTGTGCACCCCCGCCGGCAGCAGGTTCACGGTCAGGTGCCGCCGGGTCAGGGGCAGTCCGGCGTTGCGCGCGGCGGAGCGGATGCGGTCCCGGCTCTCCTGCAGCGCCTGGTCCGGCAGGCCGAGGAGGGTGAACCCGGGCAGGGACTGGGCGATGTCCGCCTCGACGTGCACGACCTCCCCGCGCAGACCCGCCAGCGTGATGGAGCGGGTGCGTCCGATGCCGCTCACGGCCGCACGTCCTGCAGCAGGTCGAAGCGGATCCCTCCCGTGCGCGGCACCAGCACGGCGACGGCGTCGACGCGCCAGGGCGTCCCCCGGCGGTCCGCGGCGTGGGCCCGCACCCACGCCGCGGTGAGGCGGTGCAGCCGGGTGAGCTTGCGCCGGTCGATCGACTCGAACGGGTCGCCGAAGGCCAGGCCCGAGCGGGTCTTCACCTCGACGCCCACCCACCAGCCGGCGTGGTGGGCCACGATGTCCAGCTCTCCGGCCTCGCCCCGCCAGTTGCGGTCGGCGATCACGTAGCCGCGCTCGGCGAGCCAGCGCGCGGCGGCGTCCTCACCGAACCGGCCCAGCGCCGTGTGCGCGCGGCTGGCGCGCCTCTCTCCGGGCGGCTGCGCCCCGATCCGTTCCGCGGTCCCCGTCATCCCGACCACCTCCTGGGCACCAGGGTGGTCCCGAGCAGGGTCGCCGGGTCCGCGACGGCGAGGATTGTGCGGGGCCTGACGCCTGTGCAGGAGTGGACGTCGGCGTCCCGCCCTCGGGGCCGATCAGGCGTGGGTCAGCTCGGCAGCTGGCCGTCCGGCGGGACCGTCAGGTCCTCGGTGGGCAGCTCCTCGATGTTCACGTCCTTGAAGGTCAGCACCTTCACGCGCTTGATGAACCGCTGCGTGCGGTACACGTCCCACACCCAGGCGTCCTCGAGCAGGATCTCGAAGAACACGTCCCCGTCCGCCTGGCGGGGCGTCAGCCGCACGTCGTTGGCGAGGTAGAAGCGCCGCTCGGTCTCCACGACGTAGCGGAACAGGCCCACCACGTCCCGGTACTCGCGGTAGAGCAGCAGCTCGGCCTCGGCCTCGAAGTCCTCGACGTCGTCTGCGCTCATGACATGCCTCCTCAGTGTTCGCCGCGCACCCGCGACAGTCCGGGCACGCACGACCTCCATCCTCCCCCGTCCGGGGGTCGCACGTCGAACGGGCGGCCACGCCCGGCCCCGGGGACTCAGTCGAACAGGGTGGGCGGCCCCTCCGCGGGCGCGCCCGGCAGCCCGAGGTTCCAGCTGCGCCGGTGCTGCTCGCTCGCCCCGCGCTCGGCCAGGGCGGCCCGGTGCGCGGCCGAGCCGTACCCCTTGTTCCCGGCCCACCCGTACCCGCGGTGCTCGGTGTCGAGGGCGATCATGACGTCGTCGCGGGCCACCTTCGCGGCGATCGACGCGGCCGCCACCGTCGCGCACCGATCCTCGGCCCGCACCAGCATCGTGGGCACGGGCGGCAGCGGACGCGGCGCGGGCGCGGGGCCGGCGTCAGGGTCGGAGCGGCTCAGCCAGTCGTCCCGGCCATCGAGCACGAGGGCGACCGGCTCCTGCCCCACCGCGGCGCACAGCGCCGCCCACGCCCGGCGCCCGGCGAGACCGAGGGCCGCCGAGATCCCGAGCGCGTCGATCTCCGCGGGGCCGGCCTCGCCCAGCGCCACCCCGGCCGCCCAGTCCTCGATCTGCGGGACCAGGGCGCGCCGGCGTCGGTCCGTGAGCGCCTTGGAGTCGCGCACCGGAGGGATCTGCCCGGCGGCGGGCAGCCACGCGGCGCACACCCCGACGACGACGGGCCCGGCCAGCGCGCCCCGGCCCACCTCGTCCATGCCCGCCACCAGCACCCGGTCCGCTCCCCGCGCGGCGAGGGCCGGCGCGGCCAGCCCCGCCTCGACGTCCAGGCCGGCGCGCACCGTCGGCCGGCCACCGCCCCGGCGGGCGGTCACGTGCGAGCCTCCGGCGCGGGCGCGTCCGGCACGGTGGCGAACGCGTCGGGGTCGGTGCCGGCGCCGCCGATCCGGTCCAGCGGCCAGACCACGAACCGGGCGCGGCCCACCACGTCGTCGAGGGCCACGAACCCGCCCCCGGGCCCGGCGCGGTGCGCGCGGGAGTCCGCCGACGCCGAGCGATGGTCACCGAGCACCCACAGTCGCCCCGCAGGCACGGTCACCTCGAACGCCTCCTGCGCGGGCGTCTCCCCCGGCGCGAGGTACGGCTCCTCCACGGGCACCCCGTTCACGCGCAGCGTCTCCTCGCCGGGCGTCCAGGAGACGATGTCCCCCGGCAGCCCGACGGCCCGCTTGATCACGTGGCCGCCCCCGGGCAGCCAGCCCTTCGTGTCTTCGAACACCACCACGTCACCGCGGCGCACCGGGAACGGATCCGGGGTGAGCAGCGTGGCGACCACGCGGTCGCCGGCCCGCAGCCCGGGCTCCATGGACGAGGACGGGATGGCGTACATGCGCGCCAGGAAGGCCCACGCCAGCACGCAGGCGAGTACGGTCACGGCGGCCGCGATCAGCGCGGTGCGGCGCCCCGTCACGGCGTGTCCCCGGAGGGGGCGTCCACGGTCCCGCGGCGGGACAGGGGCCACACGATCTCCGCGGCCCGGCCCTCGACCCGCTCGAGCGGGATGAGCCCGCCGCCGGGGGCGCCCAGCAGTGCGCGGGAGTCCCGGGAGGCGGCGCGGTGGTCGCCCAGGACGACCATGCGCCCGTCGGGCACCTCGAAGGACCAGGTCCCCGCCGCGGCCGGCTCGTCTGCGGTCACGGGCCTGCCGAGATAGGGCTCGTCCAGCGGCTCGCCCTCGCGCAGCAGCCGCCCGTCCGGGGCGCAGCACTCGAGACGGTCCCCCGGCAGGGCCAGCACGCGCTTGACGAACACGTCCTCGGCCGCGCCGACGCCCCACCACCGGGCGACGTCCTCCAGACCGCGCTCCAGCGATCCGGCCGAACGGTACGGCGCCAGGCTGCCGGCACCGTCGAACACCACCACGTCCCCGCGTTGCAGTCCCTGCCCGCCGGCCGCGGCGGCGTCCACCCGCACGCGGTCACCGGGCTGCAGGGTCGGCTCCATCGACCCGGAGGGGATGAGGTAGACGGGGCCGGTGAGGGCTCGCAGCACCGCGGCCACCACGACGGCGGCCACCACGGTCAGGCCGAGCCACGCCCACCAGCGGCTCGCGCCGGAGGCGGGGGCCGCCGTCGGGCCCGAGGAGGAGCCGGCCCCGGACACGACGGAGCCCCGTGACCGGCGGGGGTCACGGGGCTCCGAGGTGCGCATGGGTCGATCACCGGTCGGCGGGGCCGACCGGGATGATCACTTGGCGTCGGCGCGCTTCTCGCGGATGCGGGCGGCCTTGCCGTGGCGGTCGCGCATGTAGTACAGCTTCGCGCGGCGCACGTCGCCCTTGGTGACGACCTCGATCTTGTCGATGACCGGGGAGTGCACCGGGAACACGCGCTCCACGCCGATGCCGAAGGACACCTTGCGGACGCGGAAGGTCTCGCGCACGCCGTAGCCCTGACGGCCCATGACGTAGCCCTGGAACACCTGGACGCGGGCGGTCTTGCCCTCGATGATGTTCACGTGCACCTTGACGGTGTCGCCGGGGGCGAACTCCGGGATGTCGTCGCGCAGCGTCTTCTTGTCGAACGAGTCGAGAATGTGCATGTCGTCTCTCCTGGCGGATGCCACAGGTCAACCGCGTGGTATGCGGGCGCACGGCCCGTCCACGTCCGCATGACGAGGGGGCCGGGTCCCGAGCCGAGGGCCGGGCTCCGCACGTGGGGTGCGGTCCCGGGGTCCGATCCGTTGACGCGCGCCCCCTGTGGCAGGTCGGGCGTCCGGCGGACACGAGGATCCATTATGCCACAGCCGACGACGTCGCGACGCCCCTCCAGCCCGTCGGGCGCGACGGGTCAGGCCTCAGAGCCGTACGCCGCCCACAGGTCCGGTCGCCGCTCGCGCGTGCGCTCCTCCTGCTGGGCCCGACGCCAGGCCGCGACCTTGCCGTGGTCGCCCGAGAGCAGCACGGGCGGCACCGCACGGCCCCGCCAGTCCGCGGGCTTGGTGTAGACCGGGTACTCCAGCAGGCCGTCCTCGTGGGACTCCTCGACGAGCGAGGCCGGGTTGCCCACGACGCCCGGCACGAGGCGGCCGACGGCCTCGATCATCGCCAGCGCCGCGACCTCGCCGCCGTTGAGCACGTAGTCGCCCAGCGAGACCAGCCGCACCTCGAAGAGCTCCTCTGCCCAGCCGAAGACGCGCTCGTCGATCCCCTCGTAGCGGCCGCACGCGATCGCCACGTGCTCCCGGCCCGCCAGTTCCCGGGCGAACCGCTGGGTGAAGCGCTCCCCCGAGGGCGTCGGCACGAGCAGCACGGGGCGGTCCCCCGGCTCCGCCGACGACGACTCGGCGGGGGCCGGTGACACGGGCCCCTGGGCCGCCACGTGCTCGAGCGCGAGCGCCCACGGCTCCGGTTTCATCACCATGCCGGCGCCGCCGCCGTAGGGCGTGTCGTCCACGGTGCGGTGCCGGTCGACGGTGAAGTCGCGCAGGTCGTGGACGTGCACGTCCACGAGGCCCTCGCGGCGGGCACGGCCCAGCAGCGAGACGTCGAGGACCGCGAGGTACTCGGGGAAGATCGTGACGACGTCGAAGCGCACTGCTCAGTCCTCCGCATCCGCATCGGCGGGCCCGTCTGCGGCGTCCTCGTCCTCGCCGGTGGCGAGCTCGAGCAGCCCCGGCGGCGGGGTCAGCACGAGCACGCCGGCCTCGGGGTCGATCTCCGGGACGATCTCCTCGACGAAGGGCACCAGGGCCTCCTCCTCGACGCCGTCCAACGCGACGTGCAGCAGGTCCTGGACCGCCCCGGTGGTCAGGGCCGTGACGACGCCGACGCGGTCGCCCTCGACCCGCACCTCGAGGTCCACGAGGTCCTCCTCGTACCACTCGTCGGACTCCTCGGGCGCGGCGGGAACGGCGAACAGCTGGGCGCCGCGCAGGGTCTCGGCGACGTTGCGGTCCAGCGACTCGGCGAAGCCGACCACGAGGATCTGCTTGTTCCACCGGGCCCGGGTGACGGTGAGCTCCGCCGGCAGGCCCGGGGCGCCGTCGCGCACCACGAGGCGCTCCCCGGGGGCGAAGCGGGCGTCCGGGTCGTCGGTGAAGACCTGCACGGTCACCTCGCCGCGGATGCCGTGCGGCTTGCCGATGCGGGCGACGCGGACGAGGTCGTCCTGGGCTGCGGGACTCATGGGCTCTCCTGGGTGGGACGGTCGGTGACGGGAGGGGGCGGGGCCGCAGACGACGACGGCCCGCCGGCCCGGTGAGGGGCGGGCGGGCCGTGCGTCACGGGCCGTCAGGAGCGGCGGTCGGTCTCCACCACGTCCACGCGGACGGGGTGGCCGGCCAGGCCGTCCAGCACGGTGCGCAGCGCGGTGGCGGTGCGACCCTGGCGGCCGATCACGCGACCCAGGTCCTCGGGGGCCACGCGGACCTCCAGCATGTCGCCGCGCCGCTGGGAGCGGGCGTCCACGCGGACCGCCTCGGGCGTGTCCACGATGCCGCGCACCAGGTGCTCGAGGGCCTCGGTCAGCATGGTCACTCGGACTTCTCGGCGTCCTCGGCCGGGGCCTCAGCGGCCGGAGCCTCGGCGGCCTGCTCGGACTCGGCCGGGGCCTCCTCCTGCTTCGGCTCCTCCGGCAGGATGACCGAGCCCTTCTCGGGGGCCACGAAGGCCTCCTTCTCGGACTTGGACTTCAGGGTGCCCTCGGCGCCCGACTCGCCCTTGAACTTCTGCCAGTCACCGGTGACCTTCAGCAGCGCGGCGACCTGTTCGGTCGGCTGGGCGCCGACGGAGAGCCAGTACTGGGCGCGCTCCGAGTCGATCTCGATGAACGAGGGCTCCTCGGTGGGGTGGTACTTGCCGATCTCCTCGATGGCACGGCCATCGCGGCGGGTGCGCGAGTCCATGACGACGACGCGGTAGAACGGGGCGCGGATCTTGCCGAACCGCTTCAGACGAATCTTGACAGCCACGAGTGTGGTTCTCCTTCAGTGGATCTGGGGGGCCGGGGCACGACGCCGCGTGGGGGCAGCGGGCGTCGACGACCTGGCACACGGAACGGAGCGCAGCGGAGGATAGAGGGTCGTCCGGGCTCACGCTCAGTACCGTGCCATTCTGCCAGATCGGGCGGGCCGGTGCACACCCGGCGCGCCGCGACCGGGCAGCGGGCGACTCAGCGGTCCTTGAGGTACTTCTCGAAGCCCGCCGGCAGGTTGAGGGTGGACGGGTCGAAGCCCTCCATGCCCGCGCCGTCGCGGCCGAACACCGCCCCGGCCTGCGCCTGGGCGGCGCGGGCGCGCCGCTCCTCGATCGCCTTGCGCTCGGCCGCGGCCTTGGCCGGGTTGCCGGACTTCACGCGATCGCGCTTCGCGTTCTTGCCCTTGCCCTTCGTCTTGCGGGAGGCGCCGCCCGGCATCCCGGGCATGCCCGGGATGCCACCGCCGGCGGCCATGCGCTTCATCATCTTCTGCGCCTCGGCGAAGCGCTCGAGCAGGCCGTTGACCTCGGACACGCTCACGCCCGAGCCGCGGGCGATGCGGGCACGGCGCGAGCCGTTGATGATCTTGGGGGCCACGCGCTCGTGCGGGGTCATCGAGTGGATGATCGCCTCGACGCGGCCGATCGACGACTCGTCGAACTGCTCGAGCTGCTGCCGCATGCCCTGGGCGCCCGGCATCATCATGAGCATCTTCTTCAGCGAGCCCATCTTCTTGAGCTGCTGCATCTGGGCGAGGAAGTCGTCGAGGGTGAAGTCCTCCTGGTCCGCGAACTTGCGGGCCATCTTCTCGGCCTCGCTGCGGTCCCAGTTCTGCTCGGCCTGCTCGATCAGGGAGAGCACGTCGCCCATGTCGAGGATGCGCGAGGCCATGCGGTCCGGGTGGAAGACCTCGAAGTCCTTCAGGCCCTCACCCGTGGAGGCGAACATGATCGGCTTGCCGGTCACGTGGCGGACGGACAGCGCGGCGCCGCCGCGCGCGTCGCCGTCGAGCTTGGTGAGCACGACGCCGGTGAAGCCGACGCCCTCGTTGAACGCCTGGGCCGTGGCCACGGCGTCCTGGCCGATCATCGCGTCGATGACGAAGAGCACCTCGTCCGGGTCCACGGCGGCGCGGATGTCTGCGGCCTGCTGCATGAGCTCGGCGTCCACGCCGAGGCGGCCGGCGGTGTCGATGATGACCACGTCGTGGTACTTCGTGTTGGCCTCGGCGACGCCGTCGCGGGCCACCTGCACCGGGTCGCCGGTGGCGGCCTCGAACTCGGAGGAGACGCCGGGGTGCGGCGCGTAGACCGGGACGCCGGCGCGCTCGCCGCCGACCTGCAGCTGCTTCACGGCGTTCGGGCGCTGGAGGTCGCAGGCCACGAGCAGCGGGGTGTGGCCCTGGGACTTGAGCAGGTGGGCGAGCTTGCCGGCGAGGGTCGTCTTGCCGGCGCCCTGCAGGCCCACGAGCATGATGACGGTGGTGCCCGTCTTGGCGTGCTGGATGCGCCGGGTCTCGCCGCCGAGGATGCCCACGAGCTCCTCGTTGACGATCTTCACGACCTGCTGGCCCGGGTTCAGGGCCTGGGCCACCTCGGCGCTGAGGGCGCGCTCCTTGATCTGCGCGATGAACTGGCGGACCACGGGCACGGCGACGTCGGCGTCCAGGAGGGCGCGGCGGATCTCGCGTGCGGTGGCGTCGATGTCCGCCTCGCTCAGCCGCCCCTTGCCCTTGAGGCTGCGGAAGGTGGCTGTGAGGCGGTCGGACAGGGAGTTGAACACGGCGGGTGTGATCCTTCGAAGCGGGGTCGACTGATCCGGACGCGGTCGGTCGCGGGCGCCGCGGCATCCACCGCGGCGCCCGCCAAGCCTAGCAACCGACCGGCCTCACCCGTCCGCGGCGGCTCACCGCGCCTCCGCGGGGACGGGCACCCCGCCGAAGCCGACGTCGTAGGCCGACTCGTCGTGCAGGGTCAGATCGACGCCCCGCTCCTCGTCCTCCTTGCTCACTCGCAGGCCCATGGTCCCGCGCAGGACCAGGGCGATGACCGTGGTCACCACGGCGGTGAAGACCACGGCGACGAGCACGGCCACCGTCTGGGCCACCAGGAGACCGGCGTCTCCGCCGTAGAACAGGCCCGCCCGGCCCTCGTCCGGCAGGGCGAAGAAGCCGATCAGCACGGTGCCCAGGATGCCGGCGGTGAGGTGCACGCCGACAACGTCGAGCGAATCGTCGAAGCCGAGGCGGTACTTGAGGTTGACCGCGAGCGCGCTGGCCGCGCCGGAGACCAGGCCGATCACCACGGCCCCCAGGGGGCTCACATAGGCGCACGCGGGCGTGATGGCGACCAGGCCCGAGACGATCCCGGACGCGGTGCCGATCGAGGTCGGCCGGCCGCGGCGCAGCCACTCCACGAACACCCAGCCGAGCATGCCGGCGGCGCCGGCGGCGAGGGTGTCCACCCAGATCAGTCCGAGCTCGTCGACGCCGCCCGCCGCGCCCCCGTTGAACCCGAACCAGCCGAACCAGAGCAGGGCCGCGCCGAGCATGGTGAACGGGACGTTGTGCGGCCGGTGGCCGGGGTCCACGCCGAAGCCGTGGCGCTTGCCCAGCAGCAGCGCGAGCACGAGGGCGGCCACGCCGGCGCTGATGTGCACCACGAGGCCACCGGCGAAGTCGAGGGCCTCCCCCAGGCGGGCGCCGATGGCGCCGTCCTCGGAGAGGAGCCCGCCGCCCCACACCATGTAGGCCAGCGGGGCGTAGACGACGGTGGTCCAGACGGGCACGAAGACGCACCACGTGACGAACTTGAACCGGTCGGCCACCGCGCCGGAGATGAGGGCGACCGCGATGATCGCGAAGGTGGCGCCGTAGGCCGCGGCGACGAGCCCGCCCTCGGCCATCGTGCCGGTCAGCCCGAGGTCACCGGCGGGGTTCCCCACCACCCCGGCCCACCCGTCGCCGCCGGTCATCCCGTGGACCCACAGGACCCAGACGACTCCGACGAGGCCCATCGAGACGAAGGACATCATGATCATGTTGAGCGAGGACTTCGCGCGGGTCATGCCGCCGTAGAAGATGGCCAGTCCGGGTGTCATGAGCAGGACCATCGCCGCGCTCGTCACCATCCACACTGTCCCTGCGTCCAGGACGTTCGACTCCTCCATGGGGGTCTCCTTCGGTCCGGGCCGCGAGCCGGGGGCGAACGCCCGTCCCGCGGCGTCGCTGCCCGGCCCCGATCGGGGCCGATGGAGGGACGATACCGGAGGAGTGGGCCACGCCACACGTCGATGACGTCTCCGTGACTGAACAGGGCCCCTCCCGACGTCGTCGGGAGGGGCCCTGGACCGGGTGCGGGACGTCAGTCGGTCAGCAGTGCGTCCACGAAGCCCTCGGCGGTGAACGGTGCGAGGTCATCGGGGCCCTCGCCGAGGCCGATCAGCTTGACGGGCACGCCGAGCTGGCGCTGGATGGCGATCACGATGCCGCCCTTGGCGGTGCCGTCCAGCTTGGTCAGCACGATGCCGGTGACGTCCACGACCTCGGCGAACACCTTCGCCTGGGTCAGGCCGTTCTGGCCCGTGGTGGCGTCGAGCACGAGCAGGACCTCGTCCACCTCGGCCTGCTTCTCGATGACGCGCTTGATCTTGCCGAGCTCGTCCATGAGGTTGGCCTTGTTCTGCAGGCGGCCCGCGGTGTCCACGAGCACGACGTCGACGCCCTCGGCGATGCCGAGCTCCACGGCCTCGAAGGCGACGGACGCCGGGTCGGCGCCCTCCTTCTCGGAGCGGACGGTCTCGACGCCCACGCGGGCGCCCCACGTGGCGAGCTGCTCGGCGGCGGCGGCGCGGAAGGTGTCGGCGGCGCCGAGCACGACGGTGCGGTCCTCCGCCACGAGCACACGGGCGAGCTTGCCCACGGTGGTGGTCTTGCCGACGCCGTTGACGCCCACGACCATGGTCACGGCGGGGCGGTCGCCCTTGCGGGTCGCGGCGAGACGGCGGTCCATCGAGGGGTCCACCATCGCCACGAGCTCCTCGCGCAGCAGGGTGCGCACCTGCTCGGGGTCACGCGTGCCCTCGACCGTGACGCGGGCCTTGAGGCGGTCGACGAGCTCCAGGGTGGGCTCGGTGCCGAGGTCCGCCATCAACAGCGTCTCCTCGATCTCGTCCCACACGTCGTCGTCGATGCGGTCCTGGGACAGCAGCGCCAGCAGGCCCTTGCCGAAGACGTTGTTGGACTTGAGCAGGCGGGCCCGCAGGCGGGCCAGGCGCGAGCCGGCGGCCTCGGGCCGCTCGTACTCGGGCTTCGCCGGGGCGGTCTCCGCCTCCTCGACGACGGCGGGCTCCGGCTCGGCGACGACGGGCGGCGCCTCGTCGACCTCGGGGCGTTCCAGGACGGCGGTGGAGCCCGACGGGGCCGCGTGCCGCGGGCTCGGGCGCGGGTCGTCCGCGTCCCGCACTTCCTGGTACGACCCCTTCGGCGGGGCGGGGCGCCGGTCCAGCAGGCCGACGAGCACGCCGCCCAGCAGCAGGGCGGCCACGACTGAGACTATGAGCACGATTTCCACGGGCCCAGTCTGTCACACGGGCCGTCGCCCGCCCCGGGCCGCACACCCGGCGCCGTGCGAAGATGGCGGTCATGCCGTCGTCGTCCGCCCGCTCCTCGCGGGTCCCCCTGCCCCGTGAGATCAAGGTCCTCGTCGCCGCCGCGTTCATCATCGCGATCGGCTTCGGCATCATCGCCCCGCTGCTGCCGCAGTACGCGGCGACGTTCGACGCGTCCGCCGTCGGGGTGGCCGCCGTCGTGTCCGCGTTCGGGCTGACCCGCCTCCTGTTCGCCCCGGTCTCCGGCAAGCTGACGAACCGGCTCGGCGAGACGCCCGTGTACATGACGGGCGTGCTGATCGTGGCCGCGTCCATGTTCCTGATCGCCTTCGCGCAGACCTTTCCGCAGCTGCTCCTCTTCCGGGCGCTCGGCGGCATCGGCTCCACCCTCTTCACCGTGTCCGCGATGGCGTTCCTGGCCCGCAAGTCCCCGCCCACGATGCGCGGCAGGATCTCGGGCGCCTACGCGTCCGCCTTTCTGATCGGCAACATCGTGGGGCCGATCGTGGGCTCCGCCCTGGCCGTATTCGGGTACCGGGCCCCGTTCCTCATCTACGGCAGCTCCCTGGTGGTGGCGGCGGCCCTCGTGTTCTTCCTGCTCAAGGACACCCGGCTCGCGGACCGCGCCGTCCGCGACGTCCGCCCCGCCATGCCGATCCGGGAGGCCCTGGCCAACCCGTCCTACCGGGCCGCGCTGGTCTCCTTCTTCGCCAACGGCTGGGCGACATTCGGGGTGCGCAACTCGGTGATGCCCCTGTTCGCGGCCACCGCGTTCGCCGGCACGGGCCTGCTCGGCTGGCAGGTGGACGGGGCGATGATGGCGGGCCTGGCCCTGTCCGTGTTCGCGCTGGGCAACGTGGTGGCCGTGTCGTTCAGCTCCCGGCTCTCCGACGTGCACGGACGCAAGCCCCTGATCCTCACGGGTCTGCTCGTGATGGCCGTGACCACGGGCGCCATCGGCTGGGTCGGCACTCCGTCGCTGTTCCTGATCGCCTGCTTGGTCTCCGGCGCCGGCACGGGCACCCTGAACGCCCCGCAGCAGGCGGCCATCGCCGACGTCGTGGGCCAGGGGCGGCGCTCCGGCGCTGTGATGTCCACCGCCCAGATGTCCGCAGACCTGGGCGCCATCTCCGGCCCGCTGCTGGCCGGGCTCGTAGTGGACACGGCCGGCTACGGATGGGCGTTCGCGCTCACCGGCGGCGTCATCCTGCTCGGCGCGCTCGCGTGGTGGCGCGCCCCGGAGACCAATCTGCCGATCGTGCCCGGCGGGCCCCGCACCGGGTCCCTGCCGCTGGTCCGCCCGGAGGACGCCCGGGTGACCCCGCGCGAGGACGGGTGAGGTCGGGGCGCATCAGTCGGCGATGACGCCGGACGGTCGTCGGCCGCCGGTCCACCGCACGGCCACCCGTTCAACGCCCGCACGCGCTTCGGCTAGCAGTCGTTCCGCGACCTCGTCCGCGCCGTTGGACCGATGTCGGGTGTAGCGGGCGTAGTTGCCTGTGACGACCTCGGGGTTCCCGTCCATCGTCAAGATCCCCTGCTCAATCCAGATGACCCGCGAGCACATCTGTTTGAGGGTGGTGAGTGAATGGCTGACAAGGAATACGCACCCTGCCCGAGCTCGCAGTTCATCGATACGAGCACGCGTGCGGGCCCGGAACTGGGCATCGCCGGTATTCAACGCCTCGTCGATAAGCAGAATGTCCGGATCGACGGAAGTGGCGATAGCGAACTGCAGACGAGACGCCATGCCCGACGAATATGCCTTCAAAGGCAACTGGAGCGCCTGGTCGTCCAGTCCCGCGAGACGGACAACACCGTCGCGCTTCTCTGCCGCTTCCGCCGTGGTCATGCCCATGGCGAGGCACCCGAGACGGATGTTGTCCTCCCCGGAGATCTGACGGACGAGGGCCGCGTTGACCCCTAGCATCACCGGTGTGCTGGTGGCGTAGACCCGGCCGGTCGTCGGATGGATCTCGCCGGTGATGAGCTTCATGAGGGTCGACTTGCCCGAGCCGTTAGTGCCGATGATTCCGACGGACTCACCACGCTCCACAATGAGAGACAACGGAGCCAGCGCCTGAACCTGATCCGTGCGGACGCCTCGGACCCCGCGCAGCATCCCGCCGATGCCGGCTCGACGCGCGCCGGTGTCGGACGACCGAACCGTGTACGTCATGCCCGCCTCGTCCAAGACGACGGCGGGATCGAGTGGACGTGGCCCGCTCATCGTTCCTCCCCGTAGGTCTCTTCGGCACGCCAGAACACCACGAGACCGACGACTGCGACGAGCGCGGCCCAGCCAGCCAGCACCAGCCAACGATGAGGTTCGGCGTCCTGACCGTACAACAGCGACTGGCGAGCGATGTCCAGCACGCAGTACAGGGGGTTCAGATGCATCGCCGTCTGCACGATCGGCTGTGCATCGAAGCGCTCGACACTGAAGAACACGGCGGACAGGTAGAGCCAGATGCGCATCCCGAACGCGATCAGGTTCGCCAGATCCGGCCAGTGGGCCACGAAGCGGGCCAGTACAAGCGAAAGGCCGACGTTGAAGAGCGTTTGGAGGGCGAGCAGGGGCACCAAGAGGAGCCAACGCCACGTGAAGACTTCCAGCGGCGGGATGGCCAGGATGAGGACGACCATCACGGCCAGCGTCGGAACGAACTCGAGCAGAGCCCGCAGATTGGTCGCGAGAACGAGGGTCGCCCGCGGGAAACGGAAGGCCCGCACCAACGTCAGGTTGGAGCTGACCGCCTTCGACCCGGCCGTGATCGCCTGCGAGGAGTAACGGAAGAAGAAGACCCCGACGATGAGGTAGGCGATGAAGTTCGGAATGCCCCGGCCGGTGCCCAGGAGAACACCGAAGACGAGGAAGTAGGCACCGCCGTCGAGGATGGGGTTGAGCACCATCCATAGCCGGCCCAGAGTGTTGACGGCGTTGGCCCCGGAGATGCGCGAGCGCGAGTCGAACAGGATGAAGGAGCGGTAGCGGAAGAGTGAGAGGACATAGTCGCGCAACGAAGGCCGCGCGCCCACGACGCCCAGGGGCGCCGCGTCGACGACCACCGTGTTCATCGGGCCGGACGCGGCCATGCCGGTTCCGCTCATGACAGGCACCTCCATGCGACGACCAGCTGGCTGGGGTGGACCCTTGCCGCCCGCGATACAGGGACGGCTTCCAGCGGTGCCGAGACCTCGTCGCGGCACCGTAGAAGTATACTCGCCGGGGACCGGCATCCCGCCGCACGGGGCCGGTTTCCGTCATCCCTCGAGGTCAGGAGAATCCCGCCGTGAAGGTCATGCCCATCTACGGAACCCGCCCGGAGGCCATCAAGGTGGCCCCCATCGTCAAGGCGCTGCAGGCCGACGAGCGGTTCGAGTGCGTGGTGACCGTCACGGGGCAGCACCGCGAGATGCTGGACCAGGTCAACGAGCTGTTCGGCATCGTCCCGGACCACGACCTGAACATCATCCAGCCGCGCCAGACCCTCAACGGCGTGTTCGCCCGCACCCTCGACGGGCTCGACGCCGTCCTCGAGCAGGAGCGGCCGGACGCCGTCGTCGTCCAGGGCGACACCACGACCTCGACGGCGGGCGCCGTCGCCGCCTTCAACCGCGGCATCCCCGTGGTCCACGCCGAGGCGGGCCTGCGCAGCTTCGACATCCTCTCCCCGTTCCCGGAGGAGGCCAACCGCAAGATCACCAGCCAGATCTCGGCGCTGCACCTGCCCCCGACCACCGTGAGCCGGGACAACCTGCTGCGCGAGGCCGTGGCCGCGGAGGACGTCTACGTCACGGGCAACACCGTGATCGACGCACTGCTGGAGGCCGTCGGCCACCAGGTGCCGTTCGAGGACGAGCGTCTGGCCGAGCTGGAGGCGTCCGGCCGTCGCGTCGTCCTGGTGACGACCCACCGGCGCGAGAACCAGGGTGACGCGATGCGCGGTGTCGGGCGCGCCCTGGCCCGCCTGGCCGCGGACCACCCGGAGGTCACCTTCGTCCTGCCGGCGCACCGCAACCCGGTGGTGCGCGAGGCGATCCTGCCGGAGATCGAGGGCCGCGAGAACGTGCTCGTGACCGAGCCCCTGGCCTACGGCGAGTTCACCCACCTGCTGTCCGTGGCCACCGTCGTGCTGACGGATTCCGGTGGCGTCCAGGAGGAGGCTCCGTCGCTGGGCAAGCCCGTCCTCGTGATGCGTGAGAACACCGAGCGTCCCGAAGCCGTGACCGCCGGCACCGTGCGCCTGATCGGCACGGACGAGGAGGTCGTGGTCACCGAGGTCACCCGTCTGCTGACGGACGAGGCCGCGTACACCGCGATGTCCCAGGCGGTGAACCCCTACGGCGACGGCCGCGCGGCAGAGCGCACGGTCTCGGCGATCGCAGAGCTGCTCGGCGTGGGTGAGCGGCTGCCGGCCTTCGACGGAGCCTGAGCGGCCCGCGCGTTCCCGAGGCGGGTTCAACGCGTCTCGGGGACCCCCAGCATGCGCATCGCTAGGCGGACCCTGTCACCGGGTCTCAGCACATGCTCTTCGCCGCTCCGGACTCCCCAGGGAGCCGTGGACACGGCGACCTGCGACGGCACGATGCGCACGTCATGAAGGCGCTGGACGTCGTCCGGATGGGCGGTGACCACCGCGTCGACGCGCCGAGCCTGGGCGATCCCCGCCGAGTCCAGACCCTCGTGACCGAGGTCGACGATCGCGAGCGGGGTCGCATGGCGGCGCACATGTGTGATGAAGGCACCCAAGGGTCCGGTGTTCCCCTCGGACGCGCGCCACGCGTTGCGGGGATGCAAGACCTGCGCGTCGAGGAGGGCCACGTCCAGTCGGGGCACTGTCTGCTCTCGCCATCGACCGAGCGAGAGGTTCACGGGCTCGCCCCACGACCGGCCCACGAGATCCCCGAGAGAGCGCCCGATAACGCCCACCCGGCGGGGACGGTCGAGATCTGCCATGCCGATGAACGTCTCGAAGGGCACCGGTAGTCGCTCCGCGGGCCCGGCCCCGATGAGCCGAGTGGCGGAAGCGGCAGCCAGTAACGCTAGGCGTCCTTGAGGTGTAGGCGCGTCCGGCAAGGCGCGCATCCGCATCAACAAATCGCGGGCCGCTGGCTCGCTGGTGAGGTCCCATACGAAGGGGATCCCGAGCCACCCAGCGACGGCGCCGCCCGCTAGCGCCAGCATCTCATCGCCGATCACGGTGAGGGCTGTCGCCCGGTTCTGAGCCCCGATACGGAAGGCCTGATCGACCAGTCGGTCAAACTCTGCGTTCACGTCGTCGAGGATGTCGCCGCGTCCGACCGCGATGTCTCCGCTCCTCGTAACGTACGTTCCGGCCGGTCCCTCCGTGAGGGTCAGGGAACGCGCGGAGTCTGCACCGGCCGCCAGCGGGAGGAGCGGGGGGACGCATGGCGCCGACGGAACGAGCCGGTGTGCCCGTTGCGCCAAGGCCGAGTACCCATTCACGTGCGCGGCGAGACGACGCACGTCCTCCGGTTGTGCCCATGCCGGGCGCGACTCTTCTTGGGCCACGGCGGCGGCCTGCTCGACACGCCCGTCCCGAAGTAGGCGGCCGACGCGGTTCCAGTCGGCCCGCCCCGCGAGTGCGGTGGCCACGGGCCGGGCCCGCTGGAGGTGTTCCGGGGAGGGCGGCCCACCCGGCCTTTCCCCATGCAGGATCAGGCGGAGCCAGTGATCGACGACAGCCCCTGCTTCGTAGCGGGTCGCGAACTCGATGGCAGATCGAGCAGCAGAGTCATAGGCGTCCCGGTCGCCCGCGGTCCGGTGGATGCGGTCCGCTGCGGACGCGGCGTCTGTCACGAGGCTCTCGGGCGGGAAGATCTCGTCCGATCCCTCACGGCGCCACACGACGGGGACGGCGCCTGAGGCCATGCCTTCGGCCGGGGCGAGGTGGAAGGTCTCACGGGTGCTGGGGGACAGCATCCAGCCGATGTTCCGGAACCAGTTGCCCATGTCCGGTCCGAAGTCGTCGAACACCACGGCCCGGCGGAGCCGGGGATTGGAACGCAGCCGTTCATAGTTGGCCAAGTATGTGTCGCGACGCAACGGGTGCCGCCACACGTACGGATAGTTCCACGGGTGCCGTCCGCGGAGGTGGAGTACGAAGCGGTCGTCCCGTCGCAGGAGTTCTTCAAGGAGATCGAGGGCACGATCCATGCGCTTGAGTTCGGGCACGTACCCAGCCAATCCCAGGTGGAACCGTGCGTCGGCCGTCTTGGGTCGGCGTAGCTCCGCCGACTGCACCGAATTCGGGATGACGGCTGTCTGCTCAACCCGCCACCCGGTCGTCACGACGGCGTCGGCACGGTAGAACTCCGAGGCGAAAACGACGGTGTGCACGCGGTCCATGACGATGTCGTGGATCAGCGGATTGCGCAGCTCGTACCCGTGCAGGTGCACGATGAGACGCTGGTGTTCTCGAATGTGCTGGCTTGCCCACACAGCATTGCGGCTGGCGAACTCGCAGATGACGACGTCCGCCCATGCCAAGAGCTCCGCGCTGTTCGGGGTGGGCCGATCACCGTTGGTCTTCCACTGGTCTACTCGCACCTCGGCGTCAGGGCGCAGGATCAGTGCCTCGACAAGGTCGCCAGCGAACTTGTAGTCAGCGCCGACGAACAGGACCTTCAATGGGGCGTTCGCATGGGCGGGAACGGTGGAGAGCGCCGGAACGTGGGGGGCGAAGGCCTGGGCCACCCGGTTGATGGGAGCGGCACCGAACGTCGTCCCGCCCGCGTGCTGGTCGGCCCAATCGAGGGCTGCGCTCAGATTGTCTCCGGGAAGCTGGCCGACCGGCCTTCCTGAGACCTGTGGGGGCACCGCTCCGGGTTCGGCCCACACCTGCGCGCCGACGGCGGCCGCCCACGCGAGCAGGTCCTCCGCACGACTGTCCTGGGGCGTCGACCATCGTGGCAGGACAGTGACGGTGCGGCGACCTGCCGCGACCCTCGACAGCTCGGCACCGCCGTCGATGAGGGACGCTCCGGGGATGCGGGCCAGATGCCGCTGCCCCGCTTCGGACCGCACGGCCACGCGGAGGTCACCGGGCGCGACGACGAGGACCTTGCGAACGTGCCGGCGTGCCCTGACGGCGTCCGAGTACTCGCGGAGAACGTGTGCCCCCTCAGAGCCCAGGAGTCCCGCATGGAGAACGAGGATCGCCTCTCCCGGCTCGTGCGGTCCCTCGACGCGGTTGCCTCCAAATGAGACCGCCTCGACCTCCTCGGCCGTGAATCTCGGCATCACCACGACCTTGCCGGCGGCGTTCCACAATGTGCTCTCGACGGCGGAGCGTGACGCCTCGTCGAAGACGACGACCCGACGCGACTCGGCGACCGCCCGTCCTACGCCCGCTGCGGACAAGCCACGGGGCATTAGCGGAGTGCCCGGGTCCGTCTGGACGACGGTCCACACCTGGAACCTGTCCCAGCCTGCGGCTCGGAGCGCCGCAGCGGACTCCACGTCGACGGCGAGCAGGACGTCCACGTGAGCGGACGAGGTCCGGACGACCTCGGTGGTGGACACGACAGCGGCACCGGCGGCCCGCAGCTGGGCGATGAGACCGGGCTCCCAATCCGGACGCTCGGCCACGGCGACGAGCCGGAAGGAGCGACCCGCGAGGGGACCTTCGGGCGTCGGTGCAGGGGTGTCAGCCTCACCCATGGAGTTCTCCTATCTGGTCGTCGTCTTCCCTCGGCATGAGGCCGGCGTGTCTCCGCAAGGCGGCGAGCAGCCGGCTCACCGGCGCGCCTTCGGTGTCCGGAAGCCACAGATCATGGTCTACCCGCAGCCCCGGCAGACGTGTCTGGTCTGCCGAGCCATCTGGCGGGGGGACCAGGTAGACCACTCCCCCTCGCTTCTGGATACGGACAGCGGTGGCGTGCAGGTCGAGCAAGACCCCGTGCCGATGGGGGCTGTCAGTACCGCTCCATGCGCCGCCCGCGAACGCGTCGAAATCGATGACCATCCGGTCGACGAGAGCGCGGCGGTCCTGCGCCTCCGTCATGCCCGGAGCACCACGCATCACCCGGTGGTGTTGCTCGATCTCTGCCGTCAGCGCGTCGCATGCCACGACGAGCACCGTCTCAGCGACGACGGCCCCGGACAGTGGGCCGGTGGTCTGGTCGTGGCCGGTGAGCGCCAAGGGGTCGACGCGGAACGTCGTCTCGTCGACCGGGGGCGTGCCGGCTCGTCCGACCACGTCCAGGAGCCGGTCGCGGTCGCTGTCATAGGCCCTGTGGGATCCTCGGCCCGTTGTCGTCATCTGCGTTCCTCCTGCTTCGCCTCGACGCGTTCCCAGAGAACGTCTCGCGCTGCGGCCGGATCCCCGAGGGGGGTCTGGAGCGCCGTCGGCATGGTGCTGAGCATGCTGCCGTCCTCGACCAGGGCCCACACCTCCGCTTGGGATCCGCGGTAGTCACTCCATTTGGACGGGAGGAACGGATTCCTAGTATGGCGTGACCCGGACTGGGCGTCATTGACGACGAGGTAGTCGAATTGGCGGGTGACTGCGAGGAAGTCCAGGTACGGCAAAGAGGCGTTGAAACGGACGAGGTGCTCCATGCCGTGGGCGCCCACACCGTCTTGAGCCCGACGTACGAGGGCGTCGAACTGGGCCTTGGAGAAGCCTGGTGGGCGTGTGGCCAGGCCGCCCTCCGGGACGAAGTTGGTGAACACGTGCAGCCGGATCCGGTCGCGGATGTGCTGAGGGAGCATGGCCATGGCGAGGGTGATGTCAGTGATGCCCCGCGTCACGTAGAACTCACCAAAATAGGCCACATTGACCATAGTGGGATCCACTTCGTACGTGACGGGACGGGCATCGTAGTACTCCAGCGGCAGTGTCGGGTGATGCGACACCTCGGCCCGCCCCTGCACACGCTCTCGCAGCGCTGGACTGTAGATGTGGTCCAGCATCTCGGCCATCTGGTGTTCGTTCGTGAACAGAATGCTGTCGGCGAGTGCGTACGGGAGGATCTCGGCTAGTCCGAAGATCGAGAAGTGCTCGTCAGGGATGCGTCCGAAGTCGGCTTCGACGGGCGCGGTGAGTCGTGCAAGCATCGGGTCGGAACGGTCGAGCAGGTCACCGCGCCGCTTCCCCTGGACGTCCAGGGACAGGGGGTCGGAGAACTCCGCTGTCCATATCAGTTCCGGGTGGGCCTCGTGGATCAGTGCCCCCGCATAGTGCGACGGGGCCCAATTCGCTCGCGTGTACAGGCGCTCGTACCGGGCGCCGGCGGCGATCCAGGCATCAGCTTGGTCCCTGGCCTGTGCGGCGAAGTCGGCGAAAGCGTGCCAGGACGCCCAGGAGGGGCGCATTTCGAGATACCGCCGGCGTGCCAGATAGGGCCGAGAGATCATGCCGATCGTCGGGTCGACCTTCTTGTGGTGGAGGAACGAGCACGCGATGACGTCGCTCGTGTGCCCGAAGACGCGGAGCCGCTTGGAGGCCACGCTGGACCCGGTGTCGGCGAACGGTTGGAAATTGTAGAGGACGCTCAGTGTCGATGCAGGCGCCCGGAGACGGTCCCACGGCACCGCCCACCCCGAGGGGTCGACGGTCAACCGGTCGAATAACTCCCGCCGGTACGACTCGTCCGACCCCGCGATCTGCTCAAGCGCGGACGCGACGAGGTCAACCACCTGGTCGAGGAGGCGCGCGGCGTCCTTCTCGCCCGCTATGGCGGCACGCACCACGGTCAGAAGCGTCCCCGCGTCGGCTGCGGGGTCTCCTGCAGGACACCACGTGGTGGTGCCGGTGTCTCCGGCACCGCTCGCGATGATCCGCACCGAGCCATCAGCCAGCAGACCCACGCGTTCAACGAGGAGGGATACCTCGTCGATGGTGTCGAGGGTCGACGGCCAGTCTCCGGCCAGGAGGTCCAGCGCCGACGCCACACCCTCCGCGCCGACGCTGAGGCCCGTGCGCGGAGTCCCAGCAGGCCCGGACAGAGGCAGATGAACGAACGTCACCGCATCGGGTCGTGCGCTCACGCCTGCCGGCCCCCACGAGGGGCCTCGGCGAGGTGGGCGACCTCAGCACGCAGTACGGACAGCTCGTGGCACACACCGACGAGCGCCTCTGCCACCGCGATGGAGGAGTCCGAACGGTCGTCGGCGACGTCGGTTGGACCCGCTCCCGACACGGGACGAAGCTGTCTGCCCATCGTCTCCTCCCGAAGCGACACGAGCTGTCGGTTGATACGGGTCAGAGCGGCCATGGTCTCGCGGCCGACCTCGACGGAGGCCGCCGGGCCGGGTGAGGTGGTCGGAGCTGCCGCGCGGCCACGGCCGCCGGCGCGACGGATAGCCACGCCCATGAACCGGCGCATCCGTCGAGCATGGACCGGGATCAGGACGGACGCGACGACGGCTCCTAGCCCGAGCAGTGCCACCACCAGGCGGAACTGACCGAGGAGGCCGAGAACGGCCACCGCCACGCCGATGATGCCCATTGCCGCAAGGCAGCCGACGTAGAGAACTTTCTCCAGGGAAGGTCCTGGCTTCATGAAGGGCTCCTTCGAGAGAGACGTCGATGTCATGTGGACCCGAGCGCGCATCAGGCGGCCCAGAGTCGCGCCCGCAGTACTTGGGCGAAGCGTTCCCCGATCAGGTCGGGGTCATGCTGCCGAGCGAAGTCAGACGCGGCATCTCGAGCCTCAGCGCTCAGCAGTCGGTCCGCGGCCCGAAGACCGGCTGTCATGCCCGGCACCGTGTGGTCCTGGAAGAACTCCGTGAACTCCGGTTGCAAGACCGCAGGGAGCACGCCAACGCGTGCGGCCAGGACCGGAAGCCCGTAGGTCGGCCCCAACAGAGCACCACCGGAGTTCAACGCGCGCAGATGGGGCAGGACGGCCATATCGGCGGACCGTAGCAGATACTGGACACGATCCCCTGGGACCGGGCCCGCCTGCACAAGCACACGCGGGTTCGTCCGCAGGCGTTTCACGAGCGCCCGGGTGTGAGGGGACGTATCTGCCGGGCCGGCGACGACAAGGCGGCGCGGGGTGACATCCTCACGGCACAACTGGTCGAACGCATCGAGCAGGGTGTCGATGCCCTTGTACGCCTTGATGGCACCGAGAGCAACGTAGACGACCTCGTCCTCGTGAATCCCCAAGACCCCGCGGGCCTCGTCGCGGCGCACCGTGTCGGGGTAGGCCCCGGCATAGCTCGGATGGGGGGCGACGACGGTGCGGGCCGAGTCCCAGCGGAGCGATTCGCCCAGAACGTCCGCTGTGTCTGGGTGCATGACATGGATCAGGTGTGCACGATCGGCCACGCCCTGTTGGAGGCGACGCTCCTGCTCGAGATGCACGGCATCATGGGGAAGGACGTTGTGCACTGTCCACACCACACGCCCGTCGGCGTCGATGAACCCGTCCACCCGTTCGAGGAACCGATCGACCCGGGCTCGTGCGTCGGCACCGTCACGGGCCCCGGCCAGGACGGGATTCAGCCAGTGGAGGTGGACGCCTACGCCGGAGGTCTCCGCCCGGACGGCGAGGAGCGGATCGAATCCGTCAACCGACAGGACGGGGGTGGTGACGATGTCCTGCGCGGCCATCCCGCGGTACAGCAGTTGCTGATAGGGGTTCATCCGGGCGACGGGAGCGCACCCGAGAAGGTAGGGGCGGGCGGCGGATTCCCCGCCGCGCCCACGCCGGTGGCCACGCAGATGTGCCATCGCTTCGTGGAGCGGAGATCCGGGTTCCCTCGCGAAACCTCGATATGTGAGAAGCATTCCTCACCCCTCTCCCGCACGACGGCGCGCGTTGATTGCTGCGTGGTATGCCCTGTCATATCGTGGCCCGTTGTGGACCCATTGCCGCTCGGCCTCCACCCACTCCCGGCCGGCCGCTCCGAGGCGTTGCCGCTCGGCCGGGTCCTCCAGGAGCCGTGCAATGGTCTCGGCCAGCGCCATCACGTCGCCGACTGGGAAGGTGAGGCCACGCCGGGGTGCCGCGACGATCTCACGGAGTGCGGGCAGGTCGGACACCACCACCGGACGCCGAAGAGCCATCGCCTCGAACGGCTTGAGCGGCGTGACGTAGCGTGCCGCGCGTTCATTGATCCGTGGCACGACGAACACATCGATGAGTCCATAGAGAGCCGCGACTTCCTCGTGATCGACGGGTCCCGTGAAGACCACTCGATTCGCGATTCCCAGCTCCCGTGCGAGCGCCCGCAGCTCGTCGAACCGCCGACCACCGCCCACGAGCACGCACTGCGCCTCGACGCCCCGCTCTTGCAACAGCAAGGCCGCGCGGATGAGTAGTTCGTGGCCTTCGCGGGGATGGTCCATATTCGACACGTAGCCGAAGGTGGGCAGAGTGATCCCATGGCGAGCCGCAATCGCCGGGTCGCGAGGCGCGGGAGTGAACCGGTCCAATTGCACCCCGTTGGGGACGATGTCCACTTTCTCCGCCGGGATTCCGCGAGCAACGATCTCGTCCTTCATCGCCTCGCCGAGGGTGAGCACGCGGTCGGCGGCAATCATACACCGCGTCTCCACCTCGCGCCGACGACGGAACACCTCACTGCGCTCCTCGATGTCGAGGTCGGGTGTCCAGTTTCCCTCGAAGAACGACCGCACCTCGTACACGAGGGGCAAGCCCGTCTTCTCACGAAGGGCGAGCCCGACCAGGGCGGTCTCATATCCTCGTCGGCCGGACGAGACGTGCAGGACATCGGGCCGGACGTTTCGCACGTGGTCGAGAGCGAGGAACGCGAAGTCCTCTAGCCACCGATCGAATGGAACCCCACGGTAGGAGGCGCCCGTGAGGATACGTCGATGTTCGATGCCATCCACTTCTTCCACCGTAGATGGCCGCCCCTCCGTCAGGCCTTCCGGGAATCCAGGCTCCGTTAGCACCACAGGAGTCCATCCGGCGTCCTTCTCGGCCAGCAGATTCCATTGCGTCCGCGATGTGAACCCGTTGGACAGGTAGGGGCGAGACTCCTTCAATAGGTGCAGGACGACGTTCGTGCCGCAGCCTGACACCGCTTCCACCGGGCCGGGCAGCCGGGGCAGCCACCCGCTCAGCTCGGTCATGCGGCCGTTCACGTCGACCGCGGCCCGCGCCATCGAGGTGTTCGACGATGCGAGCTCAGCCGTCGCATCGAGGGCGGTCGAGATCTGGCCGTCACGCAGCGCCAGCCCGCGCAGCTGCTCGAAGTACGCCGTGCGCGCAGGCCCTGACGGATAGTGCCGTTCGAGAACCGACAGCCAGATCCGGGCGCGCTCGGAGTCGAGCTCACCCGGGAGCATGGTCATGGGTCCCGCGCCCGCGAGAGTTGGCCCCACGGCTTCGTCCCGCAGACGGAGGAATTCAGCCAGCGCGTCACGCGGGGCGAGCACGCCGTGTTTCAGTCCGATCCGGGTCGCCCGCTTGAGTGCGGAGCCCGTCGACGCGCGACCCGCACGGTAGTCACGGTAGACACTGCCGAGCTCCCGTCGGATCTTGCGCCAATGCCGGTCGAAGGCACCTTCCAGCCCACCGGGGCGGTCCACACCGAGTGCCTCCGGCCGTCGATCCGCAGCGAGGCTGCCGGTGAGAAGATGGGTGAGTTCGTCGTGGACCCGGACCAGCTCCCCTTCAAGCGCTTCACGGCTGGGGCGGCTATCGACGACCGCGTCCTCGATCCGCCCGGGGTGCGGTTCGACCCTCGGGTCGGGGGAGCCGTCGTGAGATGTCAGCGCCACTGGCCGCGCGTGTCGATGACCTTCTTGCCCTCGGTGGTGGTACCGAGGCTGGCGAACGCGTCGTGGTCCACCAGTAGCAGGACGACGTCCGCCTCCCGAATGCCGTCTTCAGCCGGGACCAGCTCCACGTTGTCACGGCCGGCCAGCGCAGCGGGCAGTTCCTCCACGTGCGGCTCCACGACGAGGATGCGCGAACCGGTGAACTGCTGCGCCACCTCGATCGCGATGTTCAGGGCAGGCGATTCACGCAGATCGTCGATGTTCGGCTTGAATGCCAGACCGAGGACGGCCACCACGGGGGCACGGCCGGTGGCCTGCTGCACGTCGAACGCGGCGGCCTTGGCCTGTTCCACGACCCACTTCGGCTTGCCGTCGTTGATCTCGCGGGCCGCACGGATGATGCGGGCCGTCTGCGGTGCGGCGTCGACGATGAACCACGGGTCCACAGCGATGCAGTGGCCGCCCACGCCGGGGCCCGGCTGGAGGATGTTGACACGGGGGTGGTGGTTGGCAAGCTCGATGAGCTCCCACACGTCGATCCCCAGGTCGGAGCAGATCAGGGACAGCTCGTTCGCGAAGGCGATGTTCACATCACGGAACGAATTCTCGACCAGCTTGGCCATCTCCGCGGTGACGCAGTCCGTCACGAGGATCTCCCCCTGACAGAACGCCTCATACAGCTGCTTGGCGCGCTGCGCGGCCTCCGGCGTGGACCCGCCCACGATGCGGTCGTTCGTGACGAGCTCGATCATGACCCGGCCGGGCAGCACCCGCTCCGGGCAGTGGGCGAAGTCCAGGGTGACGCCGTCCAGGTCCGGCCGTGCCTCGCGGATGACGGCGGCCATGTGCTCGGTGGCGCCGGGGGGCGAGGTGGACTCCAGGATCACGAGCTCGCCGCCGCGCAGCTGCGGGGCGAGACCGCGGGCCGCAGCCTCGATGTAGCCGAGGTCCGGCGAATGGCCGTCCTTGAAGGGCGTCGGGACCGCGACGATGTACGCGTCGGCCTGCGGCGTCTTGAGGGACGCGGACAGTCGACCGGCCTTGACGTTGCGCTCCACGAAGTCCGCCAGGTCCGGCTCCACGAAGGGCACGGTGCCTGCGTTGACCGCGTCCACGGTGCGCTGGCTGACGTCCACGCCGTGCACACGCACGCCGTTCTCGGCCAGGATGGCAGCTGTCGGCAGCCCGATGTAGCCCAGGCCGATCACGGCCACGTCCTTGATCTGCGTCGTCATCTAGAGGTCCTCGTTCGTCTAAGCGGTGGCAAGGGCAGAATCCGGCGCGGGCCGGACTCCCCGTGATGCTCTGTCGAGTATAAGGATTAGTTCAGGCAGACGGCGCCGTCACGCCCAGGCGCCGGTAGAGGGCGTCATAGCGCCGGGCGTTCGCCGCCCAGGTCCGATGCCCGAGCACCCACTCCCGCGCCCTGGCTCCAAGGCCGCGGGCCGCGGCGGGGTCGTCGAGTAGCGCCGCCAGGGCGGCGGCCCACGCCTCCGGTTCCTCGGCCGGCAGCACCCGTCCGGTCACGCCGTCCTCGACGATCTCGCTCAGCGCGGGCAGGTCCGAGACGAGGACGGGCCGGGACGTGGCCATGGCCTCCAGCGGCTTCATGGGCGTCACCGCCCGGGTCACGCCCGTGTCCTTGCGAGGCACGCAGAAGACGTCGAGGGCCTGGTGCCACACGGGAGCCAGGGAACGGTCCACCCGTCCCGGCGCGAGCAGCCGATCCTCGATCCCCAGGTCGGCCGCAAGCCGGCGCAGGGCCGGCAGGGCAACGCCGTCCCCCACCACGGCCAGCCGCAGGCGCGGCCTCTCGTCGACGAGCGCGGCGACGGCACGCACAAGGTCGTCGAGTCCCTCGTACGGCACCACGGAGGAGACGGTGCCGACGATCTCGTCGTCCATGGACAGCCCGAGACGGCGGCGAGCATCCTCGCGTGGGGCGGGCTCCTCCAGGAAGGCGCCCCCCACCCCGTTAGGGCTGAGCACGACGGCGTCCCGGTCCATGCCGGCCGCGGCGATGCGGCGGGCCATCTGCTCACCGAGCGTCACGACGCCGTCGGCAGAACGCACGGCGTCGTCCTCGCGGGCCGTGAACAGGGCGTAGCGGTCGGAGCGCAGCGCCTCGGGTCCGCGCGTCGAGGCCCAGGTGTCCGCCAGCTGCCCGCGCACCTCGTACACCCACGGGACGCCCACGGCCTCCGCGACCGCGCGGGTCACCACGGCGTTGACCCAGTGGGTGGTGGTGTGCAGGACCGCCGGGCGGCGCTCGAGGACCAGATCGAGGAGCATCCGCGCGTGCTGAGCCAGCCGTCCGTCGAATCCCCGGGCCAGGCTCGAGGGCAGGAGGCGGTGGTACACGATGCCGTCCACCATGTCGCGTCGGGCGGCGGTGAGCACGCCGGTCTGGACCGGCCAACCGAGCCGGGTGACGGCCTCTACGTGCCAGCCCTCGTCCCGCAGCGCGCACGCGAGGCTGTGGCTGCGTTGCGCGTATCCGGAACCGGTGTGGGGCAGGGAGTTGGTCAGGACGAACAGTGCCGAGCCCGGGCGGGGCCGATATCCAACGGCCCGGTCCCGGTCTGCCCGCGGCAACGGCAGGGCGCCCCCGCGCAGAGCACGCACCTCGGAGGCGAACCGGGCTCGCACGACACCGTCCCGGCCGGTGCCGCCGAGCAGGGAAATGGCCGCCTCGACGTCACCGCGGTGCCAGGCCACGCGGGCCCTTGCGGCGGCCAAGCCCGGCGTGTCGACGGGCACGGCGTCGAGGACGGCTTGGGCCCGGTCAGGCTCCTGCGCGGCCGTGAGCACGTCCGCCAGTCGCACCCGATCTGGCGCGCCGGCGGACGGCAGGACCGCCTCGACGTGCTCGAGGAGGTCCACGTGCCGGCCGGCGGCCGCGAGACCCACGGCGCCTAAGACCACGCCGGGGCGTGCGGGCAGGGACTCTGCCAGGCGCCCCAGGCCCACGCGTGCCGCGAGCGGCAGGCGACGGCTGATCTGCAGGCCCAGGACCGCCGGGTCGTCCCGCAGGTGGTCGACCACCGTCCGCAGGACGAGTGGCGCGTGGCCGAGTGCGCGGACGGAATCGAGGAGGATGGAGGTCATGCGTGTCTCCTGTAGTCGGGGACGAGCTGCCCCAGCAGCCGGACGTAACGCCGGGCGACGCTCGGCAGGTCCGCGTGCCGTCGGACCCACGGGCGGCCGCCCTCCCCCACGTCAGTGCGAGCCGGATCGTCGGCGAGCGCGGTCAGATGCGCGACGAGGTCAGCTACCCGTGGGCCGATGACGTCGGCTCCCCCGGCGTCCTCGAGGGTGCGGGCCGCCTCGCCGGTGACCATCCCGGTGACGTGCCGGCCGACGGCGAGCACCTCGTAGGTCTTCGACGGCACCGTGTGGCGGAAGCTGGGCCAGTCGGGCCGCAGCGCCACGACGAGTGTGTCCGCCCAGGCGTACTGGGCCGCCGCATCCTCGCCGTAGCAGGCAGGAAGGATCTCGGCCGGGGAGCCGAGCTCCGCGTTACGCGCCTCGAGCTCGCCGCGCCGAGTGCCGGCGCCGACGAGCCGGACCCGCACCCCTGGCCGGCTCTGGCGGAGTTCGGCCGCCGCCTCCACGAGCCGTTCGAGCCCCTGGCTCTCACCCATGTTGCCGAGGTAGAGGACGTGCAGGTCCCCGGGCTCGCGCCTCCGAGCAGGTGCCCACGCCAGGCCTGCGAGTTCGACGCCGTTGCACAAGGTCTCGGCACGCTCGACCCCCCGCCCGCGCAGCGTCTCCGCGAAGCCGTCCGTGACGGTCACCACGAGTCGGGCCGCGCGCTGACCGCCGGTCACGACACGCTCCATCGCGGCGCCCAGCAGGCCCTGGTGCACCCCGGCCTCGTGGGCGAGATCCGGCCAGGCGTCACGCATCTCCAGCACGAGGGGGCGGCGCCAGAGGCGGGAGAGCACGACGCCGGGCACCACCACGGGCAGGGCGGGCACGGTGGCCACCACCACGTCCGGGCGTCGGGTGGCCATCCCACGGGGGATGGCGAGCAGGGCGTGCACCACCGCCTCGGCGAAGCGGCCGTTGCGACCGGCCTCCCCCAGGGGCAGGCGAGGCGTGGGCAGGACGTGTTCGCCGTCGGGCCCGGCGAAGGGGCGCACACCCCCGGGCGCGACGACGTCGACGTCCCAACCCGCCGACCGCAGCGCCGCCACGACCGCACCCCAGCGACGCGCGGGCGGGGTGCGCTCGGGCCGGTAGGAGTGGGAGACCAGCAGGAGGCGGGGGCGGCGCGGCTCAGTCGTCACAGGGGTCCTCCCCGAGGGCGGGTGCGGGCGTGGTGCCGGTCAGCAGGGTCAGCACGGGGGCGGGCCCGCCGGCGGCCTGGGCCTTCTTCTCCTTCTGGGGCTCGTGCTCGTCGACATAGCGCTGGACGTCGTCGTCCGCGAGGGCGGAGCGCAGGTCCGCCAGCTTGTCCTCGTCGAGCTCGACGATGGCGTCGCCGTTCGGCCCCTCCGCGAAGCCCTTGCGAGGCACCGTGAACATCTCGACGTCCTCGCCGCGGACGTCGCGCAGCTGCCACGCGAGCGAGGCGATCACGCCCGACGTGAGCCCCTCGTCCACACCGAGGTGGTCGGAGAACGTGGCGACGACCTCGGTGGTGCGGGCGGGATTGCCCAGGATCTGCGGGCTGAGGAAGCGGTCCATCGCCCCGGCCAGGTAACGCTGCTGGTTCTTCACGCGGGTGACGTCACCGTCGTCGAAGGCGTGCCGTTCGCGCACGTAGCGCAGGGCGGCGGTGTCCTGCAGCAGGATGTGTCCGCGCGGGTAGTACGAGGGGTTGGCCTGACCGGAGGAGAAGGCCTGCGGGTTGCAGACCTCGACGCCGCCCAGCGCGTTCGTCACGCCCCGGAAGCCCTGGAAGTCGACCTCGAGGACGTGGTGGATCGGCACTCCCAGCAGCAGCTCCACCGTGTCCACGGCGAGCGCGTAGCCGCCCGTGTCGAAGGCCGAGTTGATCTTCGCCTCACCGTGGCCGGGCACGGTGACCCACGAATCCCGCAGCACGGACATGACGTAGACCTGGCGTCGGTCCGCGGGGATGTGCACGAGCATCATGGTGTCCGAGCGCTGGCCCATGTCCTGCTCGCCCTCGCCCTCGCGGGAGTCGGAGCCCAGGACGAGCACGTTCAGCGGGCCGTCCCCGGCCGCCTGCTCGAGCGCCCCCACGTCCACCGTCTGCCGGTGGTCGTCGAAGATGCGCCCGAGCGAGCCCGCGTACCAGGCGCCCAGACCGAGCAGCGCCGCGAGCAGGACGGCGAGCACGCCGACGACCCACGGCCAGCGCCGGCGGCGCCGCGCGACCGGCGAGGCGTCGTCGCGCGGGGACTCGGGACGCGGCAGGGGCTCGGGCGTCCAGGACGCGGCCGGGGGATGGCTCACTCGTGTCTCCTGCTCGAGGTCGGGGGTCAGCCCAGTCTACGGACGCCCCGTCAGGCGTCGGCCACCGCGGCCCGGCGACGGCGCGGCCTGGGCTGGCAGCGCGGGCACAGGTGGCTCGCACGGTTCATGAACGGCTCGCGCACGATGCGGGAGTCGACCCCCTCGGCGGCGCAGCGGCGACACGGCTGCCCGGTGCGCCCGTAGGCCGCCAGGGAGCGGGCGAAGTAGCCCGATCGCCCGTCCACGTTGACGTAGAGCGCGTCGAAGCTCGTGCCCCCCACCTCCAGGGCCCGGCGCATCACGTCCTGGACGGCCGCCAGGAGGCGCAGCGTGTCCGCCCGGCGCATGCGCTCGGTCGGGCGCTCGGGGTGCAGGCGGGCGCCCCACAGGGCCTCGTCCGCGTAGATGTTGCCGATCCCGGAGACCAGCGACTGGTCCAGCAGCGCGCGCTTGAGGGTGGAGCGGCGCCGTGCCAGGCGCGCGTGCACGGCCACGGGGTCGAACAACGGGTGCAGCGGGTCCAGGGCGATGTGGGCGGCCGTGGTGGGGATCCGCTCGCCGCCGGCGGCGTCGTCGGGCCGCAGCGCGTCGAGCCACCAGCCGCCGAAGATCCGCTGGTCCACGAACCGCAGCTCGCGGGCGGAGCCGTCCGCCGCGGTGACGGGCAGGCGCAGGCGCAGGTGTCGCTGGTCGGCGGCCCCCGGTTCGTCCACGAGGATCTGCCCGCTCATGCCCAGGTGCACGACGACGGCGTCGTCGCCCTCGGCCAGGGGCAGCCACAGGAACTTGCCGCGGCGAGCCGGCTCGGCCAGCCGGGCGCCGCGCAGCCGCTCCCGGAGGGCGTCCGCACCGCCGGGGCTGCGACGCAGCGAGCGGGGGTCGAGGACCTCGAGCTCCGCGGCGACGGCGTCCGTGGCCCACCGGGCCAGGCCGCGCCGGACGACCTCGGCCTCGGGCAGCTCCGGCACGGGCTCAGCGCCCCGCGGCCGGCAGATCCGCCTCGAGGGCGGGCCAGGAGGCGGCCGCGGCGTCCCGCTCGGCCTGCTTCTTGGAGCTGGCGACGGCGGAGCCGTACTCGCGCTCGCCGACGACGAGGGTGGCCCGGTAGCGGGGGTCGTGCGCGGGGCCCTGCCCCTCGATCGCGTAGCGGACGGCGCCGAGACCGTGGCGGCTGGCGGCCTCGGCCACGACCGTCTTCCAGTCGGTGCTCTCGCGCAGCAGGTCCGGCTCGTCCAGCAGCGGCACCACGTGGCGGTGCACGAGTGCGGCCGCGGCCACGGCCCCGTGGTCCACGTAGACGGCGCCGATGAGCGCCTCGAGGGTGTCGGCGAGGATCGAGTCCTTGTCCGCCCCGCCGGTGCGGCGCTCCCCCGTGCCCAGGCGCACGAACGGGCCGATGCCGATCCGGCGCGCCACCTTCGCCAGGGCACGCGTGGACACGACGGCGGCCCGGCGGCGCGCGAGGTCGCCCTCGGCCAGGTCCGGGTACACCGTGAAGATGTGGTCGGTGACCACGTAGCCCAGCACCGAGTCCCCGAGGAACTCGAGGCGCTCGTTGGTGGGCAGCCCGCCCTGCTCGTAGGCGAACGAGCGGTGCGTCAGAGCGCGTTCGAGCGTCCCGGCGGTGATGTGCACGCCGAGACGCTCGAACAGCTCTTCTGGCTCGGGCGCGGGCTCAGGCCCGCGGCGAGCCGATGGGGACGCCATCTCAGGCGTCGGCGACCTTGCGGCCCTTGTACTCGAAGAACAGGGGGGTGCCGGCGGCGTCGGTCTTCAGCTCGGCCTGGTGGGGCAGGCGGTACGAGACGCGACCGTTCTCGACGGACTTCACCAGGGCGGGCGCGGTGGCCTTCCACTGCGACCGGCGGGCACGGGTGTTGGCACGGGACATCTTCCGCTTCGGGACTGCCACGACTATCTCTCTTCTGTCTCGGTGATGGAGGTCTCTGAGGTGCCCGCGAGGTGGGCCAGGGCGGCCCAGCGCGGGTCCACGCGCTCGTGGGCGTGCCCCTCGGGCGCGTCCTCGAGGCGGATGCCGCAGTCGGCGCACAGGCCCTCGCAGTCCGGCCGGCACAGCGGCTGGAACGGAAGGGCGATGACCACGGCGTCCCGGAACACGGGTTCCAGGTCCACGGTCTCGCGCACCACGAGCGGCTGCTCGCCGGCGTCGTCCTCGGACGTGCCGGTGAGGTACAGCTCCTGCAGGTCCACGGTGATCCCCTCGTGCAGCGGGCGCAGGCAACGGCCGCACTCGCCCTTCAGGGTCGCGTCCGCGGTGCCGGTGACGAGGACGCCCTCGTGCACCGACTCCAGACGCAGGTCCAGTTCGACGGGGTCCCCCTCGGGGATCCCCAGCAGCGGCGTGGAGACGCCCGCGGGGGCGGGCCACTCGGCCGTCAGCTCGCGCTGGACTCCGGCCCCGCGCGTCAGATCGCGCACGGGGATCACCCACGGCGAGTCGGCGCCGTGGTGCTGGATGCTGTCCATGGTCGCTCCTCTCGGCGGGTGGGACGGCGGGGGTACACGGCCCGTCCGCACGCCCTCTGCGGGGATGCGATGCGGCCTGGACACGGGTCCAGCCACGACGGACCGACAGCCCATCCTACCGGGTGGGTCCGCCTCGGCCAAAGCCAGCGGCGGTCCGCGCGTCGCCGGCCCGGCTCAGAGCCCGGCGGTGAACTCCCGGAGCCAGGCCCGCAGGTCGGCCCCGAGGTCCTCGTGCCGCGTCCCGAACTCGATGACCGCCTGCAGGTAGCCGAGCTTGTCCCCCGTGTCGTAGCGGCGGCCGTCGAAGACGACGGCGTGCACGCCGCGGCCCTCGCCCTCCTCCGTGGCCAGCCTCTGCAGCGCATCGGTGAGCTGGATCTCCCCGCCGCGGCCGGGCGGGGTCTCGTCCAGCACGTCGAACACCTGCGGGGCCAGCACGTAGCGGCCGATGATCGCGAGGGTGGAGGGGGCGTCCTCGCGGGCCGGCTTCTCCACGAGTCCGGTGACGCGGACGACGTCGTCGCCCTCCCCCGGCACGGCCTCCACCGCGGCCACGCCGTAGGCCGAGACGGCCTCCTCCGGGACCTCCATGAGGGCGATCACGGAGCCGCCGAGGCGCTGCTGCACGTCGATCATGCGCTCGAGCAGCGCCTCGCCGTCGCCGATGATGTCATCGCCCAGCAGGACCGCGAACGGCTCCTCGCCGACGTGGCGGCGTGCGCAGTTCACCGCGTGGCCGAGCCCGAGGGCCTCGCCCTGACGGACGTAGTGGATGTCCCCCACCAGGTCCGACTCGCGGATCTGCGAGAGCCGCGTGGCGTCGCCCTTGCGCTCCAGCGCGGCCTCCAGCGCGGGATGGCGGTCGAAGTGGTCCTCGAGGGCCCGCTTGTTCCGGCCCGTGATCATCAGCACGTCCGCCAGGCCCGCACGCCGGGCCTCCGACACCACGTATTCGATGGCCGGGCGGTCCACCACCGGCAGCATCTCCTTCGGCATGGCCTTGGTGGCCGGCAGGAAGCGGGTGCCCAGGCCGGCGGCCGGGATCACGGCCTTGCGGGTGCGGGGGCGGGAGGGGGGCGGGACGGTCATCGGCGGTTCTCCTGCGGTGGATGCGGTGGGACGAGCGGAGGGGTGGCCCGCGGGCGGGCCGGGCGGGGTCAGGCCCCGCCGTCGAGGCCGCGCAGGACCGCGGCCGGGACGAACTCGGCGACGTCGCCGCCGAGTCCGTGGACCTCCTTGATGAGCGAGGAGGACACGTGGGTGTACCGGGCGTCGGCCGGGAGGTAGACCGTCTCGACCCCGGTGAGGTGGCGGTTCATCGCGGCCATCGGGGCCTCGAACTCGAGGTCGGCGCCGCCGCGCAGCCCCTTGACGATCGCGTCCGCGCCGATCTGCCGGCAGAACTCGGCCAGCAGGCCCGGGCCCATGGGCCGGACCGCGACACCGGCGAGGGAGGACACCGTCGCCTCGATCATGGCGATGCGCTCGTCCACGCTGAAGCGGTACGTCTTGGCCGGGTTGGAGGACACGGCGACCACCACCTCCTCGAAGAGGTTCGCGGCTCGCGCGATCACCTCGACGTGCCCCTTGTGGAGGGGATCGAACGAACCAGGGCAGACGGCACGACGCATGGGTGCCAGCCTAGCGGGGGCCGCGCCGAGCGGCGACGGGCGCCCGTCCGGTCCGGCTCCGGCGCGTCGCGGTCGTGACCGACGCGGCAGGCGCCGCCGTGTGCGGTCCGCGGCGATGGGTACAGTGCGGCCATGGACGGAACCCAGCCCACCCCCGGATCGGCACGGCACGACGTCGACGTGGACGCGCCGTGGCGTCGCACGGCGGCGGCCGCGGGCCTGCTCGGTGACGCCGGCCCCGTGCCCACCGTGTTCGAGACGATGACGGGCCTCGCCGTCGAGCACGGGGCCGTGAACCTCGGCCAGGGCTTCCCCGACGCCGACGGCCCCGACGCGCTGCTGCGGCTGGCGGCCGACGCCGTGCTGGCGGGCCCCAACCAGTACGCCCCCGGCACGGGCGACCCCGCGCTGCGGCAGGCCGTCGCAGAGCACCGCCGGCGCCACTGGGGCGTGACGGAGGACCCCGCCACGCAGGTCATGATCACCACGGGTGCCACCGAGGGCATCGCCGCGACGGTCCTGGCGTTCGTGCGCCCGGGCGACGAGGTCGTCACGGTCGAGCCGTTCTACGACTCGCACGCCGCCACGATCGCCCTGGCCGGCGCCCGGCACGTGAGCGTGCCGGTGGAGGCGCCGGACTTCCTGCCGGACCCGGCACGGGTGGCCGCGGCGATGACCGACCGCACGCGCCTGCTCATCGTGAACACGCCGCACAACCCCACGGGCGCGGTCTATCCGCGGGAGCTGCTCGAGGAGCTCGTGGCCCTGTGCCGGTCCCGGGGCGTGCTGATCCTCGCGGACGAGGTCTACGACCACCTCGTCTACGAGGGCGAGCATGTCGGCCTGCGCTCGGTCGCGGGCGCCGAGGACATCGCCCTGACGGTCTCCAGCGCGGGCAAGGCGTTCGCGGTCACCGGCTGGAAGGTCGGCTGGCTGACCGGCCCGGCCGAGCTCGTCGGGGCCGCGCGCGCCGTCAAGCAGTTCCTCACCTACTCCTCCGGCCCCGCCTTCCAGCGCGCGCTGGGTGCCTATCTGCCCACCGACGACGCCGAACGGCACCTCGCCGGCCAGCGCGAGCGGTACCGCGACGCCCGGGATCGGCTCGTGGCGGGCCTGCGGGAGGCGGGCCTGGACCCGGTCGTCCCGGCGGCGGGCTACTTCGTCGTCGTGGACCTGGCCCCGTGGGGTGTGACGGACGCGGCCGAGGCCGCGGTGCGGTGGACGCGTGAGGCCGGCGTCACGGGCATCCCCGTGGGCGCGCTCTGCCGCCCGGACGGAGGCCACCTGCGGTCGTGGCTGCGGCTGGCGTTCTGCAAGTCCCCGGATGCGATCGACGAGGCGATGCGCCGCCTGGCCGATGCGGCCCCGCGGCTGCGCGCGGCCTGACCCCCGACGCTTTCGTTGACGAAACGGCGGCCCTCGGAGCACTTTCGTTCGGGAAACGGCGGCCCCCGGAGCATTTTCGTTCGGGAAACGGCGGCCGCCGTGCTCGCGGTTCCGTGCTGAGCCCAGTCCGTTCCGCCCTCCCGTCTCCCCGGTGAGAACGGGCCGAGACGCCGCCGTTTCCCGAACGAAAGCAGGCCGACACGCCGCCGTTTCCCGAACGAAAGCGGGTGGGCGGGGTCAGCGCTCGTCCTGCCAGAGGTACAGGGCGGTCTCGCCGTAGACGCGCACCTCGACCTCCTCGAGGCCGCGCGGCCGGCGCGGCGCCGCGTCCCGGGCCGCCCGCTCGAGCACGAGCAGCCCGCCCGGGGCGAGCCGCCCGGCCGCCGCCTCCACCACCGCCTCGAGCGGCGGGCCGGCGACCGGGTACGGCGGGTCGGCCAGGATCAGGTCCACGGACACGGCCTCCGCCGCGAGCGCCTGCTCCACGCTCCCGGCACGCACGCGCACGACGTCGGCCCCGCGCGCCCGGTTGACCAGCGCGGCGTTCGCGCGGCACGCGGTCACGGCCTTCCGGTCCCGCTCGACCAGCAGCACCGATGCCGCTCCGCGGCTGGCGGCCTCGCACCCCAGGGCGCCGGAGCCGGCGTAGAGGTCGAGCACGGCCGTCCCGTCCAGCCAGTCGCGGGCCTCGAGCCAGGAGAACAGGGCCTCCTTCGTGCGATCCGTGGTGGGGCGCGTGCCGGTGCCGGGGACGGCGGTCAGGGGACGCCCGGCGGCCGCGCCGGCGATGATGCGGGACATGGCTCAGCCCTTCTCGAGGTAGTCGGCGGCGGTGAGGTGCTCGGCCTCCCAGCGGGCCACCTCGGCGGCGAGCGCCGGGTGGGCGGAGAGCCCCGGGCCGGCCGCCATGACCTGCGCGACGGCGTCGGCGGCCACGGCGATCAGCGGGGCGTCGGCGATGACGTCCACGTGGTGCAGCCCCGAGGCCAGCCCGGACTGGGCGGCGCCGAGCACGTCGCCGACGCCGCGCTGGGCGAGGTCCTCCTGCGCGATGCGCATGCCGTCCTGCTCCTGGGCCAGGACTTCGAGCCGGCGCAGCGACGGGTGCCCGTCCGGCAGGCGCGTGGCCAGCAGGCAGACCGCCGCCCCGGGCCCGCGGCCCACGCGGCCGCGCAGCTGGTGCAGGGTGGACAGGCCGAAGTCGTCGGCGTCGAGGATCGCCATGACCGTCGCGTTGGGCACGTCCACGCCCACCTCGATGACGGTGGTCGCCACGAGCACGTCCGTCGCCCCGCGCGCGAAGGCCTGCATCGCCGCGTCCTGCTCGGCCTGGTCCATGCGCCCGTGCACGGCGTCGATCCGCAGCCCCGCCAGCGCCGGGAGACCCCGCAGCCGGGGTGTCATCTCCTCCACGTTGGCGTGGCCCGGGTCGGCGTCGTCGGGGTCGATGCGCGGGCACACCACGAACGCCTGGTGGCCGGCCGCCACGTGCTCGGCGATCAGCTCCCACACCCGGCCGATCACGCGCGGGCCGTGGGCCATCCGCGCCACGTGCGTGGTGACCGGCTGACGCCCGGACGGCAGCCCCTCGAGCACCGACAGGTCCAGGTCGCCGAACACCGTCATCGCCACGGAGCGCGGGATGGGCGTGGCGGACATGACGAGCAGGTGCGTGCCGGGGTTGGCCCGCCGCAGGGCCTCGCGCTGGTCCACGCCGAAGCGGTGCTGCTCGTCGACGACGGCCAGGGCCAGCTCGGCGAAGCCCACCTTCTCGGAGAGCAGGGCGTGCGTCCCGACGGCGATGCCTGCCTCACCGGAGGCCAGGGCCAGCAGCGCCTCGCGGCGTGCGGCGGTCTTGAGCGAGCCGGTGACCAGCGCGACCCTCGTGGCCGGGCCGTCGCCGGCCCCGAGGGTGCAGGCCTCGGCGAGGGGGCCCATCAGGCGCAGCAGGGCGCGGTGGTGCTGCGCGGCGAGCACCTCGGTGGGCGCCACCAGGGCGGCCTGGCCGCCGGCGTCCACGACCTGCAGCATCGCCCGCAGGGCCACGAGCGTCTTGCCCGCGCCCACGTCCCCCTGCAGCAGCCGGCTCATCGGGGCGTCCCGGGCCAGCTCGGCGGACAGCTGCTCCCCCACCGCCACCTGGCCGGGCGTCAGCGCGAACGGCAGGCGGGCGTCGAGGGCCTCGAGCAGGCCGCCGGGCCGCGGCGGGCGGGGCACGGCGGGCACCGCCCGCTCCCGGTCCCGGCGCCAGGCGAGTGCGGCCTGGACGAGCAGCGCCTCACGCAGGGCGAGCGCGGTCCGCGCCGGGCCGGTGGCGGCGACGTCGTGCGGGGCGTGCAGGTCCCGGTATGCCTGGGCGGTGCCCGGCAGCGGCGCGTCCAGGTCGAGCGCCGCGGCGGCCTCCGCGCGGATCCGCTCGGTGAGCAGCTCGGGGATCCGTCCCAGGTCGACGGTCTCGAGCACCCGGGCGACGGCGGAGCGGACCGTCCACGACGGCAGCTTCCCCGTGGCCCGGTAGAGCGGGACCGGTCGCACGTCCACCTCCCCCGGGGCGACGTCGTCGTCCAGGAGGGCGAAGTCCGGGTTGTTCAGCGTGATCCGGCCGCGGTACTCGGTCGTGCGGCCCTGGAACATGGCGGTCATCCCGGGGGCGAGGCGGCGGCGGGCGTCGTGGCCGTTGAAGAAGGCCATGGACAGGCTCGCCCCCGGCACGCCGGCCACGGACGGGTCAGCGACGGTGACGTCCACGATGAACCCGGGCCGGCTGTGCATGCGCCGCGTGGTCACCGACTCCACGACGGCGACGACGGTCACCTCGGCGTCGTACGGCAGGGCGGCGATGGGGGTGAGCTCGCCGCGCTCGATCCAGCGGTGCGGCACGTGGTCCAGCAGGTCCCCGACCGTGGTCAGCCCGAGCTCCTTCTCGAGGCGGGCGGGCAGCTTCCCGCCCAGCACCTCGGACAGGGGCAGGTCGGTGACGGGGGCCTCAGCGGCCATGGCACCCATCCGGTGCGGCGTCGTCGCCGTGCGACGGCTCGGCCAGGTCGGTGACGGCCAGGCCCTCGACGTCGCCGGCGGCCCGCAGGGGGCCGATCGCGTCCTCGGCGCGGGGCACGTGCACGTGGACCCGCCACGGCACCCGGCCCTGCGCGTCACGGGCGGTCCCGACGGGGGCGAGGATCACGGCGTCCCCCACGTCGGTCAGCCGTCGGCGCAGCTCGGCCGCGGCGAGCGGGGTGAGCGTCAGGGTGCCCATCACCTCGACGGCCCCCTCGGTCGGCGCCTCCGCCGCGGCGGCGGGCTCGCCCTCCGCGGCGTGGGCGCCCTCGACGTAGCCGGGGAGGGCGGTGGCCAGCTCCTCGTCCACGGGCGTGCCCGTGACGACGGCGCGCAGCGCCTCGAACACCCAGAGCAGCCCGACGGCGCCGGCGTCCACGACGTGCGCCCGGGTCAGCGGGGCGAGCAACGACTCGGTCTCCTCCACGGCCTGCACGCAGTCGGCCAGCATGAGGGTCACGGCCGGACCGAGCCGCACGGCCGGGTCCGCGTCGCCGGCCACCGCGGGCGTGTCGGGGGCCTGGGTGGACGAGCGCGCGAGGCTGCGGGCGGCCGCGGAGAGCACCGTGAGGATCGTCCCCTCGCGCGGATCCGACAGGGCCTGCCGGGCGGCCCGGTCGGCGGCTCCGAACGCCGCCGCCAGGGCGAACGCGTCGACGCGCTCCCGGCCGCGCAGGGGCTCGGCCATCCCTGCCAGGCCGACCGCGAGCAGCATGCCCGAGTTGCCCCGGGCCGAGTCCAGCGCGGCCGCGCCCGCGTGCGCGAGCACGGCGCCGGCGTCGTCCTGTGCGGGGCAGGCGTCGGCCGCGGTGCGGGCCGCCGTCAGCGTGGCGAGCATGTTCGTGCCCGTGTCCGCGTCCGGGACCGGGAAGAGGTTCAGGGCGTCGAGTCGCGGCGCGGCCCGGCCCACGAGCTCCTCCGCGAGCGCGAGCCAGTGCCGTACCAGTGACGGCCGGGACGGCGTGCTCACTGCGCGACGGCCTCCCCCAGGGTGCCGGTGCGGATGCCCTCGCCCAGGCGGGCGATCGCCGCCCAGTCCGGCCACACGACGTCCTCGCCGGTGTCCGTGTAGCCCACGCCCACGGACGGCACCGTGCTGGTCACGATCGGGGCGTCGCGCGCGTCGCGCAGGGACCACGCCAGGTTCGCGAGGGTGCTCGAGTCGAGCTCGTCGTCGAGGGTCAGGAAGGGGGCGAACTCCTCGACGGCGGCCTGCACGCGGCTCGGGTCCGAGAGGGTGTCGCGGGAGAGGAACGCGGCCACGATGGCCTTGACCAGGCGCTGCTGGTTCTCCACACGGTCGAAGTCGCTGCGCGGCAGGTTGTACCGCTCCCGCGCGTAGGCCAGGGCCTTGTCCCCGTCCATCTGCACGGTGCCCGCGGGGAAGTCGATGCCGCCGGTCGAGACGAAGGCGCTGGGGTTGTCCACGCTGACGCCGCCCAGGGCGTCCACGAGGCCCTTGAAGCCGGCGAGGTCCACGGCGATCACGTGGTCCACGCGTGCCTGGAACATGTTCTCCGCGGTGGCCACCGTCAGCGGGATGCCGCCGTACTGGTAGGCGGCGTTGACCTTGTGGTCCCCGTGTCCCGGGATCGGCACCCACATGTCGCGCATGATGGACATGACCTGGATCTCGCTGCGGTCCCCGGGCACGTGGACCCACATGAGGGTGTCCGACCGGCCGGCGGAGTCACGGCCCTCCGCGCCCGCGTCCTCGCCGACGAGCAGCACGTCGAGGGCCTGCTCGTCCGCCTTCTCGTCCGCGTCCGGGGCGACGGGGCCCTGGGCGCCTTCGGCGGCCTGGTCCGCGTCCATGCCGGGCGGCGGCGCGGTGGGCTGCTGGGCGGACGCCCCCGCGGCGCCCGGGCGGCCCGACTCGGCGGGGAACGCGCCGCCGTCGAAGCGCTGGGTGTCCTGGTCGATGATCCGGGCGATCCCGCCGACGTACACCGCCGCCGCGATGCCCACGGCCAGCAGCGCCACGAGCACCACCGCCAGGGCGATCAGCCACGGGCGGCGACGACGACGGCGCCGCCCGACGGCGACGTCCTCCTGCGGGGGGCGGGGGCGGGGGTCCGCGGTGCTGCTCACGTGGGCTCCTGAGGCGGGGACGGGAACGGTCCCGCCCATGCTAGGGCACGGGCCCCCGCGGGTCCCGGCGCCGCACGTATCCTGGGCGGATGGAATCCCGCCGTCTGCGTCGTCTCGTGCCCCTCCTGACCGCGATCGCCCTCGGCGCCACGGCCTGCACCGGACGGGTGGCCACGGTGGAGGCCGCGCCCCACGCCGCTGACCCGGCGTGTGCCCCGGCCATGGTGGCCATGCCCGACGCCCTGGGCGACCTCGACCTGCGCCCCACCGACAGCCAGGCGACGGCCGTGTGGGGTGACCCGGCCGCCGTCGTCCTGCGCTGCGGCGCCGAGGTCCCCGGCCCCACCACGGACCGCTGCATCTCCGTGGACGGGATCGACTGGGTCATCCGGGACGAGGACGAGAACTGGCGGATCACCACCTACGGCCGTGACCCGGCCGTGGAGGTGCTGTTCGGCAAGGACCAGGCCAGCTCGGACACCGTGATGGTGGGCCTGTCCTCGGCGGTCGCGCAGATCGAGCCCAGCGGCGGCTGCGTCAGCGTGCAGGACGCCACACCCGTCGGCTGAGACCGGCGCGGGCCGGCCGCGGGCCGCGTCAGTGCAGGCCGACGCCCCGCTCGAGGGCGAGGTCCAGCAGCTCCGAGATCAGATCGTCGTAGGACAGGCCCGTCCGCTCCCACATGGCCGGGTACATGCTGATGGGCGTGAAGCCCGGCATGGTGTTGATCTCGTTGACCACCCAGCGCCCGTCCGGGGTGAAGAAGAAGTCGCAGCGGCCCAGGCCGGACCCGTCCACGGCCTCGAAGGCGCGGATCGCCAGGGCGCGCAGCCGCTCGATCTCCTCCCCCGGCAGCTCGGCCGGGCAGGACAGCTGGGTGCTGCCGGTGTCCTGGTACTTCGACTCGAAGTCGTAGAACTGCGTCTCGCCCTCGTCGTGGGCCACGACGATCTCCCCCGGCAGCGAGGCGCGCGGGGCGGCGGCGCCGTGCCCGTCGAGGACGGCGCACTCGATCTCGCGGCCGACGATGCCCGCCTCCACCACGACCTTGGGGTCGAAGCGACGGGCCTCCTCGACGGCGGCGCGCAGACCCGCGGGCTCGGTGACGCGGGTGATGCCGAAGGACGAGCCGGCGCGGGCGGGCTTGACGAACAGCGGGTAGGCGAGCGCCCCGGCGCGGGCGAGGGCCGCCTCCGGATCGCGCGCCCAGTCGCGGGCGGTGATGGTCTCCCACGGGCCGACCTCGAGGCCGGCGGCCTGGAAGGCGACCTTCATGAAGTGCTTGTCCATGCCGACCGCGGAGGCGAGCACGCCGCAGCCCACGTAGGGCAGACCCAGCGACTCGAACATGCCCTGGAGGGTGCCGTCCTCGCCCCAGGGGCCGTGCAGCAGCGGGAACACGACGTCCACCGGGCCCAGCGAGGAGCCGTCGGCCGCGGTCAGCTCGACGGTGCCGTCCGGCAGGGCGCGCAGGCTCACCGGGGCCTCGGGCTCCGGCACCTCCGGCAGGGCGTCGCCGTCCAGGCGGAACGAGGCCACGTCCAGCTCGTCGTGCGACCACAGGCCGGAGCGGGCCACACCCACCGGCACGACGTCCCAGCGCTGACGGTCGGCCGCGTGCAGCACGCCCGCCGCGGTCACGCAGCTGATGGGGTGCTCGCTCGAGCGGCCGCCGAAGAGCAGGAGCACGCGGGGACGCGCGTCGGCGGCGGCCTCCGGGGCGGGGGTGGCGGTCATGCGGTGCGTCCTTCCGACTTCAGGTCACGGGCGAGCAGCAGCTCGGCGAGGCGGTCCACGGCCACGTCCCCGGCGACCACCCGGTCCATCAGCTCGCTGATGGGCATCTCCACACCGTGGGCGCGGGCGGCGTGCACGATGGCGGAGACGGACTTGATGCCCTCGGCCGTCTGGCTCATGGCGGCCACCGCCTCCTCCGCGCTGAGGCCGGTGCCGATGTGGCGGCCGGCCGTGCGGTTGCGGGAGAGGGGCGAGGCGCACGTGGCCACGAGGTCGCCCAGGCCGGCGAGCCCGGCCATGGTGGCCGGGTCGCCGCCGAGCGCGACGGCCAGCCGGGTGGTCTCGGCCAGGCCCCGGGTGATGACGGAGGCCTTGGAGTTGTCCCCCAGCCCCTGCCCGTCGCAGATGCCCACGGCGAGCGCGATGACGTTCTTCACCACGCCGCCGATCTCCACGCCCACGACGTCCATGTTCGTGTAGGGCCGGAAGGTCCGGCCGGCTGTGAGGGCGGCGATGCGCTCCGCCGTCGCGCGCGAGGCCGAGGCGACCACCGTGGCGGTGGGCTCGCCGCGCGCGATCTCGAGGGCGAGGTTGGGTCCGGAGACCACCGCGAACCGGTCCGGGCTGAGGCCCAGCTCCTCCGCGCAGACCTGCGACATCCGCGCGTCGGTGCCGCGCTCGAGGCCCTTGACGAGGGAGACCACGACGGCGTCCGGGGCCAGGTCGGCGCGCACGGTGCGCAGCGTCTCGCGCACGTGCTGCGCGGGCACGGCCACCATCACGACGCCGGCGCCCCGGACCGCCTCGGCGGCGTCGGTGACGGCGCGCACGCAGGTGGGCAGGGTGATGCCGGGCAGGTACTCGGGGTTCTCGTGTCGCTCGGTGATGGCCTCGGCGACCTCGGCCCGCCGGGACCACATCACGATCTCGGACGCGCGGGCGGACTCGGGGCTGGTGCTCAGGCCCAGGACGCGGGCGAAGGCCGACCCCCAGCTGCCGGCCCCGAGGACGGCGACGGTGCGCGGATCGCTCATGCCCCGATCACCCGCGCTCCGGTCGCGGGATCCCAGCGGCCCTCCGGGGCCGGTTCTCCGCGCAGCTCGGCGACCAGGTCGGTGATCGCGGCCATCATGCGGCCGGTGCCCTCGCGCAGGGTCCCCGCCGTCACGGGGCGGTCCCGCAGGTCCGCGAGGTCGACGGGCGCGCCGACCCGGATCCGGGCGGTCTTGCGCGGGAGGACGCGGAGGGAGCGGCCGCCGTACGGCAGCAGCTCCTGGATGCCCCACTGACCGACGGGGATGAGCGGGGCGCCGGTCTGCAGGGCGAGGCGCACGGCCCCGTTGCGCCCGGCCATGGGCCAGCCGTCGGGATCGCGGGTGACGGTGCCCTCCGGGTAGACGATGATCGCCCGGCCCGTGGCGACGGCCTCGCGGGCGGCGGCGAGCGAGCGGCCGCCGTCGCGGGTGCGCTCGACCGGGATCATGCGGGTGGCCTCGAGGACCTGCTTGAGCACGGGCACCTTCCAGAGCTCGGCCTTGGCGAGGAAGGTCGGCAGCAGGCCCTGGTTGTAGACCATGTGGGCCACGGAGAGCGGGTCCACCTCCGAGATGTGGTTGACGGCGAGGATCGCGCCGGTCTCGGGCAGGTGCTCGGTCCCCTCCCACACCTGGCGGACGAGGGCCCGCATCGCCGGTCGCACGATCGCCCCCGGGATCACGTAGGGGGCCCGCGCGGCACGCGTCGGACGACCCCCCGCAGCGGCAGGGCTCTGCGCGTCCACGCCGCTCACCGGTCGCGTTCGGTCAGCTCGACGTCGGCGCCGAGGCCCTCGAGCTTCGCCATGAAGTGCTCGTAGCCGCGGTTGATGATCTCCAGGCCCGTCGCCGTGGAGGTGCCCTCGGCGGTGAGGGCGGCGATCAGGTGGGAGAAGCCGCCGCGCAGGTCCGGGATGTCGAACTCGACGCCGTGCAGCGGCGTCGGGCCGGAGATCACGGCCGAGTGCAGGAAGTTGCGCTGACCGAAGCGGCACGGCACGGAGCCGAGGCACTCGCGGTGCAGCTGGATGGAGGCGCCCATCCGCACGAGGGCGTCGGTGAAGCCGAAGCGGTTCTCGTACACGGTCTCGTGCACGATGGAGACCCCCTTGGCCTGGGTCAGCGCCACCACGAGGGGCTGCTGCCAGTCGGTCATGAAGCCGGGGTGCACGTCCGTCTCGAGCACGAGCGGATTGAGGTCGCCGCCGGCGTGCCAGAACCGGATGCCGTCGTCGACGACGTCGAACTCGCCGCCGATCTTGCGGTAGGTGTTCAGGAACGCCGTCAGGTCGCGCTGCTCGGCGCCGCGGACGTAGATGTCCCCGCGGGTGGCCAGGGCGGCGGAGGCCCACGAGGCGGACTCGTTGCGGTCGGACAGCGCGATGTGGTTGTAGCCGCGCATCTCGCTCACGCCCTCGATGCGGATGGTGCGGTCCGTCTGCACGGTGATGATCGCGCCCATCTTCTGCAGGACGGCGATGAGGTCGTGGATCTCCGGCTCGACGGCGGCGCCCTTGAGCTCGGTGATGCCCTCGGCCTTCACGGCGGTCAGCAGCACCTGCTCGGTGGCTCCGACGGAGGGGTACGGCAGCTCGAGCTTGGCGCCGTGCAGGCCCTTCGGGGCGGAGATGGAGATGCCGCCCGGGCGCTTGTCCACGACGGCGCCGAAGTTGCGCAGCACGGCCAGGTGGTAGTCGATCGGGCGGTCGCCGATCTTGCAGCCGCCGAGGTCGGGGATGAAGGCCTCCCCGATCGCGTGCATGAGCGGGCCGCAGAAGAGGATCGGGATGCGCGAGTCGCCGGCGTGGGCGTCGATCTCGGCGGTCAGGGCCGACTTCACCCCGGCCGGGTCCATCGTGATCCGCCCGGTCTCCTTGTCCCACTCCACGGACACGCCGTGGATCTCGAGGAGGGAGCTGACGACGTCCACGTCCTTGATCTCGGGGATGTTCCGGAGCACGGACGGCGAGTTGCCGAGCAGGGCGGCCACCATGGCCTTGGGCACCAGGTTCTTGGCGCCGCGCACGGTCACCTCACCGGTCAGCGGCTTGCCGCCATGGATGGTCAAGAGCTTCGCCATGCGCGTCCTTCCTCAGCGCGGCCGCAGGGCCACGGTCTCGGCCACTCCGCCGGAGCGGGGAGGTCTCTGAACGGGACCGCCCGCCGCGTGCGGCGGGCGGTCCCGGAATCGACTCCCAGCATAGGGCGTCGCCGGGCACGCGCGGCAATGGTGCGCTCCCGGCGCCGGCCGGTCAGCCGGCCGTGCGGGCCGGCAGGGTGGTGGGCTTGTACGCGGGGCGGTCCGCCTCATAGGCATCGATCTCGGCCTGGTGCCCCAGGGTGACGGCGATGTCGTCCAGGCCCTCGAGCAGCCGGCGACGGGTGTCGTCGTCGATCTGGAAGGGGGCGGTCACATCCCCGCACTCGACGGTGCGTGTGACGAGGTCCACGGTGACCGTGGTCCCGGGACGGTTCTCCAGCTCCTTCCAGATGCGCTCGACGTCCTCCTGCTCCACCTGAGCCGCGACGAGCCCCTGCTTGGCGGAGTTGCCGCGGAAGATGTCCGCGAAGCGCGGGGAGATCACGGCGCGGAAGCCGTAGTCCTTGAGCGCCCACACGGCGTGTTCGCGCGAGGAGCCGGTGCCGAAGTCGGAGCCCGCCACGAGCACGGTGCCCCCGCTGAACGGCTCGGTGTTCAGGATGAAGTCGGGGTCCTGGCGCCAGCCGGCGAACAGGGCGTCCTCGAAGCCCGTGCGGGAGATCCGCTTGAGGTACACGGCCGGGATGATCTGGTCCGTGTCCACGTTCGAGGCGCGCAGCGGCACGCCGACGCCGGTGTGGGTGGTGAACTTCTCCATGGCTCAGGCCTCCTGGAGGGTGAGGGCGGGCAGGTCGGACGGGCTGGCGAGGCGGCCCAGCACGGCGGTGGCCGCGGCGACCACCGGGGACACCAGGTGGGTGCGTCCGCCCTTGCCCTGCCGGCCCTCGAAGTTGCGGTTGGAGGTGGACGCGCAGCGCTCCCCCGGGGCGAGCTGGTCCGGGTTCATGCCCAGGCACATGGAGCAGCCGGCGAACCGCCACTCGGCCCCGAAGTCCTCGAACACCCTGTCCAGGCCCTCGTCCATGGCCTGCAGACGCACGCGCGCCGAGCCCGGCACGACCATGACGCGCAGCCCCTCGGCCTTGCGCCGGCCCCGGACGACCTCGGCGAACGCCCGCAGGTCCTCGATGCGGGAGTTGGTGCACGAGCCCATGAAGACGGTGTCGACCTCGACCTGCTTCATCGGCGTGCCGGGGGCCAGGTCCATGTAGGACAGCGCCTTGCGGGCCGCCTCCTGGGCCACCGGGTCGGTGAAGTCCTCGGGCGCGGGGACGGTGTCGTTCAGGCTCACGCCCTGACCCGGGTTGGTGCCCCACGTGACGAACGGCTCCAGCGTGTCCGCGTCGATGACCACCTCGGCGTCGAACTCCGCGCCCTCATCCGTGGCGAGGGTGCGCCAGTGCTCGACGGCGGCGTCCCAGTCGGCGCCCTCGGGGGCATGGGGCCGTCCCTTCAGGTAGGCGAAGGTGGTCTCGTCCGGGGCGACCATGCCGGCGCGGGCGCCGGCCTCGATGGACATGTTGCAGATGGTCATCCGGCCCTCCATGGAGAGGTTCCGGATGGCCTCACCGCGGTACTCGAGCACGAAGCCCTGGCCCCCGCCCGTGCCGATCTTCGCGATGACCGCGAGGATGATGTCCTTGGCCGTCACACCCGGGCGCAGCGTGCCGTCCACGGTGACCGCCATGGTCTTGAAGGGCTTCAGCGGCAGGGTCTGGGTCGCCAGGACGTGCTCGACCTCGGAGGTGCCGATGCCGAACGCCAGGGCGCCGAACGCACCGTGGGTGGAGGTGTGGGAGTCGCCGCAGACCACGGTGAGGCCGGGCTGGGTCAGGCCCAGCTGGGGGCCGACGACGTGAACGATGCCCTGCTCGGCGTCGCCCAACGGGTGCAGGCGGACGCCGAACTCGGCGCAGTTGGCCCGCAGGGTCTCGATCTGGGTGCGCGAGGTGGGATCCGCGATCGGCTGGTCGATGTCCAGCGTCGGGGTGTTGTGGTCCTCCGTGGCGATGGTCAGGTCGGGCCGACGCACCGGACGCCCGGCCAGACGCAGCCCCTCGAAGGCCTGCGGGCTCGTCACCTCGTGCACGAGGTGCAGGTCGATGTAGAGCAGGTCGGGGGTGCGGGAGGCGCCCTCGCCCCCGCCGCGCACCACCACGTGCTCGTCCCAGACCTTCTCGGCCAGCGTCCTGGGCCGCGTCGTCGCCGTCGTCATGTGCCGCACCTTCCTGCTCACGCACCTGTCAGTCGTCGCCCGGCGCGGGGCGCCGGTGCTCACGGACCACTGTGGGGCGCGGCGGGGCTGTTCTCGACCACGCGGCGCGATATTCCACATCGTGAGATTTCGTCTCACATGCCGGACGCGGCGGAGGCCGGCCCGGTCGCGCACGTCGCGCGCCGACATCCCCGGCCGTCCGCGCAGTGAGACGACTACGATCACCCCATGACCACCGAGCCCGTGCGCCCGCCCACCGAGGACGACCTCATCGGCCCCTCGCTCCACCGGCATCCCAGCGGTGTCGGCGTGGTGGACAAGTCGGTGGCGATCCTTGACGCGCTCGAGTCCGGCCCGGCCACGCTCGCCCAGCTCGTCATCGCCACCGGGATCGCGCGGCCCACGCTGCACCGGCTCGCGGCCGCCCTCACGCACCACCGCATGGTGGGCAAGGACCTGCAGGGCCGCTACGTGCTGGGCACCCGCCTCGCCGAGCTCGCCTCCGCCGCCGGCGAGGACCGGCTCACCACGGCCTCCGGCCCGGTGCTGCTGTGGCTGCGCGACGCCACGGGCGAGAGCGCCCAGGTGTTCCGTCGGCAGGCGGACTCCCGCGTGTGCGTGGCCAGCGCGGAGCGGCCCTGGGGCCTGCGCGACACCATCCCCGTGGGCGCTCGCATGTCCATGAAGGCCGGCTCCGCCGCGCAGGTGCTCCTGGCCTGGGAGGACCACGAGCGGCTCGTCGAGGGGCTGGCCGGCGCCGTGTTCACACCCACCGTCCTCGCGGCGGTGCGGCGGCGCGGCTGGGCCCAGTCCCTGGCCGAGCGCGAGCCCGGGGTCGCCTCGGTGTCGGCGCCGGTGCGCGGTCCCAGCGGCCGCGTCATCGCGGCGGTCTCGATCTCCGGCCCCCTCGAGCGGCTCTCCCGACAGCCGGGCCGGCTGCACGCGGACGCCGTCGTCTCCGCCGCGACGCGGCTCACCGAGCTCATCCGCGCCGGCGAGGCCTGAGGCCCGCCCGCGCCACCGACGGGACGCGCCGCCGAGACACCCCGTTCTTCCCGCGTTCACCCGCGGGGCCTAGCGTCAGCCAGGTCCCCGACCGCCGCCCCCGCACCACCGAGGAGTCCGCCGTGACCGAGACGACCGCGCCCGCCGCCCCCGCCGAGCAGGAGGCCGCGCCGCGGCTGTCCGTGATCGGCACGGGCTATCTGGGCGCCACGCACGCCGCGTGCATGGCCGAGCTGGGCTTCGAGGTCCTCGGCGTGGACGTGGACCCGGCCAAGATCGAGCGCCTGGCCCGCGGCGAGGTGCCCTTCCACGAACCCGGCCTGCCCGAGCTGCTGCGCACCCACGTCGCCTCCGGGCGGCTGCGCTTCACCACGGACGTCGCGGAGGCGGCCCGCTGGGCGGACGTCCACTTCATCGGCGTCGGCACCCCGCAGAAGGTGGGCGAGACCGCGGCGGACCTGAGCTATGTGGACGCCGCCGTCGCCTCCCTCGCTGCGGCGATCGACCGCGACGCGCTGATCGTCGGCAAGTCGACCGTGCCCGTGGGCACCGCGCGCCGCCTGGCCGAGCTCGTGCGCACCGTGCGCGCCGAGGCCGGGCTGCCGGGCGAGGTCGAGCTCGCCTGGAACCCCGAGTTCCTGCGGGAGGGCTTCGCCGTGAGGGACACGCTCACCCCGGACCGCCTCGTCATCGGCACGCACGGGCCCCGCGCCGCGGGCATCCTGCGCCGGGTCTACGCGCGGCAGCTCGCGGACGACACCCCGTGGATCAGCACGGACCTCGAGACGGCCGAGCTGGTGAAGGTGGCCGCGAACGCCTTCCTGGCCACGAAGATCTCGTTCATCAACGCGTTCTCGGAGATCACCGAGAACGTGGGCGGGGACATCGGCACCCTTGCGGACGCGATCGGCCACGACGCGCGGATCGGACGCCGGTTCCTCAACGCGGGCGTGGGGTTCGGGGGCGGCTGTCTGCCCAAGGACATCCGCGCGCTCCAGGCGCGCGTCTCCGAGCTGGGCCTGGACCGGACCATGCGGTTTCTGGCGGAGGTGGACGACATCAACCTGCGCCGCCGTGACCGCGTGGTGGACCTGGCGGTGCAGGTGCTCTCCGCGGCTCGCGACGGCCGGATCCGCCGGGCCGAGGCCTCCGGGCCCGCCCCCACCCCCGCGAGCGTGCAGGTGCTCAACGGCACGCGGATCGCCGTGCTGGGCGTCACGTTCAAGCCGGACTCCGACGACGTCCGGGACTCCCCCGCCCTCGACGTCGCCAACCGTCTCTACACGGCCGGCGCCGACGTCCGGGTGTACGACCCCGAGGGCAATGCCAACGCGGCCGCCCGCTTCCCGCGGCTCGACTACGTGGACTCGCTCGAGGCGGCCGTGGACGGCGCCGAGCTGACCCTGCTGCTGACCGAGTGGCGCCAGTTCCGCGAGATGGATCCGGACACCGTGGGCGCACGCGTGGCCTCCCGCCTGCTGATCGACGGGCGCAACGTCCTGGACGTCGCCGCGTGGCGCGAGCACGGGTGGGACGTCATCGGCCTCGGCCACCGCTTCGACCCGGAGCGACTCCTCCGCGCGGCCTGACCCGCCCGCGGACCCCGGCCCGGGCGCTCAGCCGGCGAACGGGTCCCAGCCGGACTCGGACAGGGGCCGGTGCCCGGTCGGCGGCCGGGCCCCGTCCGGCACGAGCCGGCCGATCCGCGTGAACCCCCGGGGCAGCTCGGTCTCGGGCCACGCCAGCCCCAGGAGGCCGTAGTCCTCGCCCCCGCCGGTCACGAGCGCCTCCGGACTGGTCCCGGCCAGGGCGGCCACGCGGCGCAGGGGTGCGGCGGTCGCCGCCAGCCAGGCCTCGTCCAGCCACGGTGCCGGCGCGGGTCCGGCCCCGCCGGTGGCGGCCGCCATGCGGTGCGCGTCCTTGCCCAGGCCGTCGGAGACGTCCATGAGGGTGAGCAGGCCGGCCGTCACCGCGGCGGGTCCGAGGGCCAGCGGCGGGCGGGGTCGCAGCTGGGCGCGGACGGCGCGGGCGAGCTCCCGCGGTGACGGCCGGTCGGCGGCGGGGAGGGCGTCCGCCCGTCGCTCCAGCTCCGCGCGGTCGGTGAGCAGCAGGGCGAGCCCGGCGGCGGCCCACCCCGGCCCCGGGGGCGCGGCGGCCCGGGGACCGTCCGGCACCGCCTGGGCATGGACGAGGTCGGCGCCCTCGGCGAGCACGCGGTCCCGGTCCGCCGCGGCCGGCGTGCGGCACAGCACTCCGCCGGGGTGCGGGTCCCCGAGCACCGTCACCGCGGCGTGGACCCGTCCGCCGGTGCCCAGGTCGCCCCCGGCCACCCGGCAGTCCGGCGCGCCGAGGTGACGCACCGCGCCCACGATGCCCGCGGCGAACGACCGCACCCAGGCGACCGGCGTCGTCGGCGGCAGGGTGAGGGCGGTGACGAGCGCGGAGGCGGTCCCGCCCATCGCGTTGACGTCCGAGAGGTTCTGGGCGACGGCCTTCCAGCCGGCGTCGTGGCCGCGGGTGCGGGGGCCGGCCGGCCAGCGGTGCAGGAAGTCCGTGCCCTCCCCCATCGCGTCCGTGGAGATGAGCGTCCCGCCGCGGGGCGCGGGCACGAGGGCGGCGTCGTCGCCCGGGGCGACGGTGCCGGCGGGCCAGTGGCCGTCCCGGACGGCGGGAGCGAGCCCGGTCAGGACGACCTCCAGCAGCTCGGCCTCCGTGAGGTCGCCGACGGTCGCCCCCGCCGCGGCCGCGGGGTCGCGCACCGTCATCGGCGGCCCCGCCGGACCGGGGCGCCGGAGGCCCGGGCGAGGGCGTCGCGGAAGGCGCGGAAGCGGTCCACCTCGGCGCGCACCGGGTCGACGACGAGCCGCCGGCCGACGTCGGTGGTCGCCTCCTCGAGGCGGCGGCGCGCGTGGCGTCCCCGCGCCGCGGCGGTCCACCGGGTCAGGGGGATCGCCAGCAGGGCCAGGAGCACGCCGAGCGCGAGGCCGCCGACGAGCAGCAGCGTCGGGAGGGGGAAGCCCTCGACCGTGGGGGCGGGCGGCAGGGGGAACTGCAGGTACCCGGCCAGGGCGAGGACGCCCAGCCAGCCGGCGCCGACGACGGCGGTGAGGAGGGCGAGCCACTGCAGCACGTCCAGCACGGGGTGCCACCAGCTGCCCCGACCGGCCCCGAGGTCGGTGGCGGCGATCGCCTGGTCCACGGCGCCGGGGAGCTCCTCGGCGTGCTCCCGGCCCGCGCGGCGGATGGCGGCGGCCCACGGCTCGGAGGCTCCCGCGCCGGCCGCGGCGGCCAGCGTGCGGACCGCGCCGTCGACGACGGCCCGCTGGGTGCCCGAGCGCTCGGGCAGGGAGGTGCGGTGCAGCGCGGGGTCGCGGGCGACCTCGTCCCGGTCGCGGCGGGGGGCGGCGCTCTCGGGCATCAGGTGCAGGCGCCGCAGGGGGTCCGCGCGGAAGGAGTGCATCCAGCGCAGCACGGGCCAGCTGGTGCGCTTGGCCGAGCGCAGCCGGTACGAGCCCTCCACCGCCCGGACGACGGCCGGCACGCCGCCGGCCACGGCCAGCTCGCGCCCGAGCCGCTGCTCGTCCCCGGGCCCGACGCCGGCCGGCTCGCCCTCGCCCGAGGCGGCGGCGAGGTCCGCGGCACGGGCCGCGACGTCCGCGCCCAGGCGTTCGGCGGCCGCGCCGCGCTGGGCGACGATCGCCGCGACCTGCCGGCCGACCTCCTCGAGGCCCTCCCCCGTGCGCGCGGACACGGGCAGCACCCGGACGTCGCCGAGGCCGTGGCCGGAGAGCATCCGGCGCAGCGAGGCCAGCACGACGTCCCGGTCACGCACCGAGAGCCGGTCCACCTGGTTGAGCAGCACGAGGGTGACGGCCGCGTGCGAGCCCATGGTCGCCAGGAACTCGCGGTGCAGCACGGCGTCCGCGTACTTCTCCGGGTCCACGACCCACACCAGCACGTCCACGTGGCCGGCCAGCCGGGAGGTGATCTCGCGGTTGCCCCGCTCGACCGAGTCGATGTCCGGCAGGTCCAGCAGGATCAGGCCGGTGGCGTCGGCGCCGTCACGGCGGCCGAAGCCGAGGAAGCCGGGGCGGCCGTCGTCGAGCACGGGCGCCTCGTCCAGCAGGTGGCGGCGGCGCACGCCGAGCCAGTCGAGCAGCGCGGCCGCGCCGCCGCCCTCGCCGGTGCCGTCGCCGTGCTCCGCGTCCGGGTCCAACCCCTGTCCCCGGCCCACGCCCCAGACCGCGGCGAGCGGCTCGGACGTGGTGGGCCGGGTGGCGGCCACGCGGGCCAGGTCGCGGCCGGTGAGCGCGTTGAACAGGGAGGACTTGCCGGAGCCCGTCGCCCCGAAGAACCCGACCACGGTGTGCTCCGCGGAGAGTGCCTGGCGCTCCCCGGCCGCGCGCACGACGGCGTCGGCCCCGGCCACGACGTCCTCGGGCAGGCGGCCCGCGGCCAGCTCGGCGGCCTCGCCGAGGGCGTCCAGGCGGGGGGCCAGGGCGGGGGTGTCGCGGCGGCTCATCGGGGCTCCTCCCCCGCCTCGGCGGCGGACGGGGCGTGCTCGGGCCCGGTCGGGCCGTCGACGCCGGCGGCCACCCCGCGGCGCAGCACCGGCACGAGGGCGCGCAGCTCCTCGGTGGCCTGCGGCTCGCGCTCGAGGTGGAGCAGCGGCAGGAAGCGGTCCGCGAGCACGGTCTCGAGGAAGGCCCGCACTCGGTGCTCGAGCAGCTCATCGGCACGCCGGGCCATGCGGCGCACGGCGTCCTCGCCGAAGATCGACTCGAGCAGCTTCTGCCCGACGACGGCGGCGCCGCCGGCGATGCCGACCTCGATGCCCGCGAGTCCGCCGGTGGAGGCGAACGAGATGATCATGAGGGCCACGGCCGCGCCGTTCACGCCGGTGGCCGCCAGGCGGGCGCGCGTGCGCTTGCCCGCGCCCTCCTCCTGGATCAGCGCCAGCACGTCCGACTGCCAGTCCCGCACGACGTCGGCCGCCCGCGCCGACGTGTCCGGCGCCAGGGCGCCCAGGTCGCGCCCGGCCACGAGGGCCCGGCCCGCCGGCTCGGACGCCCAACGCCGCTCGATCTGCTCGGCGGCCGCGGCGGCCGCCTCGACCATCACGGCGTGCAGGCCGGTCTCGAGCGCGGTCTCGACCTCTTCGGGCGGGGCCGGGCGCCCGCGCACCAGGGCGCCGAGGCGGTCCCGCAGCCGGCCGATCGTGGTCTCGACGCCGCGGAAGAACTCCCCCGTGCCGACGAAGTCCTGCCAGCGGGAGAGCACCTCGCCGCGCAGCAGCGTGCCGTCCGAGGTGGCCTCGTGGACCCGGCCGACGGCCTGGTCCGTGGAGTCCCCCACGATCCGGGCGAGCAGGTCCGCGGCGTGCCGCTGCTCCTCCTCGGCGCGGGCCAGGTCGGCGACGCGGGCGGCCAGCTGGCCCAGCACGCCGTCCACGGTCCGGCGGGCGACAGCGCCGCGCGCCTGGGCGTCGGCGGCGAGGGTCTCGAGCCAGGCGCGCAGGCCCGCGACGTGCTCCTGCGGGAGCAGACCGCGCTCGTCGAAGCGGGTCTCGGGGATCACGTGGATCCGGGCGTCGGCGAGGCCGCGCTCGGTGAGCATGCGCCGCAGGTCCGGGGTGATGTCCTCCGCCGCGCCCTCGGGCACGCGGCCGAGCACGACGGCCACGGTGATGTCGCGGGCGGCGGCCTCGTCCAGCAGCTGCCAGGGCACGGCGTCGGCGTAGCGGTGCGCCGTCGTCGTGAAGATCCACAGGTCGGCGGCCTCGAGGAGCTGCCGGGCCAGCGCGCGGTTCTGGTCCGCCACGGAGTCGATGTCCGGGGCGTCCACGAGGGCGATGCCTGACGGCAGTGCGGGCTCGGCCACGAGCGCGACCGTGTCCATCGCGGACTGGTCGGGTTCGACGGGGCCGGCGGCCGCGTCGCGGTGCACGCTGACGCGGGCGAGGTCGGGCAGCACCCGCGGGCCCGTGAACCAGTGGGCGTCGGCGGGGTTGTGCAGCAGCAGCGGCTGCCGCGTGGTGGGCCGCAGGGCGGAGGAGCGGGAGACCTCGTGGCCGACGAGCGCGTTCACCAGCGTGGACTTGCCCGCACCGGTGGAGCCGCCGACGACGGCCAGCAGCGGCGCGTCGAGCGAGTCGAGGCGGGGCAGCACGTAGTCGTCGATCTGGTGCAGGGTGCGCTCTCGCTCGGCGCGGTCCTGCCCTGCGGTGACGGTCTCGAAGGGCAACTCGAGCGCGGCGAGGTGCTCGCGCACGCGGCGGACGGCCGTGTCGACACCGAGGTCTGGGACGTTCTGATCCGTGTGTGGCACGTGGGCCATCGTCTCACGGGCGCGCGCCGGCCGCCCATCCCGCCGGCCCGGCGGACGGAGACGACGGAAGCCCGGTCCGCAGGGACCGGGCTTCCTGTCACTCGGGTGACCCCAGCGGGATTTGAACCCGCGTTACCGCCGTGAGAGGGCGGCGTACTAGGCCGCTATACGATGGGGCCGAGCGCGCTGTCCGCGTGTGCGGAAGCGATGCCGTGGAGACCTTCTGCTGCGCCTGCGTCTCCTGTTCAGGCGGCGGATGCGTTCATCCGCCCGTGCCGTTCCGGTCTGAGGACCGGGCGGCGACTGCGTGACCCCAGCGGGATTTGAACCCGCGTTACCGCCGTGAGAGGGCGGCGTACTAGGCCGCTATACGATGGGGCCGTGCGCCACGTCCGAGCGTCTCCGCCCGTGCGCGTTCACTGAGTCCGAAGACTCGCTGGGGTACCAGGACTCGAACCTAGAATGACGGTACCAGAAACCGTTGTGTTGCCAATTACACCATACCCCACTGTCGGTCAAGCATGCCTGACCGATGTGCATCATATTCATGAGCTCCGTGTTCCCGGATCTCTCCGGCAACGAGTAAGAACTCTACACCCTCCGGGCGGCGCGTGCAAAATCGGCGGGTCAGGCCGCCAGCCAGGTCCGCAGCCCGCCGATCGCCCGCATCCGCCAGCACGCGTGCTCCTCGTCCCAGAGCGGCTCCTCCGCCCCGCCGTGGGCGGGGGCGTCGGGGCTCATCCACACCGGGACGAGCCCCGCCGACCGGGCCCCCTCGACGTCGTGACGCAGGCTGTCCCCCACCATGAGGGTACGTCCCGGGTCCGTGCCCAGGCGGGAGCAGCCGGCCAGGAAGGGGGCCGGGTCCGGCTTCGGGGCCCCGGCCGTGTCCGAGCCGATCAGCACCTCGACCCACTCCAGACCGAGGGCGTCGGCCTTGCCGCGCTGGTAGGTCTCCACGTTGTTCGTGACGATCCCCACGCCACGGCCTGTTCCCCGCACCTCGGCGAGCACGTCGGCGGTCGCGGGGAACAGCGCCCAGTGCCCGCGCACGACCTCCTCGTAGTCGGTGGTCCACAGGCCGTCGAGCGGGGTCGCCGCGTCCTCGGGCACGCCGAGCGCGCGCAGGGCGTCGGCCACGCGGGCCAGCCGCTGCTCCTCGAACGTCAGCTCCCCGGCCACGTAGCGCCCGTAGTGGCCGCCGACGTCGGACGCGAAGGCGTCGGTGGCCTCGGCCAGCACCGCCGGGTCGACGTCGGCGGCCCCGGCCCACTGCCGGCGCACCGTCGCGTCGAACGCGGCGTGCTGGGCGGAGCGCAGATCCAGCAGCGTGTCGTCCAGGTCGAAGAGGACGGCGTCCCAGGCCGGCGGCGCGGGCGCGCCCGCGGACCCGCCGGCCGGCGTCGTGCTGGCGCCCCGGCTCATGCGTCGGCGGGCCGGCCCTGGTCCAGGCCCTGCTCCGCGGCGAAGCGGTCCAGGCGGGCGAGCGCGGAGTCGCGGCCCAGGATCTCGAGCGACTCGAAGAGCGGCGGGGACACCTTGCGGCCGGTCACCGCGACGCGCACCGGGCCGAACGCCTGGCGCGGCTTGAGGCCCAGGCCGTCGATGAGGGCGGCCCGCAGCGCCGCCTCGATCCGCTCGGTGGTGAACTCGTCCTCGGGCAGGGCGGCCAGCGCCTCCCGGGCCGCGGCGACGGCGGCCCCCAGGTCCGCCGGCATGCCCTTGAGGGCGCCCTCGGCCGTCCGGACGTCCCGGTCCGCCGTGAAGAGGAAGGCGAGCATCTCGACGGCCTCGCCGAGCAGCTGCACGCGCTCCTGCACGAGCGGGGCCGCGGCGGTGAGGATCTGCATCTCCCGATCCGTGAGGTGCTCGCCCACGAGGCCGGCCGCGTGCAGGTAGGGCACGAGACGGTCACGGAAGTCGGCCACGTCGAGCATGCGCACGTGCGTGCCGTTGATCGCGATCGCCTTCTTCTCGTCGAAGCGGGCGGGGTTGGCCAGCACCTTGTGCACGTCGAAGTGCTCCACGAACTGCTGCGGGGTGAAGATGTCCTCGTCCGCGGAGAGGGACCAGCCCAGCAGGCCGAGGTAGTTCAGCAGGCCCTCCGGGATGAAGCCGTTGTCCCGGTGCAGGAACAGGTTGGCCTGCGGGTCGCGCTTGGAGAGCTTCTTGTTGCCCTCGCCCATCACGTAGGGCAGGTGGCCGAACACCGGCATGTACCGGGCGACGCCGATCGCGTACAGGGCGCGGTAGAGCGCGATCTGGCGCGGAGTGGAGGAGAGCAGGTCCTCGCCGCGCAACACGTGGGTGATGCCCATGAGCGCGTCGTCCACCGGGTTCACGAGGGTGTACAGCGGCGAGCCGTCCGCGCGCACCACCACGAAGTCCGGCACGGAGCCGGCCTTGAAGGTGATCTCCCCGCGCACCAGGTCGGTGAAGGTGATGTCCTCGTCCGGCATGCGCAGCCGCCAGACCGGCGCGCGGCCCTCGGCCTCGAAGGCGGCGATCTGCTCGTCCGTGAGGTCGCGGTCGTGGCCGTCGTAGCCGAGCTTGGGGTCGCGGCCGGCGGCCCGGTGACGGGCCTCGGTCTCCTCGGGGCTCGAGTAGGACGGGTAGATGTATCCGCCGGCCTTGAGCTTCTCGATCACGTCCGCGTAGATCTGCCCGCGCTGGGACTGACGGTACGGCTCGTGCGGGCCGCCGACCTCGACGCCCTCGTCCCAGTCGATCCCGAGCCAGCGCATCGCCTCGAGCAGCTGCTGGTAGGACTCCTCCGAATCGCGCTTGGCATCCGTGTCCTCGATGCGGAACACGAGGGTGCCGCCGGTGTGCCGCGCCCAGCCCCAGTTGAACAGGACGGTGCGGATCAGCCCCACGTGGGGGGTGCCGGTGGGCGAGGGGGCGAAGCGCACGCGCACGGGGGTCTCGGCGTCCACCTGGGGGACGTCGGCGAAGGGGGCGGGGGCGTTCTCGGACACGGGAGCGGTGGCGTCAGTCATGATGCCCCGAGTCTACGCGGGGGCCCGGACGGCGTCGTCGGGCGCCCGCGTCAGCGGCGGAAGACGGTGGCCAGGACGCCGATCCCCTCGACCTCGGCCTCGACGCGCTGGCCCTCCTGGACCGTCCCGACCCCGCCCGGGGTGCCGGTCAGGATCACGTCGCCGGGCAGGAGGGTGAACATCTCCGAGGCCGCGGCCACGAGCTCGCGGACGCCGAAGACCATGTCCGCCGTCGTGCCGTCCTGGCGGGTCTCGCCGTCGAGCCGGGACGTGATGCGCAGGCCGCCGGCCGGCTCCACGTCCAGCTCGGTCTCGATCCACGGGCCCAGCGGGCAGGCGCCGTCGAAGCCCTTGGCGCGGGCCCACTGCAGGTCGGTGCGCTGGGCGTCGCGGGCGGTGAGGTCGTTGCCCACGGTGTAGCCGAACACGACGTCGTCCACGCGGCTCACCGGCACGTCCTTGCAGATGGTGCCGATGACGACGGCAAGCTCGGCCTCGTAGGAGACCTCGTCCGACCAGCTCGGCAGGGTCACGGGCTCGTTCGGACCCACCACGGAGGTGTTCGGCTTGAGGAAGAACTGGGGCGAGGTGGGCACCTCGTTGCCGAGCTCCTTGGCGTGGTCAGCCCAGTTGCGGCCGACGCCGACGATCTTGGAGCGCGGGATGATCGGCGCCACGAGGCGCACGTCCTCGAGGCGGTGCGTGGTGCCGGTGGGCTGGATCCCGTGGAAGAACGGGTCGCCCTGCAGGGCGGTGATGCTCAGCTCGGCGGGGTCGGCGTCGGCCGGGCCCTCCACGATGCCGTAGGTCGGTTCGGCCTGGTCCACGAAACGGGCGATGCGCATGCCTGCCAGCCTAGTGGGTGAGCAGCGGGCGCCGTCGCCGGACACCCCACCCGATGCCGACCCCGCTGACGCCGCGAGCCAGACGATTCGGCCGCGCCCGACGGCCCGGGGCGACCGATTCGTCTGGCTCGCGGGCGGATTCGTCTGGCTCAGCGGGGTGCGGTGCGGCGCGGTGCAGGGCGGGTCGAGACCGCTCAGCAGCAGCGGCTGCCCGGATTCGCCTGCTGGCGGGCGTATTCGGCCCGCCAGAATTCCCGCTCGGTCATCGGTGCCCGCCCCGGGTGGTGGGCCCGGTGATGGGCCACGTAGGCGTCGTACTTCCCCTCACCGGAGAGCTGGCGGACCCACCAGCGCGCCCGGGCCCACACCCCGGGCCGTGACGGGCCGGCCGAGCCCTCCGCGGTGGAGGGCCCGGCCGGCGTCGCGCGCGGATCGGCCACGTCAGTGACCCCGCACCGGCTGCCGGTCCGCCGGCAGGGCGTCCCACTGCCGCTGCAGCTCCTTCTCCTCGGCCGTGGCGAACAGCCCGGCCGGGGCGAAGCGCTGCGAGGGCACGTACGGGTCCTGGTGGTCGATGACCTCGGTGCCGCGGAAGGCGCGCACCGTGGCGAGCACCGACGTCGTGATGACGATCAGCGCCAACACCAGGAAGACGACGGAGAGCGTGCCCTGGATGAAGGTGTTGCGGACCACGGCCTCCATGGCCGGCACGGACTTCGCGGCGCCGAAGCTCGTCTTCCCCGCCGCCAGCGCGTCCTGGAACGCGCGATGCTGCGCCCAGTAGCCCACCGCCGGGATGGAGGAGAAGATCTTCTGGAACGACGCCACGGTGGTGACCACGGTGATGAACGCCAGCGGCAGCGCCACGATCCACAGGCCCCGGAAGTGCCGGCGGCCGGCCACGATCGCCAGGACCACCGCGAGCGCGATGGCCGCCAGCAGCTGGTTGGCGATGCCGAACAGCGGGAACAGCGTGTTGATGCCGCCCAGCGGGTCGGTCACGCCCATGATCAGCACGGCGCCCCACGCGGCCACCATGATGCCGGTGCACACCCAGGCGCCCACGCGCCAGCCGGTGTCCTTGAAGCGCGGGACCACGTTGCCCAGGGAATCCTGGAGCATGAAGCGGGCCACGCGGGTGCCGGCGTCCACGGCGGTGAGGATGAACAGCGCCTCGAACATGATGGCGAAGTGGTACCAGAAGCCCATGAGGGCCTCGCCGCCGATCAGCTGGCCCATGATGATCGAGAGCCCGACGGCGAGCGTCGGGGCGCCACCCGTGCGGGAGACGACCGTGTCCTCGCCCACGAGGTTCGCCAGCGCGGTGAGCTGCTCGGGCGTGACGTCCACGCCGGCCAGGCCCAGGCTCATCACCCAGGCGGCCGCCGTCTCGGGGGTGCCGCCGGTGAGCGCGGCGGGGGCGTTCATGGCGAAGTAGATGCCGCGGTCGATGGACACGGCCGCCACGAGCGCCATGACCGCCACGAAGGCCTCCATGAGCATGCCGCCGTAGCCGATGAAGCGGGTCTGGCGCTCCTTCTCCACCATCTTCGGGGTGGTGCCCGAGGCGATCAGCGCGTGGAAGCCGGACAGGGCGCCGCACGCGATGGTCACGAACAGGAACGGGAACAGGGAGCCCGGCCACACCGGACCGGTCTGGCCCGAGGCGAACTCGGAGATCGCCGGGGCGGTGATCTGCGGCTGCACGATCACGATGGCCACGGCGAGGCCGGCGATCACGCCGATCTTCATGAAGGTGGAGAGGTAGTCGCGGGGGGCGAGCAGCAGCCACACGGGCAGCACGGCGGCCACGAAGCCGTAGATGATGATGCCCCACGCGATGGTCACGCGGTCCAGGGTGAACAGGGCCGCGCCCCACTCGGTCCCGGCCACCCAGCCGCCGCCGATGATGGCCGCCAGGAGCAGGACGAACCCGATCACGGAGATCTCGGTGATGCGGCCCGGGCGGATCCAGCGCAGGTACACGCCCATGAAGAGCGCGATCGGGATGGTCATGGCCACGGAGAACACGCCCCACGGGGACTCGCCCAGGGCGTTGACCACCACGAGGGCCAGGATGGCCGTGATGATCACCATGATCAGCAGGGTCGCGACGATCGCGGCGGTGCCCCCGACGCGGCCCAGCTCGTCCCGGGCCATCTGGCCGAGCGAGCGGCCGCCGCGGCGCATCGAGAAGAACAGGACGAGGTAGTCCTGGACCGCGCCGGCCAGGATCACGCCGACGATGATCCAGATGGTGCCGGGCAGATAGCCCATCTGCGCGGCGAGCACGGGGCCCACGAGCGGACCGGCGCCGGCGATGGCCGCGAAGTGGTGGCCGTAGAGCACGCGGCGGTCGGTGGCCACGTAGTCCCGGCCGTCGGCCCGGTACTCGGCCGGGGTGGCGCGGGTGTCGTCCGGGTGGACGATCATGCGCTCGACGTACTTCGAGTAGAAGCGGTAGCCGATCGCGAACGTCGCCACGGCGGCGAACACGAACCAGATCGCGTTGATCGTCTCGCCGCGGTGCAGGGCGAGCATGGTCCAGGCGACGCCGCCGAGCAGGGCGACGGCCACCCAGACGGCGATCTTCGCGGGCGTCCAGCGGGGCCGGCCGGCGGCCTCGGTGGGCGGGAGGTCTTCCGGCGTCGTGGCCGGGAGTGGGGCGCCCTCGGCGGCCGCGGAGGAGCGGTGCGAGCTCACGGGGGTCTCCGTTCGTGGGGTGGGGTCAGACGAGGCGGTGCAGCCAGCCGTGGCGGTCCTCGACGCGCCCGGTCTGGATGCCCTCGAGCTCGGTGCGGATCTTCAGGGCCACGTCGGCCCCGCCGGCGGACTCGATCACGTCGTCGCCGTCGAGCAGACGGCCGATCGGGGTCACGACGGCGGCGGTGCCGCACGCGAAGACCTCGGTGATCTCGCCCGAGCGGACGCCCTCGGCCCACTCGGCGAGGGTGACGCGACGCTCCTCGACGGTCAGGCCCATGTCCCGGCCGAGCTGGAGGATCGAGGAGCGGGTGACGCCCTCGAGGATCGTGCCGGTGAGCGCCGGGGTGACGAGTCGGCCGTCGGCGTGCACGAAGAACACGTTCATGCCGCCGAGCTCCTCGATCGCGTCGTCGTTGTACTGGTCGAGGAACACGACCTGGTCGGCGCCCTGGGCCGCGGCCTGCAGCTGGGGCAGCAGCGAGGCGGCGTAGTTGCCGCCGGTCTTGGCCGCGCCCATGCCGCCCTTGCCGGCGCGGGCGTAGTCGCGCGAGACCCAGATGGTCACCGGCTTGAGCTCGCCGCCGAAGTAGTTGCCGGCCGGGGAGGCGATCACCATGTACCGCACCTGCCGGGCCGGGCGGACGCCGAGGAACGCCTCGGAGGCGAACATGAAGGGGCGCAGGTAGAGGGACTGGCCCGGGCCGGTGGGCACCCAGGCCCGGTCCGCCTCGAGCTGGGCCCGCAGCGAGCCGAGGAACAGCTCCTCGGGCAGCTCCGGCAGGGCCAGGCGGCGGGCGGAGCGGTTCAGGCGGGCCGCGTTGGCCTCGGGGCGGAACGTCCACACCGAGCCGTCCTCGTGCCGGTAGGCCTTCAGGCCCTCGAAGATCTCCTGGCCGTAGTGCAGCACCGCGGCCGAGGGGTCCAGGGACAGCGGTCCGTAGGGCTCCACGCGGGCGTCATGCCACGCGCCGCCGTCCTCGTCCCAGGTCCAGTCGATCGAGACCATGTGGTCCGTGAAGACGTTGCCGAAACCGGGGTCCTGGAGGATCTCGACGCGCTGCTGATCGGACATCGGGGACAGATGCGGTTGCCGCGTGAACACGGTCTCGGACACGGTGGGATCACTCCTCGTGACGGTGGCAGATGGGGACGGCTCCGGTGCCGGGCACGACGCGCGGGGGGCCACGGCGCCGGGCGTGGCACACGCCACAGGCCGTCGCCCCATCCTAGACCCGGCGTCGACGCGCCGAGCCCGCGCGTCAGACCCGCGCGGCGACGTCGGCGCCCACCTCGGCGGTGGTGCCCCGCGCGCCGTCCACCCGGTCCTTCAGGTGCGCCCACACGGCGGTGCGCACGCGCGCGGCCGCGCCGGCCTCGCCCACGTGCTCCAGCAGCAGGGCGGCGGAGAGGATGGCGGCCACGGGGTCGGCGATCCCCTGGCCCGCGATGTCCGGGGCGGAGCCGTGGACCGGCTCGAACATCGACGGCGCCGTGCCCTCGACGTTGATGTTGCCGGAGGCGGCGAGCCCGATGCCGCCGGTCACGGCGGCGGCGAGGTCCGTGATGATGTCCCCGAACAGGTTGTCCGTCACGATCACGTCGAAGCGGGCCGGGTCCGTCGCCAGGAAGATCGTGGCGGCGTCCACGTGCATGTAGTCCCAGGTGACCGCGGGGAAGTCGGCCGCCACGGACTCCACGGTGCGGCGCCACAGGTGGCCGGCGTGGACCAGGACGTTGTGCTTGTGCACGAGCGTGAGGCGCTTGCGCTCGCCCGCGTCGGCGCGACGGAAGGCGTCCTCGACGACGCGGCGCACGCCGAACGCCGTGTTCACGGAGACCTCCGTGGCGATCTCGTGCGGGGTGTCCACGCGGATCGCACCGCCGTTGCCCACGTACGGCCCCTCCGTGCCCTCGCGCACCACGGTGAAGTCGATCTCGCCGGGCGCGGCCAGGGGGCTGACGGCGCCGGGCAGCAGGGTGGCCGGGCGCAGGTTCACGCCGTGGTCCAGCGCGAAGCGCAGCTTGAGCAGCATGCCGCGCTCGATCAGCCCGGACGGGATGCGCTCGTCCCCGGGCGCGGCGCCGACGGCCCCGAACAGGATCGCGTCGTGGCGGCGAAGGGACTCGAGGACCTCGTCCGTGAGCGCCTCGCCGGTCTCGAGCCAGTGCTCCGCACCCAGCGGATACGGGGTGAGCCGGGCCTCCGGACGCCCCTCGGCACGCAGCGCCGCCTGCAGGACGGCGGCGGCCTGGTCGGTGACCTCGGGGCCGATGCCGTCGCCGCCGATGACGGCGATGTCCAAGGGGTCTGCGGAGCTGCGTGTGGTCTCGGTCATGGCCCTCAGGCTACGCGCGGCACGCGTGAGGACCACATCGTGTGACACCCGGTCTCACCCTCCGGACGGACTCAGTCCTCGGCGGGCTCCTCGTGCCGCGGGAAGACCGGCTGCGGGGCGGGCAGCGGGGTGCCGGGGACCAGGTCCTCGTGGAACGCGGCGAAGGACCGCGGGCCGGTGCCGGACGCGCCGGTGCGGCCGGCGTCGCCCTCGGCGGGGACGCCGAGCAGGTCCAGCAGCCGCGAGGCCGAGCCGGGCATCACCGGCTGCGCGAGCAGGGCCACCCGGCGCACGGCCTGCAACGTCACGTACAGCACCGTGCGCATGCGCGGCTCGTCCGTCTTGCGCAGCACCCACGGGGCCTGGTCCGCGAAGTAGGCGTTGATCTCACCGAGCACGCGCCAGGTCTCCTCGAGCGCGTCGTGGAAGTCCTGCACCGCGTACGCGGACCGGGAGCGCTCCAGCAGGGCGTCGACCTGGGCCAGGACGGCGCGGTCCGCCTCGGTGAACTCGCCCGGCTCGGGCACGGCGGCGCCGCAGTTCTTGGCCACCATGGACAGCGAGCGCTGGGCGAGGTTGCCGAGGTTGTTGGCCAGGTCCGCGTTCTTGCGGCTCACCACGGCCTCGTGGCTGTAGGAGCCGTCCGCGCCGAACGGGAACTCGCGCAGCAGGAAGAAGCGAATGGCGTCCAGGCCGTACCGGGCCACCCATTCCCGCGGGTGCACCACGTTGCCCAGGGACTTGGACATCTTGGCCCCGTTGTTGTTCAGGAAGCCGTGGATCATGACGCGGCGCGGCAGCTCGAGGCCGGCCGACATGAGGAACGCGGGCCAGAAGATGCAGTGGAACCGGGAGATGTCCTTGCCGATCACGTGCAGGTCCGCGGGCCAGTAGCGCGCGAACGCCTCCGGGTCCTCCGCCGGCCAGCCCGCGCCGGTGAGGTAGTTCGTCAACGCATCGACCCAGACGTAGGTGACGTGGTCGGCGCGCCGGTCGGCGTCGCCGGCGTCGGGGTCCGCGGGCGCCGGCAGGTCGATGCCCCACTGGAAGGAGGTCCGGGAGATGGACAGGTCCTCGAGCCCGGCCTCCACGAAGCGGATGACCTCGTTGAAGCGGTACCGGGGGGCGGCGAAGTCCGGGTGCTCGCGGTAGTGGTCCAGCAGCGGCTGCTGGTACTTGGACAGGCGGAAGAAGTAGGACTCCTCCTCCGTCCACGTCACCTCGGTGCCGGTCTCGACGGCGCGGCGCACCCCGTCCTGACCCACCTCGGTCTCGTCCTCGCCGAAGTAGCGTTCGTCCCGCACGGAGTACCAGCCGGCGTAGGAGCCGAGGTAGATGTCCCCGTTGGCCTCCATCCGCCGCCAGATCTCGCGGACGGCCTCGGCGTGGTCCGTGTCCGTGGTGCGGATGAAGCGGTCGTAGGAGATGTCCAGGACGTCGTCGTCCATCTCCTTGAAGACGGCGGCGTTGCGCGTGGCCAGCTCGAGGGCGCTCACGCCCTGCTGCTGCGCCGTCTGCTCCATCTTCTGGCCGTGCTCGTCCGTGCCGGTCAGGAAGCGCACGTCCCGCCCGTCGAGCCGCTGGAAGCGGGCCATCGCGTCCGAGGCGATGTACTCGTAGGCGTGGCCGATGTGCGGCTCGCCGTTCGGGTAGGAGATGGCCGTGGTCAGGTAGTACGGGGCGCGGGCGTCAGTCACAGTCGTCGAGTCTACCGGCGGGGCCGGGGCCCGCGCCGAGGACGACGTCGTCCGCGCCGACGTCCGGGACGCCGTCGGCGGTCACCTGCAGATGGCCCGGCGCAGGCCGCAGGTGCAGGTGGGCCCACGGGGCCACCACGAGCACGGACGCCCCGATCATCTCGGTCAGCTCCTCCGCGTGCGTCGCGACGTGGTAGGCCAGGGTGCTGCGCCCGATCCCGAAGACGAGCGGCACCGCCTCGAGGACGATCGCGCCGAAGAAGAACACCGCGCCGCCCGCCACCGTCAGCGCTCGGGTCCGGCGGGGCAGGGCGACGGTGCACAGCGCGAGCAGCCCGAGGACGACGATCGCGGCCGGCGCGCCGAGGATCAGCCACTGGAACGCGGGCAGCGGGTTCTCCCCCGCGAACGGCAGGACCTCCCACAGCTGGCCGGCCTGCTCGTGGAGCTGCGTCGACTCGTCCAAGCTCATGGCCGCCAGCAGGGCCGCGGGGGTCAACCACGCGAGCAGGCTCGGCCGCCGGTCCGCCCCCAGCGCGCGACGCACGAGACCCACCGTGGTGAAGCCCGCGGCCCCCAGCAGGAGCAGGCCCGAGCTCCACCACGCCGTGAGGTTGGCCTCGTGGTTCACGTCGAAGACCTCGCGCCACCACGGCACCTGCCGCGGGCCCAGCCCGAACACGAAGGGGAGGGCGAACGACCAGGTGGCGAGCAGGACACTGACGCCGATCAGCCCGCCCGCCGCGCGCCGGGCCCGCGGTGCCCGCCCGGGCGTCGACGGGTCAGACGGAGAGGTCCACCTCGGCCGCACGGGCGGCGCCGATGGCCGCGGCCAGCGTGGCCGCGGTGTCTCCGGACAGCGCCCCGTCCAGGGTCAGCACGGCCAGGGCGGCGCCCTCGTCGTCGCGCGAGACGTCCATGCCGGCGATGTTCACGCCCTGCACCCCGAGGGCCTGGCCCAGGACGCCGATCACACCCGGGCGGTCCTGATAGGCGAACACGAGCAGGTGGTCGGCCAGCGGCACCTCGAGCTCGTGCCGGTCCACGCCCACGAGCTTCTGCACCTGGCGCGGGCCGGTGAGTGTGCCGGTGACGGCGGTCTGGGAGCCCTGCGCGGTCGCGGCGCGCACCGTGACGGTGTTGCGGTAGGACTCGGACACCGCGGTGGTGGTGAGGCGGCACTCGACGCCGCGCTGCTCGGCCAGCACGGGGGCGTTCACGTAGGAGACCTGGTCCGAGACGATGTCCGTGAACACGCCCTTCAGGGCGGCCAGGCGCATCGCGGAGACGTCGTGCTCGGCGATCTCACCGGCGATCTCCACCTCGACGGCCGTGATGGACTGCTCGCCCACCAGCGCGGTGAGCACGCGGCCCAGCTTCTCGGCCAGCGGCAGGCCGGGGCGCACGTCCTCGTGGATCGCGCCGCCGGCCACGTTCACGGCGTCCGGCACGAGCTCGCCGGAGAGGGCCAGGCGCACGGAGCCGGCGACGGCGACGCCCGCCTTCTCCTGGGCCTCGGCGGTCGAGGCGCCCAGGTGGGGGGTGACGACGGCGGAGTCGTGGGCGAAGAACGCCAGGTCCGTGGCCGGCTCGGAGCTGAAGACGTCGATGCCGGCACCCCCGATGGTCCCGGCCTCGAGCGCGCGGGCGAGGGCGTCCTCGTCCACGAGGCCGCCGCGGGCCACGTTCACGATGATCGCGGTGTCCTTCATGCGGGCGAACTGCTCATCGCCGATCATGCCGACCGTCTCGGGGGTCTTGGGCATGTGGATCGTGACCACGTCGGCGCGCTCGAGCAGCTCGTCCAGCTCCACGAGGCTCGCGCCGAGCTGCTGCGCCCGGGCGGTGGTCACGTAGGGGTCGTAGGCGAGGATCTCCATGCCGAACGCCTTCATGCGCTCGGCCACGAGCGCGCCGATGCGGCCCAGGCCGATCACGCCCAGCCGCTTGCCGTACAGCTCGACGCCCGTGTACTTCGACCGCTTCCACTCCCCCGCCTTGAGCGAGCCGTGGGCGGCCGCGATGTTGCGGGCGGCGGCCAGGATGTGGCCGCAGGTGAGCTCGGCGGCGGAGATGATGTTCGACGTCGGCGCGTTGACGACCATGACGCCGGCCTCGGTGGCGGCGGGCACGTCCACGTTGTCCAGTCCGACGCCGGCGCGCGCGATGACCTTCAGCTGCGGCGCGGCGGCGATCGCCTCGGCGTCCATCTGGGTGGCCGAGCGGATCAGCACCGCGTCGACGTCGCGCAGGTCCTCGAGGAGGCGGGCGCGGTCGGCGCCGTCCGTGCGGCGGATCTCGAAGTCGGGGCCGAGGGCCTCGACGGTGGCGGGCGAGAGTTCCTCGGCGATCAGGACGACGGGCTGGGCTGCGCTCACGGGTGCTCCTGGAGGTGTGGTGCGGTGGGATGGGAGGCGGGCCGGCCCGCGCTCCGGTCCGAGCCTAGACGCGCGAACGGGCCGTGGCCGGAATGCGACGCCGGCCCCGGAGCGCGATGCCCGGGGCCGGCGTCGGGGGCTCAGGCGGCTCAGCGGGCCGCCGTGCCCTCGGTGTAGTCGTCGTCCGCGTCCTTGAGCCAGGAGAACATCTGGCGCAGCTCGCGGCCGGTCTTCTCGATCGGGTGGGCCTCGCCCCGGGCGCGCAGCTCCTTGAACTCGGGCGCACCGGCCCTCTGGTCGTCCATGAAGCGCTGCGCGAAGGCGCCGGACTGGATGTCGGCGAGGACCGCCTTCATGTTCTCCTTCACGTCGGGGGTGATGACGCGGGGGCCGGAGACGTAGTCGCCGTACTCCGCGGTGTCGGAGATGGACCAGCGCTGCTTGGCGATGCCGCCCTCGACCATGAGGTCGACGATGAGCTTCAGCTCGTGCAGCACCTCGAAGTAGGCGATCTCGGGCTGGTAGCCGGCCTCGGTGAGGGTCTCGAAGCCGTACTGCACGAGCTGGGAGGCGCCGCCGCAGAGCACGGCCTGCTCGCCGAACAGGTCGGTCTCGGTCTCCTCGGTGAAGGTCGTCTCGATGACGCCGGCGCGGGTGCCGCCCACGGCCTTGGCGTAGGACAGGGCGAGGGCGTGGGCCTGGCCGGAGGCGTCCTTCTCGACGGCGATCAGCGCGGGCACGCCGCGGCCGGCCTCGAACTCGCGGCGCACCACGTGGCCCGGGCCCTTGGGGGCGACCAGGGCGACGTCGACGCCCTCGGGGGCCTGGATGTAGCCGAAGCGCACGTTGAAGCCGTGCGCGAAGAACAGGGCGTCGCCCTCCTGCAGGTTGCCGGCGATGTGCTGGTCGTACACGTCGGCCTGGACCTGGTCCGGGGTGAGGATCATGATCAGGTCGGCCTCGGCGGCGGCGGTGGCGACGTCGACGACGCGCAGGCCCTCGGCCTCGGCCTTGGCGCGGGACTTGGAGCCCTCGGCGAGGCCGATGCGCACGTCCACGCCGGAGTCGCGCAGCGACAGGGCGTGGGCGTGGCCCTGGGAGCCGTAGCCGATGACGGCCACGGTGCGGCCCTGGATGATCGACAGGTCGGCGTCGTCGTCGTAGAACTTCTTCACGGTCATGCTGTTCTCCTCACGGGATGGGTGGATCGGGACGGGTCAGCGGGCCAGGCCGCGGTCGGTCATGGACCGCGGCCCCCGGGCGAGGGCGAGGGTGCCCGAGCGGACGAGCTCACGCACGCCGTAGGGCTCCATCATCTCGAGGAAGGCCTCGAGCTTGTCACGGGTGCCGGTGGCCTCGAGGGTCAGGGACTCCGGGGCCACGTCGACGACGTGGGCGCGGAACAGGTCGGCCGCCTGGACGACCTGACCGCGGGTGGCGGCATCGGCGCGCACCTTCACGAGCAGGTGGTCGCGCTGAACGGAGGAGTCGGGCGTGAGCTCGACGACCTTGATCACGTTGATCAGCTTGTTCAGCTGCTTGGTGACCTGCTCGAGCAGATCCGTGTCGGCGTCGACGACCACGGTGATCCGGGACAGGCCCCCGACCTCCGTGACGCCCACGGCCAGCGAGTGGATGTTGAACGCGCGCCGGGCGAAGAGGCCGGCCACGCGGGTCAGGGTGCCGGGCACGTCCTCGACGAGCACGGACAGGGTGTGGCGTTCCATCGGTTGCCCTCCTCAGTCTTCCTGGTCCCAGTCGGGCGTCATGCCCCGGGCCACCTGGATCGCGTCGTTGCTGACCCCCGCGGGGACCATCGGCCAGACCATGGCGTCACGGGAGACCACGAAGTCCACGATCACGGGGCGGTCGTCGATGGCGAGGGCCTGCCGGATGGTGTCGTCCAGGTCCTCCCGGCGGTCGCAGCGCAGGCCCGCGGCGCCGTAGGCGTCGGCGAGCTTGACGAAGTCCGGCACCCGGGCGGTGTCGTAGCCCGTGTTGAGGTCCGTGTTCGAGTAGCGCCCGTCGTAGAAGAGGGTCTGCCACTGGCGCACCATGCCCAGCGAGGAGTTGTTGATCACCGCGATCTTGATGGGGATGCGGTTGATCACGCACGTGGCGAGCTCCTGGTTGGTCATCTGGAAGCAGCCGTCGCCGTCGATGGCCCAGACCACGCGGTCGGGTTCGCCCACCTGCGCCCCCATCGCGGCGGGGACGGCGAAGCCCATCGTCCCGAGGCCGGCCGAGTTGAGCCACTGGCGCGGACGCTCGTAGGCGACGAACTGGCTGGCCCACATCTGGTGCTGGCCGACGCCGGCCACGTAGGTGGCCTCGGGGCCGGACAGGGCCGACAGGCGCGAGATCACCTCCTGGGGCGCGAGGAGGCCGTCCTCGGTCTCGGTCCAGCCCATCGGGTAGGTGTCCTGCAGGCGCCGCAGCACCGCCCACCAGTCGGCGAGGTCGGGCAGCGCCTCGGTGTCCGTCGCGAGCTCGGCCACCAGGTCCGGGATGATCTCCTTGACGTGGCCGACGATCGGCACGTCCGCGGTGCGGTTCTTGGAGATCTCGGCCGGGTCGATGTCCGCGTGGATCACGCGGGCGCCGGGGGCGAACGAGGGCAGGTGACCGGTCACGCGGTCGTCGAAGCGGGCGCCGAGCGTGATCAGCAGGTCGGCCTGCTGGAGCGCGGCCACGGCGGGGACGCCGCCGTGCATGCCCGGCATGCCCAGGTGCTGGGGGTGCGAGTCGGGGAAGACGCCGCGGGCGGTGAGGGTGGTGACCACCGGGGCGCCCGTGAGCTCGGCGAGGGCGCGCAGCTCCTCGTGGGCCTCGCCGCGGGCCACGCCGCCACCCACGTACAGCACGGGGCGCCGGGCCTCGCGGATCAGCCGGGCGGCCTCGCGGATCTGCCGGGGGTGGCCGCGCAGGACGGGGCGGTAGCCGGGCAGGTCGATCCGGGGCGGCCACGCGAACTCGAACTCGCCCTGCTGGGCGTCCTTGGTGACGTCCACGAGCACGGGCCCGGGCCGGCCCGTGGCGGCGATGTGGAACGCCTCGGCGAGGGCCTGGGGGACGTCCTCGGGCCGGGTCACGAGCCGGGAGTGCTTGGTGATGGGCATCGTGATGCCCACGATGTCCGCCTCCTGGAAGGCGTCCGTGCCGATCGCGGCGGAGGAGACCTGGCCGGTGATGAACACGACCGCCTGGGAGTCCATGTGGGCGTCCGCGATGGCGGTCACCAGGTTGGTGGCACCGGGACCGGAGGTGGCGATGGCCACGCCGACCTTGCCGGTGGCCAGGTGGTAGCCCTGCGCCGCGTGACCGGCGCCCTGTTCGTGGCGCACCAGGATGTGGCGGATCCGATCGGAGTCCATGAGCGGGTCGTAGGTCGGCAGGATGGCGCCGCCGGGCAGCCCGAACACGTCCGTGACCCCCAGCTCCTCCAGGGAGCGGATGATGCCCTCGGAGCCGGTCATCCGGGTCGGCTCGACGCGGGAGCCCTCGCCGGGCACCCGCGGCTCGACGATCTCGGGCCGGGGGGCCGGACGGCGCTCCTGGACCCGGGCGGTCTCCGTCGGGCGGGAGGCCGGCGTCGGGACCTGCGGGACCGCCGCGCGGGCGTCGCGGGGGGTCGTGCTCATGGGGTCACCTCACTGCGTTCGTCGCTGCGTGTCCGTCGCGGGGGCGTCGGACGGTCGTCGTTCGGATCCGTCGGGCGTCGGGGACCGTGGCCGCGTCGATGACGGATCGGGCCGGCGTGGTGGAGTCTGAGGTGGGGACACGGGCCGCCGGGTCCTTCGGGGGTGGTCTCAGTATCGACAGCCGTGCGCCCCGTCCGCCATCGACCACCCGCCTGTCTCGCAATGTGAGATAAAGCGTCACATCGTGAGACGACCGGGCGGTCGGGGTCGGATCCCGGGCCTGCGCCCACCCTAGTCAGCCGCCGCGGGGGCGGCCGCCTTCACCCACGTTCCGTGATGGAGCACCCCGCGCACCTCGAGCTCGGGGCCGAAGACGACGGCGTCCGCTCGGCTCCCGGCTCGGAGCCGGCCGACGTCGGGAAGCCCCAGGGCGTCCGCGGGCGCGGCCGTCGCCGCCCGCAGCGCGGCGTCGAGGTCGACCCCGGCGACGACGGCGGAGCGCACCGAGCCGGTGACCGTGGCCGTGGACCCGGCGATGGCCCCGGCTGCGCCGTCCGCGCCGACCACCCGCGCGACGCCGTCGTGGACCCGGACCCGCAGCGGCCCGAGGGGGAACTCGCCGTCGCCGCAGCCGGCGGCGGCCATGGAGTCCGAGACGAGGATCCACCGCTCCCCGGCCTCCCGGGCGACCCGCCGCACCGTGGCCGCATGCAGGTGGACGCCGTCCACGATGGTCTCGATCCCCACGCGCGGGTCCTCCAGCAGGGCGACGGCCGGCCCGGGCTCGCGATGGTGGGTGGGCCGGCACGCGTTGTGCAGGTGCGTGGCCATCCGCGCCCCCGCGTCGATCGCCGCGCGCGTGGTCTCGTAGGAGGCGTCCGTGTGGCCGATCGCGACGACGACGCCCGCCTCCGCCAGCCGGCCCACCGCGTCGAGGGCCCCGGGCAGCTCGGGGGCCAGCGTGACCATCGCCAGGTGGCCCGCGCCGACCTCGACGAGGCGAGCGACGTCCTCGGGCTCCGGCGCCCGCAGCGACGCGGCCCGGTGCGCGCCGCAGTGCAGGGGCGAGAGCCAGGGACCCTCGAGGTGCACGCCGGCCAGCACCCCCTCTGCGCACAGGGGCGTCAGGGCCGTCAGCTGCGCCGCGAGCGCGTCGACCTCGTCCGTGACGAGGGAGGCCACGACCGTGGTCGTGCCCGCGCGGGCGTGGGCCGCGGCCGCCGCGCGTGCCGCGGCCGCGCCGGACTCGACGGCGTGTCCGCCGCCGCCGTGGCAGTGCACGTCCACGCAGCCGGGAGCGAGGAGGGCGTCGCCGAGGTCGTGGACGGGGCCGTGGGTGCGCGGCGGGTCCCCGGTCCCGACGGCCACCACCCGGCCCTCGGCCAGGGCGATCCAGCCGGGGCCGCCGAGGCGCTCGCCGTCATGGACGCGGTCCGCGCGCAGCACCGACGGGGACGCGGCGGCCTGCGGCGCCTGCTCGGCGCGCGGCCGGTGAGGGACCGAGGCGGGCACGGATGCACCTTCCGGGGTGGGCGGGTCGATGGACGAGGGGCGCTCAGAGGCCCTGCCAGGACGGCTTGGCCTCCCACATGTGGCGGTACTCCCCCGCGAGCTCGAGTCGCCCGGCGGCGGCCTCGTCCACGAGGACGGTCACATGCGGGTGCAGCTGCAGGGCCGTGACCGGCCAGCGCGCGCTCACGGGGCCCTCCACGAGCTGCCGCACCGCCTCGGCCTTGCCCTCGCCCCGGGCCAGCAGGACCAGGTGTCGGGCGTCGAGGATCGTGCCCACGCCCTGGGTGAGGCAGTGGGTCGGGACCTGGTCGAGGTCGCCGTCGAAGAAGCGGGCGTTGTCCCGCCGGGTCTGCTCGGCGAGCACCTTGATGCGCGTGCGGGAGGCGAGGGAGGAGCCGGGCTCGTTGAACGCGATGTGCCCGTCCGTGCCCACGCCGAGCAGCTGCACGTCCACGCCGCCGGCCTCGCGCAGCGCCTCCTCGTAGGCGGCGCAGGCGCCCGGGACGTCCGCCGCCCCGCCGTCCGGACCGTGCACGGCCTCCGGGGCGATGTCCGTGCGCACGACGAACTCCCGCTCGATCACGGTGCGGTAGGACTCGGGGTGTCCCGCGGGCAGGCCGACGTACTCGTCCAGCAGGAACGCGCGGCAGGAGCGCAGGGACAGCTCCCCGTCCCGGACCCGGCGGGCGAGCTCGTCGTAGACGGGCAGGGGCGAGGAGCCGGTGGCCAGCCCCAGGACGGCCTCGGGACGGGCCGCCACGTGGGCGGCCACCGCGTCCGCGCCGTGCCGGCCCAGGGCGGCGGCGTCGGGCAGGATGACGACCTCCATCAGCGCGCCTCCCGCCCGGGACGCGGCGCGGGTCCCCCGGCCCGGGCGTCGATCGCGTGCATGCTCATCCTCTGCTCGTCTCGGCGTGCGGGCCGACCGGGCCTCAGCCCAGGTAGGCGCCCTCGGCGGCGGAGTGCACCAGCTTGGCGTACTTACCCAGCACGCCCGTGGTGAACTTCGGCTCCACCGGCTCCCAGGACTCGCGGCGGGCGGCGAGCTCGGCCTCGTCCACGAGCAGGTCCATGGTGCGTCCGGCGATGTCCACGCGGATGCGGTCGCCGTCCTGCACCAGCCCGATCGGCCCTCCCTCGGCGGCCTCGGGGGCGATGTGGCCGATGCACAGGCCGGTGGTGCCGCCGGAGAAGCGCCCGTCGGTGATCAGCAGGACGTCCTTGCCCAGACCCGCCCCCTTGATCGCGCCGGTGATCGCGAGCATCTCGCGCATGCCCGGACCGCCCTTCGGCCCCTCATAGCGGATGACCACCACGTCGCCGGCGGCGATGGTCCCGTCCTCGAGGGCGTCCATGGCGGCGCGCTCCCGGTCGAAGACGCGCGCGGTGCCCTCGAAGACGTCCGCATCGAAGCCGGCGGACTTCACGACAGCGCCCTCCGGGGCCAGCGAGCCGTGGAGGATCGCGATGCCGCCGTTGGGGTGCAGCGCGTCGTCCATGGTCCGGATGACCTTGCCGTCCACCGGGTCCGGATCGAGCGCGGCCAGGTTCTCGGCGAGGGTCTTGCCGGTGACGGTGAGGGTGTCCCCGTGCAGCAGGCCCTCGTCCAGCAGGGCCTTCATGACCACCGGGACGCCGCCGATGCGGTCCACGTCCGTCATGACGTACTGACCGAACGGCTTGAGGTCGGCGATGTGCGGGGTGCGGTCGGCGATGCGGTTGAAGTCGGACAGCTGCAGGTCCACGCCCGCCTCCCGGGCGATGGCGAGCAGGTGCAGCACGGCGTTGGTGGAGCCGCCGAACGCCATGGTCACGGCGATCGCGTTCTCGAACGCGGGCTTGGTCATGATGTCCCGGGCCGTGATGCCCTGGCGGAGCATGTTCACCACGGCCTCGCCGGAGCGGCGCGCGAAGGCGTCGCGGCGGCGGTCCGCGGAGGGGGCGGCGGCGGAACCGGGCAGGGACATGCCGAGGGCCTCACCGATGGAGGCCATGGTGTTGGCGGTGTACATGCCGCCGCAGGCGCCCTCACCCGGGGCGATGGACTTCTCGATGCGGAGCAGGTCCTCCTCGGACATGAGACCGCGGGCGCAGGCGCCGACCGCCTCGAAGGCGTCGATGATGGTCACCTGCCTCTCGGTGCCGTCGGTCAGGCGGGCCACGCCCGGCATGATCGAGCCGGCGTAGACGAACACGGACGCCAGGTCCAGGCGGGCGGCGGCCATGAGCATGCCCGGCAGCGACTTGTCGCAGCCGGCGAGCAGGACGGAGCCGTCCAGGCGCTCGGCCATCATCACGGTCTCCACCGAGTCCGCGATCACCTCGCGGGAGACGAGCGAGAAGTGCATGCCCTCGTGGCCCATGGAGATGCCGTCCGAGACGGAGACCGTGCCGAACTCCAGCGGATATCCGCCGGCGGCGTGGACGCCGTCCTTCGAGGCCTGGGCGAGGCGGTCCAGGGAGAGGTTGCAGGGAGTGATCTCGTTCCAGGACGACGCGATGCCGATCTGCGGCTTGCCGAAGTCCTCGTCCCCCATGCCGACCGCGCGGAGCATGCCGCGGGCGGCGGTGCGCTCCATCCCGTCGGTGACGTCGCGCGAGCGCGGCTTGATGTCGGGAGCGGCGGACGGGGTGCTGGGAGTCGACGCGGCGGAGTCCATGCCGCGGAGTCTAGTGAGCACGGCGCCACCGGGCCGACGCGACGTCCCCGTGTGACGGGTGCCGCAGCATGACACGCGCGGACGGGTCCGCGTACGTTGGGCCCATGGACACGCCCACCCTGCACAGACGGCTGCGCCGCGTCTTCGATGCGCGCGTGTTCAACCACGGCGACTACAACGTCGTCTACGGCCAGCCCTCGGGCTCCTCCTCCCCCCTCGTGATCGGCTACCGCCACCAGCCGCTCGAGATGCTGCTGTGCCCGTTCGACCCCACCTCCACCCCGGACGACCACGACCGCCGCGCGCCGGGCGTGGCCGAGGACGACCCGCACGGCCCGGTGACCGAGGCCTCCACGGACCGCGCCGACGTCGTCGAGGTGGGCCTGGCCAACGTGGCCACCGTGGCGGACACGGGCAGCGGCTATCAGGTGGAGACCGTCACGGGCTTCCGGACGTGGTTCGACGTCCCGGAGCACACGCGGGTGCCGGTGGGCGACCTCACGGAGGACGGCACCGCGGAGCTCGACCAGGCCGAGGACGCCACCGACTTCCACGCCTTCATGACCGCCTTCATGGACGAGCTGGACCGCCTCTACGCGACCCCGGAGACGGACGCGACGGACGTCACGCCCCCCGATTTGCGCGGTGTCTGAAACCCCTGGTAGGGTTTCACCTCGTTGCACGGCGCACCGGAGAGATCCGAGAGGCGGTGCGGCACCTGCACCTCTAGCTCAACCGGTAGAGCATCTGACTCTTAATCAGCAGGTTCCGGGTTCGAGTCCCGGGGGGTGCACCCACCGAAGCGAAGGCCCCGTCTCCACGGAGACGGGGCCTTCGTCGTCCCCGCTCCCCGCCCGGGCCCACCGTAGGCTGGGGCCCATGACCGACACGACCCAGCACCGCCTCCAGCCCGGCGACACGGCACCCGCGTTCACCCTCCAGGACCAGGAGGGCCGGCCCGTCTCGCTGCGCGACAGCGCGGGCAAGCACACGATCGTCTACTTCTACCCGGCCGCGTCCACGCCCGGCTGCACCACGCAGGCCTGCGACTTCCGGGACAGCCTCGCCTCCCTGACCGCGGCCGGCTACGTCGTCCTGGGGATCTCCCCCGACCCGATCGGCAGGATCATCCGGTTCGCCGAGCAGGAGGGCCTGACGTTCCCCCTGCTCTCGGACGAGGACCACGCGGTGGCCGAGGCCTACGGCGCCTGGGGCGAGAAGAAGAACTACGGGCGGACCTTCGAGGGTCTGATCCGCTCCACGATCGTCGTCGGCCCGGACGGGAAGGTCACCCACGCGCAGTACAACGTGAAGGCGACCGGCCACGTGGCCCGACTGCGCCGCACCCTCGGCCTCGACGAGGCCTGATCCGCGCCCGGGCGCCGCACGGTAGGATCGGGCCTCGCCCCGCCCGCGCGGGGTGTGCGCGGGCGTGGCGGAACTGGTAGACGCGCTGGATTTAGGTTCCAGTGTCCTGGACGTGGGGGTTCGAGTCCCCCCGCCCGCACTCCCCGGGCCCGCCCGACCCCGACGTCACCTGCCAGAGGAGGCCGCCATGCAGCCCACTCGCCGCGCCTTCCTCGGCGGGGGCCTGGGCCTGCTCGGCCTGAGCGTGGCCGGCTGCACGACGTCGCCCGCGGCGCCGTCCTCCGCCGCCCCGACCTCCTCGGGCCCGGGCCGACTGCTCGTGGTCGGCGCCCCGGCGCGGGCGCTGACGCGAGATCCGGCCCGCGCGCTGGACGTCGAGTCCTTCCGTCTGATCCGCCAGGTCTTCGAGACGCTGCTCGGCGTGGACGCGGACACCGGCGCCCCCACGCCCCGCCTCGCCGAGCGGCATGAGGAGTCCGACGGCGGCCGCCTCCACACGTTCCACCTGGTCTCCGGGGTGGTGTTCGACGACGGCGAGCCGTGCGACGCCGCCGCCGTGGTCGCGAACATCGAGCGGTGGGCCTCCGCCCCTGCGCCCGTGGACGGGACCGTCGCCCCGCCCTCCTCGTTCGTCTCGGCCTTCGGCGGATACGCCGGGGATGCGGACTCCGCCTTCGCCGGCGTCGAGGCCCGCGGAGAGCTCGAGGTGCGGCTGCGCCTGCACTCCCCCCGCCGTCACCTCGCGGCCGCGCTGGCCTCGCCGGCCTTCGCGATCTCCTCGCCGGCCTCGTGGGACCGCACGGTCGACGTGGACGGCTCCGAGGTCACCACCCCCGCCGGCACCGGCCCCTACCGCTGGGCCGACGCCGCGGAGACCGCCGAGCTCACGCGCGCCCACCCGGGCGCCTCGGGCGCGACGATCCTGGTCCCCAGCGCCCGCCACCGCGGCTCCGATCCGGCGGCGTACCCGGTGGCCGTGCAGGCGTGGGGTCGGGCCTCCGTGCGCCTGCGGGAGCTGCGGCGCGGCTCGGCGGACGTGATCGACGTCGTCGCCCCCGGCCAGCTGCGCCCCCTCGTCGAGGCCGGCACCCAGGTGCTGCCCCGGGACCCCCTGGGCGTGCTCTACGTGGGCATGAACCTGGACCACCCGCGCGTGCGCTCGCAGTACCTGCGCCAGGCGATCGCGTACGCGGTGGACCGCCCGCGCATCGCCGGCAGCGACGTCTTCCTCGAGGGCACCCGCCTGGCCCACGACCTCGTCCCCCCGTCCCTCGGCGTCGGCGACGAGGAGGCGCGGCGCTACGACGTCAACCCGGGCCGGGCCCGCGAGTTCCTCCACCTGGCGGGATACGACGGGGAGCCGTTGGAGTTCCTCTACCCGGCCGGCACGGCCCGCCCCTCCCTGCCCGAGCCGGAGCGGGTCTACGCGATGGTCGCCCGCGACCTCGGCGCGGTGGGGATGCACATCGTGCCCGTGCCCGTGCCGGAGGACCAGGACTACCTGCACGCCGTCGTCTCCCGGCCCACCCGAGCCCTGCACCTGATGGGCCGCACCGGCGACTATCGCGACCCGCACGCGTTCCTCGAGCCCTTCGCGCGCTCGGGCCGCGCCGAGACCGGCTACCGCAACCCGCGCGTCGTCGAGGACGTGGACGCGGCGGCGGCCGAGAACGACGACGACGCGCGCCGCGCCCTGTTCCGCCGCGTCGTCCGGGCCATGGCCCTCGACCTGCCGGCGCTGCCGCTGGTCTATCCGATCTCGGCCCTGGCCACCGGCCCGCGCGTGGCCTCCTACCCGACGTCGCCGCAGCTGGACGAGCCCTTCTCGCGCGTCAGGCTGACCGAAGGCTGAACGCACCGGTAGTACAGTGGGAGATCACGGCGCCCGGCCCGACCGCCACTGCTCGGCCTGGTCGCACTGCGCCCACCCGCCGTCGTTCTGCTTCAGGAGTTGACCGTGCCCACCACCTCGTCCACCGCCACCCACGACGTCGTCCTGATCGGCGGCGGCATCATGAGCGCCACCCTGGGCGTGCTGCTGCAGAAGCTCGAGCCCACCTGGTCCATCGCCCTGTACGAGAGCCTCGATCAGGCCGGCCTGGAGTCCTCCGACCCGTGGAACAACGCGGGCACCGGCCACGCCGCCCTGTGCGAGCTGAACTACTCGCCCATGGACAAGAACGGACGGGTGGACGTCACCAAGGCGCTGGGCATCAACGAGCAGTTCTGGACCACCCGCCAGTTCTGGTCCTCCCTGGTGGCGGACGGCACGCTCAAGGACCCCAAGTCCTTCATCAACCCGCTGCCGCACATGTCCTTCGTGTGGGGTGACGACCACGCGGACTACCTCCGCACCCGCTATGAGGCCATGTCCGCCCAGCCGCTGTTCGCCGGCATGGAGCACAGCGAGGACCCGGAGCAGATCCGTGCCTGGGCCCCGCTGCTGATCGAGGGCCGTGAGCCGGGCCAGCGCCTGGCGGCGTCCCGCAACACCGGCGGCACCGACGTCGACTTCGGCTCCCTCACCCGCCAGCTCATCACGGCCATGGCCGGCGCCGGCGCCGAGGTGCGCTTCGGTCACAAGGTCACCGGCCTCACCCGCGGCACGGACGGCCGCTGGGAGGTCAAGGTCAAGAACAAGGCCGCCGGCTCCGAGCTCGTGGACCGCGCCCGCTTCGTCTTCGTCGGTGCCGGCGGCGGCGCCCTGCCCCTGCTGCAGAAGTCCGGCATCCCCGAGGCCAAGGGCTTCGGCGGCTTCCCGGTCTCCGGCCAGTTCCTGCGCTGCACGGACGAGTCCGTGGTCAACCAGCACATGGCCAAGGTGTACGGCCAGGCCGCCGTCGGCGCCCCGCCGATGTCCGTGCCCCACCTGGACACCCGCTTCGTCAACGGCAAGCGCTCCCTGCTGTTCGGCCCCTACGCCGGGTTCTCCACGAACTTCCTCAAGACCGGCTCCTACCTGGACCTGCCGCTGTCCGTGCGCCCGCACAACCTCAGCACGATGCTGGACGTGGCCAAGGACAACATGGACCTGACCAAGTACCTCGTGACCGAGGTGCTGAAGTCCCGGGACAAGAAGATCGACGCGCTGCACGAGTTCTACCCGGAGGCCGACGGCGGCGAGTGGGAGCTGATCACCGCGGGCCAGCGCGTGCAGGTGATGAAGCGCAAGGGCCGCTTCGGCGGCGTCCTGCAGTTCGGCACCGAGGTCGTCACGCACGCGGACGGCTCGCTCGGCGGCCTGCTCGGCGCCTCGCCGGGCGCCTCCACCGCGGCCCCCATCATGGTGAAGCTGCTCGAGCGCTGCTTCCCCGCGAAGATGGCCGGCTGGGACGGCACGCTCAAGGAGCTCATCCCGTCCCTGGGCCACACGCTCAACGACGACCCGGCGCTGCTGGACGAGGTCCGCACCGTCACGGACGCCGCACTGAAGCTGGCCTGACGCCCCGATGGGAGCGCTCGCACGGTTCTCACTCGGTCGGCGGGCGCTCGTGGCGCTCGTCACCGTGTTCATCGCGGTGTTCGGCGTCCTCTCCGCCGGGCAGCTCAAGCGGGAGCTGATCCCCCCGCTCGAGCTGCCCGTCATCTCCGTCTCGACGCTCTACCCGGGGGCGTCCCCCGAGGTCGTGGACGCTCAGGTGGGCGAGCCCCTCGAGACGGCCCTGCAGGCCGTGGAGGGGCTCGAATCCTCGCGGTCCACGTCGCAGTCCGGCTTCAACGCGGTCCAGCTGGAGTTCGCCTACGGCACAGACCTGAACCGGGCCCGGTCCCAGGTGGACCGCGTGGTGGCCAACCTGGGGCCGCAGCTGCCGGAGGAGGCGGAGACCTCGTCCTTCGCGGGCTCCGTCTCCGACTTCCCGGTGGTCTTCCTCGCCCTGTCCGGGGACGAGGACCTCAACACCCTGCGCCGCCGCGCCGAGGACGTCCTGGCCCCGCGGCTGCAGAAGATCGACGGCGTCCGCGGCGCCGACGTCCTCGGCGGCACGGACGAGAACGTCTCCGTGGTCCCGGACCCGGCCGCGCTCGCCGCCGCCGGGCTGACCACCTCCGACATCACCGACGCGCTCGAGGAGAACGCCGGCCTCTTCCCCGTCGGCCAGGTCACCGAGGGCGCGACCACCTATCCCGTCCAGGCGGGCGCCGCCGTCGAGGACCTCGAGGGCCTGCGCGGGATCGTCGTCGCTCCCTCCGGCGACGGCGAACCGCGCACCCTGGACGAGGTCGCCGACGTCACCCTCGTGGCCGCGGCCCCCACCTCGCTGACCCGCACCGACGGGGTGCCGACGCTGTCCGTCTCCGTGACCGCGACCCCGGACGCCGACCTCGTGGCGGTCTCTCAGGCCGTGCGCGACGCCCTGCCGGAGCTGGCGTCCCTGGTCGGCGGCGGCGCGGACCTGACCGTGGTGTTCGACCAGGCCCCGTTCATCCAGCAGTCCATCGACACGCTGTTCCAGGAGGGCCTGCTGGGCCTGGCGTTCGCCGTGCTGGTGATCGCCGTGTTCCTGCTCTCGGTGCGCTCCACCCTCGTCACCGCCATGTCCATTCCGCTGTCCCTGCTGGCCGCCCTCATCGGGGTCGCGGCCTTCGGCTACTCCCTCAACACGCTGACGCTCGGGGCGCTGACGATCTCGATCGGCCGGGTCGTGGACGACGCGATCGTGGTGGTGGAGAACATCCGCCGGCACCTCGGCCTGGGCGCCGACCGGCGCACCGCGATCCTGGACGGCACGCGCGAGGTCGCCACCGCGATCACCGCCTCCACCCTGGTCTCCGTGGCGGTGTTCCTGCCCATCGCCTTCGTGGGCGGCCTGGCCGGCGAGCTGTTCCGGCCCTTCGCCGTGACCGCCACGGTCGCCCTGCTGGCCTCCCTCGTCGTCGCCCTGACGATCGTGCCGGTGCTGTGCTGGTGGTTCCTGCGCGCCCCGCGGCGCGGGGCCGAGACCACGGCCGCGCCCGCCGTCCCCGGCGACCGGCCCGTGGCGGCCGGCGGATGGCTCACGCGGGCCTACCGCCCGGTGCTGCGCTGGACGCAGCGGCACACCGTGGTCACCCTCGCCGCCGCCCTGGCGCTGCTGGCCGGCACGGCCGCGCTGGTCCCGCTGATCCCCACGAACCTCCTGGGCGACTCGGGACAGAACTCGTTCGTCGTCACGGCGGAGCAGGAGCCGGGGGCGTCTCTGGAGACCACGGCCGCCGCCGCCGAGCGCATCGAACGCGTGCTGCTGGACACCGACGGCGTCGAGACCGTCCAGTGGACGGCCGGCACCGCCGCCGGCCCGATGGGGGCCTTCGGCGGCTCCTCGGCGGACCGGGCCCGGTTCACGGTGGTGACCGACCCGGATGCGGACCAGGTGGCCCTTCAGGACGGGGTGCGCGCCGAGCTCACCGGTCTCGACGGCGTGGGCGACGTGTCCGTCTCCACGCAGCAGGGGCCGAGCGGCGGCCAGGACATCGAGGTGTCCGTCTCCGCCCCCGACCCGCAGGCCCTCACCGCGGCCGCCGATCAGGTCGCCGAGGCGCTGCGGCCCGTCGAGGGCGCCCGCGAGGTGACGACGCCGGCCTCGGACCTGCGCCCGACGTTCCAGGTGGACGTGGACACCGTCGCCGCCGCCCGGCTCGGCCTGACCGAGGAGGCGGTGGCCGGCCAGGCCGCCGCCGCCCTGCAGGCCGCGCCCGTGGGCGACGTCCGCTTCGGGTTCGAGAGCTTCGCGGTGCAGCTGGGTGACCCGGAGCCGGTCGAGTCCCTCGACGCCCTGCGCCAGGTGCCCGTGGAGACGGCCGAGGGACCCGTGCCGCTGGGGGACCTCGCCGAGGTCTCGCGGATGTCCGTACCTGCCCGGGTGACGTCCTCGAACGGCGAGCGGACCGCCGTCGTCACGGTGACCCCGGACGACGAGGACCTCGGGGCCGTCTCGCGCCGGGTCACGCAGGCCGTGGCGGAGCTGGACCTGCCCGAGGGCGTCACCGCGGCCGTGGGCGGCGCGGCGGAGCAGCAGGCGCAGACGTTCCGGGACCTCGGACTGGCGCTGCTGGCCGCCGTGGCGACCGTGTACGTCGTGATGGTGGCGACGTTCAACTCGCTGCGCCAGCCGCTCGTGCTGCTCGTGTCGATCCCCTTCGCCGCCACGGGCGTGTTCCTGGCGCTGCTGGCCACCGGCACGCCGCTGGGACTGTCCACGATGATCGGGCTGCTCATGCTGGTGGGCATCGTGGTGACGAACGCGATCGTGCTGATCGACCTGATCAACCAGTACCGCCGCGACCGCGGCATGACCCTGGACGAGGCGATCGAGGTGGGCGCGCTCAACCGCGTGCGCCCGGTGGTGATGACGGCCCTGGCCACCATCCTGGCCATGACCCCGATGGCCCTGGGCATCACGGGGCACGCGGGGTTCATCTCCCAGCCCCTCGCGGTGGCCGTGGTGGGCGGCCTGGTGTCCTCCACCCTGCTCACGCTCGTGCTCGTGCCCGTGCTGTACCGGCTCACCGAGGTCCGCGGGGAGCGCCGCCTGCAGGAGGAGCGCCGTGTCGCGGCCGAGCGGGAGGCGCAGCGCGTCGCGGCCGAGCGCGCGGCCGAGCAGGCGCGCCGGGCTGAGGAGCGTTGGGCGGCCCCGTCCGAGCTCGACGCCGGACGCCTCGGCCGACTCCGGCAGCGCCTCCGCCGGCGGTGGCGCCGGGCCTGACCTCACGCGTGGCGCGGGCCGGGGCGGCGGGGCGCACCCCCGTCGCTCAGGCGCCGTCGTGCACCGCGAGGCTCGAGCCGCGCCGGTCCTTGCGCACCTCGAGGCGCACGCCGATCTCCTGCCTCATCCGTTCGACGTGGGAGACGAGGCCCACGGTCCGGCCACCGGTCCGCAGGGTGTCCACGACGTCCAGGACGTCGTCGAGGGTGTCCGCGTCGAGCGAGCCGAAGCCCTCGTCCACGAAGAGCGTGTCCAGTTCGATGCCGCCGGCTTCGGCCTGCACGGTGTCCGCGAGCCCCAGGGCGAGGGCGAGGGAGGCCATGAAGGTCTCGCCGCCCGAGAGCGTGGCCGGGTGGCGCGTCTCGTCCACGTAGTGGTCCCGGATGACGAGTTCGAGGCCCTTGTTCCCGCGCCCGCCCACGGCGTCGGAGTACTCGATCGAATACCGCTGGTCCGTCATGGCGAGCAGACGCTCGGTGGCCGCGGCGGCGACCTCCTCGAGCCGCCCGGCGAGGACGTAGCTCGTCAGGGGCATCTTAAGCAGGTTCTCCCCGCCGCCGCGGACGAGGTCGAGCAGCCCCCGCACCCGCGTGTGCTCGGCGATGAGCCCGGCGGACCGCTCCAGGACCTCGGTCAGGGCGGCTGACTGGCGGCGCACCGTGGCGACGAGTGAATCGAGTCGCCCGACCGCCGTCGCCCGGGACGAGCTCGCGGCCTCGGCCGCGGCGAGCGCCTCGGCGGCGGCGCGGGTCTGCTCCTCGGTCGGCGGCTCGACGCCCGCCTCGGCGAGGGCGCGGCCCCGGCGGACGGGCTCGCTCGCCTCGAGCTCGGCGAGGCGGGCCCGTTCGGCGTGCCACTCCTGCACGGCGGCCGTGCGCGCGGCGGCCTCCGTCTCCTCGAGGCGGGCCGCGCGCGCCGCGTCGACGTCGTCGAAGCGCTGTTCGGCCAGCGCGGCGGTGAGCGCCTGGTCGGTCTCGTCGGCGACCGCCCGGGCGCGCGCGTCCTCGTCCTGCGCCGCAGCGAGGGCGGCCAGGACCCGGCGTGCGGCGGTGACCTGGTCGCGGCGGGCGTCGAGGGTCTCGGCGTCACCGCGGGCGGCCTCGACGGCGTCCCGCAGCTCGGTCAGCCGGGCGGCACGGTGGGCGGCGGCCTCGGCGAGCCGACCGTCCTCGGCCGCGAGCGCGGCGGCGGTCTCGTCGGCCCCGGCGAGCGTCTTCTCGGCGGCGGTCAGCCGCCGGCGGTCCGCGGCGAGGTCCTTCGCCGCCTGGTCCAGCGCGGCCCGTTCGGCCTCGGCGCGCTCGAGCGCCTCTCGCGCGGCCTCGGGTGCGAGCCCGGCGGCGGCCTCGCGCGCCGTGCGGAGGGTCTGCTCGGCGGCGCGCAGGGCGGTCTCGGCGTCGGTCGCGGCCCGGTCGGCCGCGGTCCGGGCCTGCTCGGCGTCCCGCACGTCCGCCTCGGTCACCGTGGTGTCCGCGGTGGCGGCCGGGGCCGGGTGCTCGGGCGAGCCGCACACGGCGCACGGCTCGCCGGGCACGAGCCGCTCCGCCAGTTCGGAGGCGGCCTGCTCGTACCGGGCACGCAGCAGACCGACGTGCCGTTCGGCGGCCTCGCGTCGCCGCTCCTGTGCCTCCCGGTGGGCCCGGGCCGCGGTCTCTGCCTCGACGGCGCGGGCGGCCGCGGCCTCGGCGGCCGTGCGGCGAGCGGCGGCCTCGGACACGGCGCGGTCCACGGCCTCCCGGGCGCCGAGACGCTCGGTGCCGCGTTCGACGGCCGCGCGGTGTGCCGCGACGGCCGCCTCACGCTCGGGGCGGGACTCGACCAGGGCGGCGCGGTCGCGGCCGATCTCGGCCCGACGCTCCGCCGCGGCGGCCGCCTCCTGCTCCAGCTCGCCCATCCGGGCACGGTCCTGGACGGCGCGTGCCACCGCCTCCGCGGCGCGCTCGGCCTCCCCCAGCGCCTGGCGGGAGGCGGGCGCGTCGGCGGCCCCGTCCGCCCGGGCGGCGGCGAGCCACGCCGCCGCGGTCGGCTCGTCCTCGACGTGCGCCAGGGCCTCCGTCACCGTCTCCGACGCGGTGCCGGCGGCGTCCGCCGCCGCGGTGGCCCGCTGGGCGGCCGCGAGCACCCGCCCGGCGCGCTCATGGGCGTCGACGGCGCGGCGCCGCGCCGCGGCGGTCTCGGCCTCGGCGTCGTGGTCGCGTCGACGGCTCGCCCACGCCTCGGCCGCGGCCAGGTCCCGCCCGCGGGTCTCCAGCTCACGCGCCGTCACCCGGGCCCGCTGCTCCGCGGCGCGGGCCGTGGCGAGGTCGGCCCGCGCGTCCTCGTGGGCGCGACCTGCGCGCTCGGCGGCGAGGGCGAGCAGCCGGTCGTCCGTGTCCGGTGACGGCTCCGGCGCATGCCAGTCCGGGCCGAGCGCCTCGTGGAGCGCCTCGGCCAGCTGTGCCCGCGCGGTCCGGGCCACGTCCGCGTCCACGGCCACCGCGGTGTCCAGCCGGGCCGTCTCGACGCGCAGGTGCTCCTCGACGCCGTCGAAGCGCTGCGTGCCGAAGAGCCGCCGCAGCAGGACGCGGCGCTCATCCGACTTCGCGGTGAGGAACTGGGCGAACTGTCCCTGAGGCAGCAGGACCACCTGCATGAACTGCTCGGCGTCCAGGTGCAGGACGGCCGCGATCTGCTGGCCGACCTCGTCCGCCCGGGTGAGCGGCGCCGTCCATTCCCCGTCCACGCGTTCCCGCAGGGAGACCGTGGCCTGCGTGGTGACGGTGGCGCCGCCCGCCGCGCTGCGTCTCCGGCGGGGCCGCTCGTGCTTGGGCGAGCGGACCACCTCGAAGCGCCGGCCCTGCACGGTGAACTCGACCTGCACCTCGGGGATCACCGCGCCGGGCTCGCGCAGCGTGGTCACGAGCGACTCGGCCGACCGTCCGCCCGGCACGGTCCCGTAGAGGGCGAAGCACAGCGCGGCCAGCACCGTGGACTTGCCCGCGCCGGTGGGCCCGTCCAGCAGGAACAGGCCGCCCGCGTTGAGCCGGTCGAAGTCGACGTCCTGCGCCTGGGCGTAGGGCCCGAGCCCCTCCAGGCGCATCCGATGGATCCTCATGCGCGCACCTCCCCCGCGCGAGCGGCCTCGAGGGCGTCCCGCAGCAGGTCCTGCTCGGCCCCGCTGGCCGGCCGCTGCCGGACGTGGTCCACGAAACCGACCGCGAGCGCGTGGTCCGAGGGTGCCTGCCGCAGGACCTGGGCGTAGGTCCGCTCCCGGGCCCGCCTCCCGCCGGCCGGTTCGTGGCGGAAGACGAGCACGGAGGGGAACCGGGTCTTCAGGCGCTCCAGGGCCCGCTCGGGGCGTTCGTCGTCGGTGACGGTGACCTGCACCCAGCACTGCTCCGCCCACGCGAACTCCGGGGACTCCAGCAGGTCCTCGATCGGCCCGGACAGCACCGCCAGGCGCCGTCCGGCGTCCCAGTCCACGGCCTCGACGTCGGTGACGGCCCCGCCCGTGACGTGGACGAGCCAGCCGCCCTTGCGGTGGCCCGCCTCGGAGAAGGAGTACGGCAGCGGTGAGCCGGAGTACCGCACGTGCTCTGCCAGCCGCTGGCGGCCGTGCAGGTGGCCCAGGGCCGCGTAGTCGAGCCCGTCGAACACGGAGACCGGCACCTGCCCCAGCGTGCCCACCAGCATCTCGGGCGGGGCGTCCGGCTCGACGTGCTCGCCCTCGCCGATGTCCCGTTCGGACTCGGAGCCGTGGCCCCCGGCCGCGAACAGGTGGGCCAGCACGACGGCGGCCACCGGCTCCGGCGTCTCGGCGCGGCGGGCGGCCAGATCGGCGTGGACGCGGCGGACCGCCTCCGTCAGCACGGCCGTGTGGTGGGCCTCCACGCCCCAGGCCGGTCCCTGGTGGCGCGGTTCGAGGTAGGGGATGCCGTAGACGGCCACGGTCTGGCCCGCACCGCCGTCGACTCCGGGCTCGGTGAGCAGCACGGGGCGGTCCAGCTCCGCCGCGTCCGCGCGCACGTGCACGCCCGCGGCCGCCAGGAGTCCGCCGCCGAAGCCGAGGCGCACCGCCGAGTCGTGGTTGCCGCTCGTGAGCACCACCTGGGCGCCGGCCGCGTGCAGCCGGGTGAGCGTCCGGTCCAGCAGCCGGACGGCGTCCGCCGGCGGCAGCGCGCGGTCGTACACGTCCCCGGCCAGCAGGACGGCGTCCACGCCGCGCTCCGTCACGGTCGCGACGAGGGCGTCCAGGACCTCCTCCTGGGCCTCGAGCAGCCCGGTGCCGTGGAACGACCGGCCCAGATGCCAGTCCGAGGTGTGCAGCAGGATCATGCGGCCCACTCTAGGGAGGGTGTGGACGGGATAAGCACGACGCGGTGCAGCTCGTACGATGGCGGCATGTCCGCCACCGCGCCCGAGCCCACCGCCTCCTCGTCCACGCCCCTGCCCGGCCCCGAGCACGCCGACCGGGTCCTGGCCCTCCTCGCGGCCGGTGCCGCCGGGGACGCGCTGGGCGGCGTCGTCGAGTTCACCCCCGCGTCGGGGATCGCGGCGGTGCACGGCCCCGCCGGCGTCACCGACGCCGCGGACCTGCTCGCCCAGGAGGGCGCCCACGCCCTGCCGATCACGGACGACACGCAGCTGACGCTGTACGTGCTCGACGGCCTGCTCGAGTGGATCGAGTGGCAGAACGACGGCGTCCCGGCCGATCCCGCGGCGTGCGTGTGGCTCGCGTGCCTGCGCTGGTTCGCCACGCAGGACGGCGCGCTGCCCGAGGGCGCTCCCCCGGCCCCGTCCCGCTGGATCGACGCGCACGCGGAGCTGAAGGTGCGCCGCGCGCCGGGCACCGCGTGCCTGACCGGGCTCGCCGAACCGGGGATGGGCCTGCCGGGCGACCCGCACAACCCGGGTTCGAAGGGCTGCGGGACGGTCATGCGCTCGGCCCCGTACGGGATGGTGCCGGGGCTCGAGGACCCGCACGTCGTGTCCCTTGCCCGCCAGGGGGCCGTCCTCACGCACGGCCACCCCACCGCGTGGGTCGCGGCGGCCGCGTACGCCCTCGTCATCGCGGCCCTGCTGCGCGGCCTGGACCTGGCCGCCGCGGTCGCGCACGCCCGCGCGTGGCTCGACACCCTGGGCGAGGAGGCCGAGGAGACCCGCGCCGCCGTCACCGCGGCGGTCGACCTGGCCGGCACCGTCGACGCCGACCCCGGCGCCCCCGGCGCCCTCCCCACCGCGCTCGGCGAGGGCTGGGTCGCGGAGGAGGCCCTGGCCATCGCGCTCTATGCCGCGCTCACCGCGCAGGCGGCACACCCGGCCGATCCGGCGGCGGCGCTCGCCCTGGCGCTGCGGATCGGCGTGAACCACGACGGCGACTCCGACTCCACGGCCTCGCTGGCCGGGCAGGTGCTCGGCGCGGCGCACGGCACCGCCGTGTTCGGCGCGCACGACCCCGCGGACCGCGCCGCGGCCGAGGCCTCCGTCCCGGGGTGGGTCGCCGAGCGCGAGGTCGTCCTGGAGGCCGCCCGGCGCTGGAGCGCCGCGACCACCTGAGTGGTTCAGCGCGCGGCGTCCGGCCAGTTCCCGTCGAGCATCTGCAGGAACTCCCCCTCGGAGACCAGGGCGATGGCCTGCCCACGGTCCCGCCGGCGCAGGGCGTCCCGCGTCTTGCGGTGCGCCAGCGCCGTGGTCACGGCCTGCGGTGCCCCGTCCTCGGCGCGCGGGCGGTGCAGGTCCGCGGCCTCGAAGCCGTCCCCCACGACGAGCATCGTGGTGGCCGCGCCCACCCGGTTCGCGGTCTGCGCGCCGTGCGCGGCCGCGCGCGTCTTGGCACTCTGACGCGACATGCCGATGCCGCCCGTGAACACCACGGTCTGGCCGAACAGGGGGTGGCCCGGGTCGGCGGCCGGGTTCGGGAGCGGATTGACGCCCTCGTCCGGCCAGCGCATGAAGTCGGGCATGGCGCGTTCGTCCCGCAGCGGGACCCGCGCGTCGAAGACGCCCTCGGTACGCCGGGCCTGGCGGGTGGCCTTCGACTCGGCGCCCGATCCCGCCGCCCGGGGGGCGAGGACGCTGACGCTCAGCCCCTGGGCCCGCATCAGGCGGTCGACGCCGCGGCCGGCCGGCGCGTCGGTCAGCCCGGGCAGAATCTCCGCGTCGGCCGGCGGCGCCCCCAGCACGCGCCGGCCGATGTCCACGAGGATGGCCGCGCAGGCCTCGGCGTCGGCCAGTGCGTCGTGGTGGCGCCCCGGGGTGAACCCGGCCTCGCGCGCCGCGGAGGGCAGGGCGTACGAGGGCAGGTCGTAGACGCGGCGCGCCAGCACCAGGGTGCACACGAACTCCAGGCCCGGCACGTCCCGGCCGGAGACCTCGAGGCCGGACTCGATGACGCCGACGTCGAAGCCCGCGTTGTGCGCCGCGAGCACGTCCGTCCCCACGAAGTCCGCGAGCTCGTCGTACACCTGCGCGAACCGGGGGGCGTCCAGGACGCGGTCCTCGGTGATGCCGTGGATGCGCACGTTGCGGGGATCGAACCGGTCGAAGCCGACGGGCGGACGGATCAGCCACTCGGCACGGTCCACCATGACCCCGTCCCGCACCCGGACGGCGCCCACGGCGCACGGGGAGCCGCGGAAGCCGTTGGCGGTCTCGAAGTCGATCGCGGTGAAGTCCAGCCCCGGCACGGGGACGCGCCCGCCGCTCACGGGCGCGCGTCGAGCGCGTCCACCAGGTAGGGCAGCAGGGCGCGGAAGGCGTGCCCCCGGTGGCTGATCGCGTTCTTGTCCTCGGGGCTCAGCTGCGCGGTGGACACGTCCCGGCCCTCGGGCCGCAGGATCGGGTCGTAGCCGAAGCCGCCGTCCCCCACGGGCTCGCGCAGCAGCGTGCCGGGCAGGCGGCCGTGCTCGACGTGCTCGACGTGGATGGCCCGGGCGCCCGCGGCGTCCGGGCCGCTGGGGACCGCGAGCGCGGCGGCGCACACGAACTGGGCACCCCGATGCTCGTCCGGCACGTCGGCCAGCTGGGCCAGCAGCAGCTCGAGGTTGGCACGGTCGTCCCCGTGGCGCCCGGCCCAGCGGGCCGAGAAGATCCCGGGGGCGCCGTGCAGCACGTCCACGGCCAGACCGGAGTCGTCCGCGACGGCGATCAGCCCGGTGTGCGCGGCCACGGCGCGGGCCTTCTTCAGCGCGTTCTGGGCGAACGTGACGCCGTCCTCGACGACGTCCGGGGCGCCCACGGCGCCCGCGTCCACCACCGCGGCCTCCACGTCGAGGCCGGGCACGGCGCCGGCGAGCAGCTGCCGCAGCTCGCGCACCTTGCCCGCGTTGTGCGTGGCGAGCACGATGCGGGCGCCCTCCGGCAGGCCCGCCGACGAGGAGGCGGGCGCGCTCACGCCCGGTCCTCCGTGGCGGCGGCCAGGGTCTCGGCCTGGATGCGGGCCAGCTCACCCGTGCCGATCAGGGCCAGGTCCAGCAGGGTGTCCAGCTCGGCGCGGGTGAACGGCGCGCCCTCGGCGGTGCCCTGCACCTCCACGAACTCCCCGGCCCCGGTGACGACCACGTTCATGTCCGTCTCCGCCTTCACGTCCTCCACGTACGGCAGGTCGAGGACGGGCACCCCGTCCACGATGCCCACGGACACCGCGGCGACGGAGTCCTTGAGGACGGCGGCGCCCTTGGCGAGGATCCCCTCGCGCCGCGCCCAGGCCACCGCCTCGGCGAGGGCGACGTAGGCGCCCGTGATGGCGGCGGTGCGGGTGCCGCCGTCGGCGTCGAGGACGTCGCAGTCCAGGACGATGGTGTTCTCCCCCAGGGCGGACAGGTCGATGACGGCGCGCAGGGACCGGCCGATCAGGCGGGAGATCTCGTGGGTGCGCCCGCCGATCCGGCCCTTGACGGACTCGCGCTGGCTGCGCTCGTTGGTGGCCCGCGGGAGCATCGCGTACTCGGCGGTGACCCAGCCGGTCCCCTCGCCCTTGAGCCAGCGCGGCACGCCCTCGGTGAAGGAGGCGGTGCACAGCACGCGGGTGTTCCCGAACTCGATCAGGGCCGAGCCCTCCGCCTGCCGGGACCAGCCCCGGGTGATGGTGATGGGGCGCAGCTCGTCGACGGCGCGGCCGTCCGGGCGGGGGGCGGTGGGGGCGGGAGAGCTCATGGCCTCCAGTCTAGGCACGCCCTCAGACGCCGTAGCTCAGCCCCGAGACGGCGACGGCCAGCGGGCCGTCGTACACCGCGCGGGCCTCCTGGACGGCGCGCTGCGGATCGTTCCACACCGGCAGGTGTGTGAGCAGCAGCTTCCGGGCCCCGGCCTGCGCCGCCGTCTCGCCGGCCCGTCGGCCGGTCAGGTGGACGCCGTCGATGCCGTCGTCCCGGCCCTCGTGGAAGGCGGCCTCGCACAGGAACACGTCCGCGTCCCGCGCGGCCTCGACGAGCCCCTCACACGCGTCGGTGTCCCCGGAGTAGGTGAGCACGCGGGTGGTGACGTCGCCGTCGTCGTCGACGCGGTCCACCTCGACCCGGATCGCGTAGGCCTCGTCGATGGGATGGCGCACGGGGACCGGGGTGAACCGGAACGGACCGAGCCGCTCGGTGCGGCCGGCGGCCCAGCACCGGAACTCGAAGTCCTGGTGCATCCCCGGCTCGGGGTCCATCCCGTACGCCTCGGCGATGCGGTCGGCGGTGCCGGCGGGTCCGTAGACGGGCAGCCGGCCGCGGTCCCAGCCGGCCGGGTTCCAGCGGATGGCCACGTGCATCCCGCACAGGTCCATGAAGTGGTCCGGGTGCAGGTGAGAGAGCAGGATGCCGTCCAGGTCCTCGAGCTCGACGTAGCGCTGCAGCACGCCGAGGGCGCCGTTGCCGAGGTCCAGCAGGATCCGCCATGTGCGCGGGGTGACGCCGTCCTCGGCCACGCCCTCGGCGGTGAGGAGGTAGCACGAGGCGGGTGAGCCCGGGCCGGGGAAGGACCCGGAGGCCCCGATGATGGTCAGCTTCACGTCACACCCTCCTGCTCGGCGCCCAGCCGCACGAAGGCCGTCGAGCGCGTCGGGACCGGCGCGGCCGCGGGGCGGGGCGCGCCGATCGTCTCCAGGCGGCGCACGGACTCGACCTCGGGTCCGAGGAAGCGGCGCGCGAGGGCCTGGAAGTGGTCGGGGTCGCCGGTGGCGGCGAAGCGGTGGCGGGTGGCCTGGCCGGAGCCCGCGGCCGAGTGGGGGTGCTCGAGGCCGAGGCGGACCAGTTCCCGGTAGAGGTCCTTGGCGGTCTCCTCCGCGGAGGAGACGAGCGTGACGTCCTCCCCCATCACGAGCGAGAGGGCGCCGGTCAGCAGCGGGTAGTGGGTGCATCCCAGCACGAGGGTGTCCACGCCCGCCGCGCGCAGCGGGGCCGTGTACTCCCGGGCGGTCTCCAGCAGTTCGGGGCCGGTGGTGATGCCGGCCTCCACGAACTCCACGAACCGCGGGCACGCGACCGAGGTGATCTCGAGGTGCGGGGCGGCCGAGAACGAGTCCTCGTAGGCGCGGGACCCGACGGTCGCCTCGGTGCCGATCACGCCGATCCGGCCCGTGCGGGTGGCGGCCACGGCGCGGCGCACGGCGGGCTGGATCACCTCGATCACGGGGATGCCGTGGCCTCCCGTGTAGCGCTCGCGGGCGTCGCGCAGCACGGCGGCCGACGCGGAGTTGCACGCGATCACGAGCGCCTTGACGCCGCGCGCGACGAGCTCGTCCATGATCGCCAGGGCGAGGGCCCGTACCTCGGCGATGGGCCGCGGGCCGTACGGCGAGTGCTCCGTGTCGCCCACGTAGAGGATGGACTCGTGGGGCAGCTGGTCCATGATCGCCCGGGCCACGGTCAGCCCGCCCACGCCCGAGTCGAACACGCCGATCGGCGCGGCGGCGTCCACGGCGGCGCGCTGGCCGCTCACTGCTCGTCCTCCGCGTCCCCGGCGCCCGGCGCGGACTCGTCCGCGCCCTCGGGCAGCTCGCTGAGCATCTCCGTCATGAGCGTCTCCAGCAGCCACGAGGTGAAGTTGTAGAGCAGGGCCATGGTGGACTCGACGTCCTCCGCGCTGCGCCAGTCGTCCACGGCGTGCACGCGGGCGGCGTCCTCCTCGGTCTCGACGCCCAGGCGGGCGGCCAGGACGAGGCGCACGTCGTTGAGCGCGCGGCCGAAGGCCGGCGCCTGGTCGTGCGGCACCTCCACGCGCGTCGAGCGCAGCAGCTCGAGGGCCAGGCGCGCGTCCGCGAGCTTCCCCTCCGACAGGGCGTCCTCGGTCAGGGCCCGGTGGGCGCCCTGTTCGGCGGCGCCGGCCTGGGGCATCGCATCCGGCAGGAGGCGTGCGACGGCCGGGTCGGTGGGGGCCGAGCGCTGCGGCTCCGGGTCCTGGCTCAGGTGCAGGCCGGAGACCAGCCCCCAGAACGCGGCGTCGGACGCGTCCAGCCCGGCCACGGGGCCCGCGTCCTGCGCGGCGGACACGGACGGCGGCGCCGCCGGGGGATCTTCGGGCGTGTCGACGCCGTCCTCGGCGGCCGGGGCCTCGGCGGGGTCCGCCTCGGCGGGGCGCACGTCCGCGCGTCGGCCCTCGAGCAGGGCGACGACGTCCCTGACCAGCCCGCGCAGCAGGCGCACCTCCGGCAGCTCCAGCTGCGCCGTGTACCCCCGCCGCGTCCAGCGGAACCGTTCTGCCATGCCCCTCCTCAGTCCTCCGCCTGCTCCAGCGTGGCCCACAGACCGTAGCCGTGCATCGCGCCCACGTGCAGCTCGGCCTTCTCCTTGGTGCCCGTCGCCACCACGGACCGGCCCCGCTCGTGGACCTCGAGCATGAGCCGCTGCGCCTTGGCGGCGGAGTAGCCGAAGTGGGTGCGGAACACGTAGGCGACGTAGCTCATCAGGTTCACCGGGTCGTTCCACACCACGACGTTCCACGGCCGGTCCCGGGCTGTGTCCTCGTGAGGCCGCTCCAGCAGGGCGGTGTCGGTGGCGCCGGCGGGGACGGACTCACCCGGCGCCGGACGCACGGCGCGCGGCGCGGACGGATCGTGGCGGGTCAGCACGGACATGCGCCCCAGTGTACGAGGCGGGCGGGCCAGGACCGGCCCCGCCACGGTCCACTAGGGTGGGCGCGTGAGCCAGAACCCCGTGCCCAGCGCCCCGCGGACCGCCGACGACTGGCAGATCCCCACGGCGCTGATGACCGACCACTACGAGCTGACCATGCTCCAGGCCGCGCTGAAGGCCGGCACCGCGCACCGCCGCTCCCGCTTCGAGCTGTTCACCCGACGCCTGCCCAGCGGCCGCCGCTACGGCGTGGTGGCCGGCGTGGGCCGCGCGCTGGAGGGCCTGTCCCGCTTCCGGTTCGACACGCCCGAGCTCGACTTCCTCGCGGACACCACCGCCCTCGACGACGCCACGCTGGCCTGGCTCGCCGACTACGAGTTCACGGGCGACATCGTGGGCTACGCCGAGGGCGAGGCCTACTTCCCGCATTCCCCCCTCCTGCAGGTGGAGTCGACGTTCGCCGAGGCGTGCATCCTGGAGACCTACCTGCTCTCCATCTACAACTACGACTCCGCCGTGGCCTCCGCCGCCTCCCGCATGACGGCCGTCGCGGACGGCCGCCCGTGCGCCGAGATGGGCTCGCGCCGCACGCACGAGGAGTCCGCCGTGGCCGCCGCCCGCGCCGCGGCCATCGCGGGCTTCACCGCCACCTCGAACCTCGAGGCGGGCCGCCGGTACGGCATCCCGACCGTCGGCACCGCCGCCCACTCCTTCACCCTGCTGCACGACTCGGAGCGCGCCGCCTTCGAGGCCCAGGTCGCCGCGCTCGGAGCGGACACCACCCTCCTCGTGGACACGTATGACGTGGAGCAGGGCGTGCGCACCGCGGTCGAGGTGGCCGGCCCGGCCCTGCGGAACGTCCGGGTCGACTCCGGCGACCTCGTGATCCAGGCCCACCGCGTGCGCGAGCTGCTCGACGAGCTGGGCAACACCGAGACCGGGATCATGGTCACCTCGGACCTGGACGAGTACGCGATCGCCGCCCTGCGCTCCGCCCCCGTCAGCTCGTACGGCGTGGGCACGCGCCTGGTCACCGGGTCCGGCGCGCCCACCGCCTCCATGGTCTACAAGCTCGTGGCCCGCCAGGACGACGACGGCACGTGGGTGGACGTGGCCAAGGCCAGTTCCGGCAAGGCCAGCCGGGGCGGCCGCAAGGAGGCCGCGCGCCGCCGCGACCCGCGGGGCCGGGCCACCGCCGAGGTGATCGGCGTCAACCGCAGCGCCGCGCCCGACGCCGACGACCGTCCCCTGCTGCACCGTTTCGTGCACGCCGGCGAGCTGGCCGAGGGCTGGACCGGCCCCGAGGCCGTCACCCGCGCCGCCGAGCGGCACGCCGCCTCCCTGCGCGAGCTGCCCGCCTCGGTGGGCCGCCTGCAGCCGGGCGACCCCGCCATCCCGACCATCTTCCTGGAGGACTGACCCATGGAGAACCTGAACCGCGCCCTGGTGATCGTGGACGTGCAGAACGACTTCTGCGAGGGCGGCGCCCTCGGCGTGGCCGGCGGCGCCGCCGTCGCGGCCGGGGTCAGCGAGCACCTGGCCGAGCACGCGGACGCCTACGCGGCCGTGGCCGCCACGCGCGACTGGCACGTCGACCCGGGCACGCACTTCGCCGCGGCCACCGGCGCCGAGCCGGATTTCCGCACCACCTGGCCGGTGCACTGTGTGGCCGGCACCGCCGGCGCCGAGCTGCATCCCGACCTGGACGCCGAGCACCTCGACGCCGAGTTCCTCAAGGGCCTGCACACGGACGCCTACTCCGGCTTCGACGGCGCCCTCGGCGAGCCCGACGCCGTCCCGACCGGGGCCGCGGGCGAGCGCCCCTCCGGGACCGTCGGCCCGTACGGGGCCACCGCCGTGGCCGCGGCCGCCGTCGAGTCCGGCGCCCCCGGCCTCGACGAGTGGCTCCGTGAGCAGGGCGTGGACGCGATCACCGTGGTGGGCATCGCCACGGACCACTGCGTGCGCGCCACCGTGCTCGACGCCCTCGACGCCGGCTACGAGGTCACCGTGCTGACCGACCTGGTGGCCGGCGTCGACGAGGCGGCCGCCCAGGCCGCGCTCCACGAGATGGAGGCCGCCGGGGCCATCCTGGCGACCTCGTGAGCGGGTGCGGCCCCGGCGGGCGTGCCGGAGCCGGTCCCCGACGTCGACGAGGAGAGCAGCCATGACCGACTCCCCCATCGCCGCAGACCGGGACGGCATCCGCTACCTCTCCGGGGCGATCCCGGCCGCCGACGATGTCCGCGCCCTCTACGACGCCGTGGGCTGGTCCGCCTCCACGGGGGACATGGACACGCTCATGGGCGGGCTGCAGGGCTCGGCCACCGTGGTGACCGCCTTCGACGGCGGCCGACTGGTCGGTCTGGCCCGCGTGGTCTCCGACGGACACACCATCGCCTACCTGCAGGACATCCTCGTGGATCCGGGGCACCAGCGCCGCGGCATCGCCTCCGAGCTGCTGCGCCGCGTCTTCGCGCGGTTCGGCCAGGTGCGTCAGCACGTGCTGCTCACGGACACCGAGGAGCGTCAGCGCGCCTTCTACGAGGCCCATGGATTCCGCGAGTCCCATGACGTGGAGGGCGACGAGCTGCGCGCCTTCGTGCGCTTCCAGTCCCGGGACGGCTGAGCCCGGCGCTCAGGCCGACACGGCCTGCCGCTCCCCCCGGGCGGGGGCGGCGGTGAGATCGCCGAGCCGCTCGGCCTCGTGCGGGCCGGGCTTCATGGCGCGCAGCGCGTTGACGATGGCCACGACGTCCACGAGCTCCTGGAACAGCGCGCCGACCAGAGCCGGGATGGCGCCCGTGGCGGCGATGACCATCAGGACCAGGGAGAGCGCGATGCCGACCCAGATCGACTGCGTGGCCACCTGCAGGGTGCGCTGGCCGGCGGCCACGGCGACGGCGACCTTGGAGACGTCGTCGGCGAGCACCACCACGTCGGCGGACTCGGAGGCGGCGGTCGAGCCGCGGGCGCCCATGGCCACGCCCACGTCCGCGGCGGCGAGCACGGGGACGTCGTTGACGCCGTCGCCGACCATCATCACCGGGCGCTCAGGGCGCTCGGAGAGCAGGCGGACCTTGTCCGCGGGCAGCAGGTCCGCGTGGACCTCGTCGATGCCCGCCTCACCGGCGATGTGCCGTCCGGTGGCCTCGGCGTCGCCGGTGAGCATGAGGACCCGGCGTGCGCCGAGGCGGTGGAGCGCCTGCACGGTGGCGGCGGACTCGGGGCGGATGCGGTCGGCCAGCAGCAGGACGCCGGCGAAGGCGCCGTCCACGGCCACGTAGACGGCCGACTGACCGGGGGCGAGGTCGGCGGTGACGGTGTCCGGGGCGGCCTGCGTGACGTAGGCGCGCTTGCCGACGACGACGCGGCGCCCCTCCAGCACCGCGACGACGCCGTGGGTGGCCTCCTCCGTGGCATCCTGCGCGGTCGCCAGGGACAGCCCGCGCTCCTCGGCCGCCGCGCGGATGGCGTCGGCGAGCACGTGCACGGAGTACTGCTCGGCGGAGGCGGCCAGGCGCAGCAGCTCGTCCTGGGCGAAGCCGGCGGCCGGGCGCACGCCGACCAGCTCGGGGCGGCCGGCGGTGAGGGTGCCGGTCTTGTCGAAGCCCACGGTCTGCACGGAGCCGAGGGCCTCGATGGTCCCGCCGGACTTCACGATCACCCCGGACGTGGCGGCGCGGGACATGCCGCCGAGGAAGGCCACCGGAGCGGCGATGAGCAGCGGGCATGGCGTGGCCACCACGAGCACCTCGGCGAAGCGGACCGGGTCCTGGGACAGCCACCAGGCCAGGCCGGCGATCAGGTAGGCGACGGCGGTGAACGGCACGGCGTAGCGGTCGGCCAGGCGCACCATGGGGGCGCGGGACTCGGCCGCCTGCTGCACGAGGGAGACGATGGCCGCGTACTGCGAGTCGGCCGCGGAGGCGGTCGCCTCGAGCACGAAGGCGCGGGTGCCGTTGAGCGCGCCGGACATCACGGCCGAGCCGGTGCGGTGCGTGACGGGCAGGGACTCGCCGGTCAGGGAGGACTCGTCCAGGTCCACGGCGACCTCCCCGCCGTCCTCGGCGGAGGCCACGGTGCCGTCCACGGGAAGCACCTCGGCGGGACGCACCAGGAGCCGGTCACCGGGACGCACCTCCTCCACCGGCACGTCCTCCACGGAGCCGTCCGGGCGCAGTCGGTGCGCGCGCTGCGGGGCGCGGTCCAGCAGGGCGGACAGATCCCGCCGGGCGCGGCCGGCCGCGTAGTCCTCGAGGGCCTCCCCGCCGGTGAGCATCAGGCAGACGAGCACGGCGGCGAGGTGCTCCCCCACGAGCACGGTGGCGACGATCGCGGTGACGGCGAGGACGTCCACACCCCAGTGCCCGCGCATGAGGTCCCTGACCATGCCGACCGAGGTCCACGCGGCCACCACCAGGGCGTACGCCGAGGCGATCCAGCGCGCGGGATCCTCCGCCCCCGCCAGGTGCAGGCCGAGGGTGAGGGCGACGACGACCAGTGTCGCGAGCACCCACGGGTACCGCGCGGCGAACCCGAGGACGGCGGGGCGCGACGACGACGGGGACGGGGCGGACACGGGCATGGCGACTCCTGACATCGTGCCCCCATTCCAGCCCGTCCCCGTGCCGGGTGCCAGCCAGGGGAGGCGAACCTCAGCCCGCGAGCGCCCGCCGCGCTCCCGACGGACCTCAGGTCCGGCCGACGAACCACCCGCGCAGGGTGCTCAGCCGCTTCTCCAGCTGCTCGCGGGAGGCCTGGGCCACGGCGGGGCCGCCGGAGATCTCCCGCAGGCGGTTGTGGATCACCCCGTGCGGCTGGCCGGAACGGGCCGCCCAGGCGGACACCGTCTTGGACAGCTCGGAGCGCAGCTCCTTCATCCGCCGGTGGTCCACGACGTCGGCGGGCTCGGCCGCCTGCGCACGCGGCCGGCGCTGGATCTGCTCGGCCTGCCGCTGCCGCAGCAGGGCGGAGACCTGCTCGGCGTCCAGCAGGCCCGGGATGCCGAGGAAGTCCTGCTCCTCCTCCGAGCCGACGGCGCCGCCGAGGCCGAACTCGCCGCCGTCGAAGAGCACCTTGTCGAAGCTCGCCCGGGACTCGAGGGCCTCGAACTTCTCCCGCGTCAGCGCGTCCGAGCCGCTCTCGGCCCGGTTGGCCTCCGCGATGAGGTCCTCCTCGGGGGCGTCCTCGAGGTCCTCGACCTCGACGGCGCCCTCCTTGCGGTCCAGCGCGTGGTCCCGCTCGAGCTCCATCTCGTTGGCCAGCAGCATGAGCGCGGGCACGGACGGCAGGAACACCGAGGCGGTCTCCCCACGCCGGCGGGAGCGCACGAAGCGGCCCACGGCCTGGGCGAAGAACAGGGGCGTGGATGTGGACGTGGCGTACACGCCCACGCACAGGCGGGGCACGTCCACGCCCTCGGACACCATGCGCACCGCCACCATCCACCGCTCGTCCGACGCGGCGAACTCCTCGATGCGATCCGAGGCGCCCTTGTCGTCCGAGAGGATCACGGCCGGCCGCTGGCCGGTCAGCGCCTCGAGCTGCGCGGCGTACGCGCGCGCGTCCTGGTGGTCCGTCGCGATCACGAGGCCGCCGGCGTCGGGCACGTTGCGGCGCACCTCGCTGAGCCGCCGGTCGGCCGCGCGCAGCACGGACGGGATCCACTCGCCCGCCGGGTCCAGCGCGGTGCGCCAGGCGGAGGCGGTGATGTCCTTCGTGGCGGCCTCGCCGAGCTGAGCCTCCATGACCTCGCCGGTGGAGGTCTTCCAGCGCATCTGCCCGGAGTAGGCCATGAAGATCACCGGGCGCACCACGTGGTCCCGCAGCGCCGGGCCGTAGCCGTACGTGTAGTCCGCCTTCGACCGCTCGATGCCGTCCGCACCGAGTTCGTAGCGGACGAAGGGGATGGAGGCGGTGTCCGAGCGGAACGGGGTGCCGGTCAGGGACAGACGCCGCGTGGCCGGCTCGAACGCCTCACGGATGCCCTCGCCCCAGCTCAGGGCGTCGCCTCCGTGGTGGATCTCGTCCAGGATCACCAGCGTCTTGGCGGCCTCGGTGCGGTTGCGGTGCAGGACGGGCTTGTTCGCCACCTGGGCGTACGTCAGCGCCACCCCGCGGTACTCGGCGCCGTGCCGCCCGTCGGCGTTCTTGAAGTTCGGGTCGATGGCGATGCCCACGCGCGCGGCGTTGTCCGCCCACTGGCGCTTGAGGTGGTCCGTGGGCGCGACGACGGTCAGCCGCTGCACGACGCCGGAGTCCAGGAGGATCTTGGCCACGCGCAACGCGAACGTGGTCTTGCCCGCGCCGGGGGTCGCGACCGTCAGGAAGTCCTGCGGCGCGCTCTCGAGATAGCGCTCCAGCGCCTCCTGCTGCCACTGGCGCAGCTTGGGGGCCGTCCCCCACGCCGCGCGCTCGGGCATGGCGGGGGGAAGGTCCTCGCCGATGTGGAACAGGTCGTGCTGGACGCTGCCGTCCGGGGTGCCGCTCGTCAGGGAGCGGCCGTCAGCCACGGCCGCGGCCTCCGAACCAGCCACCGCGCTTGCCGCCGCCGTCGCCGTCGCCGCCGTCCTGCGGCTCGCGCAGGCCCTCGTAGATCTCCTTGCACGTGGGGCACACGGGGAACTTGTTCGGGTCCCGGCCCGGCACCCACACCTTGCCGCACAGGGCGATCACGGGGGCACCGGTGACGGCGGACTCCGTGATCTTCTCCTTGCGGACGTAGTGGGCGAAGCGCTCGTGGTCGCCCGGCTCGATCTCCTGGCGCAGCTCCTCACGCTCGAGGACGGACGTGCCGCCGCCGGCGGGCGCGAAGGGGTCGTTCAGGTCGGGTTCGCCGGTCACACTCATGCGGGCCAGTCTAGCCGCGCCCCTCAGAAGGCGGCCACGGCCTGGTAGGTCTCGGCCTGCGCGCGGTCGTACCAGCGCGCCCCCAGGCGCACGCCCAGCCACAGCGCGACAGCGCCCCACGCGAGCCCGAGCGCCACCGTCACCCACCCCCACACGGCGGCCCCGGTGATGAGCCGGACCACGAAGGGCACCAGGAACGGCACCGCGAGCGCCAGGCTGACCAGCATCGCGGCGCCCTGGACGAGCATCGTGCGCATGGCCGCGCCCTGCGGCGTCGCGAACGGGCTGTCCCCCGGCTTCGGGACCGGGTAGACGAAGCGGGCGGAGACGAACGCGGACAGCCCGGCGGTCGTCCCGAACAGGCCGAGGGCCAGGCCCAGCATCGGCGCCAGCAGGGACCAGTCACCCGCCGCCGCCGCCACCGTCGCCGTCGTCACGAGCAGGATCATCGGCACGCCCCAGCCCGCCAGGCCCAGGACCCGGCCCCAGCGGTCGTCCACGCCCCGCACGCCCGAGACGACGTGCAGGTGGAACGCCGTGTGGTCGTAGGCGATGTCCGCGGAGATCGAGTAGGCCAGGGACCAGGCGGTGATCGGCCCGAGGACCAGCAGCAGGCCCAGTCCGGGGCCCCCCTCCCCGGCCATGCCCCCGGTGAACCACAGCAGGACGGCCATGAGCGGGATGATGATGAGCCCGGCCGCGTACCGCGGGTCGGCCAGCCAGTAGCGCTGGGCGCGGGCCGCGATCGCGGTGCGCGGGCCCGTGGCCGGTCGGCCCAGCCAGCGCAGCGGCGTCGGGTCCGCTCCCGCGGCGACGCGGCGGGACCGACCGCCGCCCACGGCCACCGGCTCCACGGTGCGGCGCACGGCCAGGTGCCACAGGGCCAGGGCGGCCAGGCACCAGGCGGCCGCCACCGCGAGGTGGAGCGCGACGGCGGCGCCGCGGCCCTCGGCGGCCGCCCACGCCGCGGCGGGGCCCGCCCCGAACGGGGTCCACGCCGCGCCGCGGGCGATCTGGGGCGCGATCGCCAGGAAGTCCTCGAACGACGCGACGGCCCGCGAGAGGGCGAGGCCGCCGAGCATGAGCGGGATGAACAGCAGGACGGAGACGACGTCCCGCACCCGACGCCGGCTCGCGTAGGCGGCCAGGAGGCCGGCGAGGCCGGAGCCGATCGCCACGGCGGTCACCGCGGTGATCGCGCCCCCGGCCAGGCCCGCTGCCAGCGCGGCCGGCCGGTCCCACCAGCTGGCCCCCAGGCCCACCAGCACGGCCAGCGTGGCGAGCCCGACCGGCGTCGTGAAGGCGCTCAGGACCAGACCGGCGATGAGGGTGCGGGCCGGGACGGGGAAGAGCACGAAGCTGTGCGGGTCGAGGGTGGCGTCCACGCCCGTGACGAACGGCGGGATGACGAGCCAGGCGAGCACCACGACGGCGGCGGCCAGCACGGTCGTGGCGCCGCGGGCCTCGTCCGGCAGGGCGGGCAGGCCCGTGACGAGCAGCGTCACCGCCACGGCGGCCATGCCGAGCACGTACAGCGCGCCGAGCACGCTCATCACCAGGGTGAACGGGGACCGCCGCCACTGGTTCAGGGTCAGCGTCCAGCGCAGTCGGACGAGCGTCAGAGCCATGTCAGCCCCGCCGAGCCGTGGCGGCCGCCGACGAGGTCCACGAAGCGGTCCTCGAGGTCGCGCCCGTCCCGGACCTCCTCGAGCGTGCCGGCGGCCCGCAGCGTCCCGGCCGCGATCACGGCGACGTGGGTGCACATGCGCTGGACGAGGTCCATCACGTGGCTCGAGACGATCACGGTGCCGCCCCGCTCCACGTACGAGTGCAGGATGTCCCGGATGTTCGCGGCGGAGACCGGGTCCACGGCCTCGAACGGCTCGTCCAGGACGAGCAGGTCCGGGGCGTGGACCATGGCGGCCGCCAGGGACACCTTCTTGGTCATGCCGGCGGAGTAGTCGGCGACGAGCTTGTGGCCGGCGTCCTCCAGGTCCATCACCCGCAGCAGGTCCGTGGTCCGCTCGGCCACGGTGTCCGCGTCGAGCCCGTGCAGCAGCCCGGCGTAGGTCACGAGCTGCGCGCCCGTGAGGCGGTCGAAGGTGCGCACGCCGTCGGCGAGCACGCCGACCCGTCGCTTGGCCTCGAGGGGCTGCTCCCACACGTCGACGCCGTGGATCCAGGCGCGGCCGTGGTCCGGGCGCAGCAGCCCGGTGGCCATGGACAGGGCGGTGGTCTTGCCCGCCCCGTTGGGCCCGACCACCCCGAAGAACGATCCGGCCGGGACGTCCAGGTCCAGCGCGTCGAGCGCCAGCTTGTCCCCGAACCGCTGGGTCAGCCCGCGCGTGACGAGGGCGAGGTCCGGATCGGGGGCGTCCACCGCGCGACGACGGGCGGCGGCCGCCAGGTGGGCGGGGGCAGGCTCGGGCGCATGCGGAGTCATGCCTGGGACGTTACCCACCGTCAGGCGGACACGGCGTCCTCCTCAGGGATGAACCGTGGGTCCCTCAGAACAGCGCTGCGGCCAGCCGACGCCGCGAGGCCTGAACACGGGGATCGTCCGTGCCCACCACGGTGTAGAGGTCCACGAGGTGGGCGCGTGCCGTCTCGCGGTCGTCGCCGGGGTGGAGGGCGATGAACCGCACGAGCCGGGCGAAGGCGTCCTCCACGTGGCCGCCGAGCACGTCCAGGTCGGCGACGGCGAGCTGGGCGGCGACGTCGTCCGGGCCGTCCGCGGCGGCCGCGCGCACCGCCGCAGCGTCGGCGTCACGGGTGCGCAGCATGAGGCGGGCCGCGGACAGGCCCTGCTGGGCCACGGCGTCCGCGGGGCTGTCGGCCAGCGCCGCCTCCCACGCCGAGACGGCCCCGGGCAGGTCGTCGGCGGCGAGGGCCTCATGGGCGGCCCGGTGCAGCGGCGGCACGGGCGGAGCCTCCGCGGCCGCGGCGTCGGCGTCCTGGCGCGCCGGGGCGACGGGGGGCACGGTGCCGGCGACGCCGTTCTGACGGGCCACCTCGAGGATCTCCCCCATGAGCTGGCGCAGCGTCTCCTCCGGCACCTCCTGATTGACCAGCGGCACCGGCTGCCCCGCCACCACGGCCATGACCGCGGGGCCGGCCCCCAGGCCGAGCGCCTGCAGCACGGCGGGCTCCTTCGCCACGTCCAGACGCGCGAGCACGAGCCGTCCCGCCTGGGCGTCGACCGCGTCCGCGAACTGCCGGTAGAGCGCCTCGCTCGCCGCGTCCCCGGGCACGTGCAGGTGCAGCAGCACCGGCACCTGGGCGGAGAGCTGGACCAGCTGCTGCAGCAGACCCTGGTCGGCGTCCGCGATCACCCACGAGCCGCCGCCGGCGCCGGCGTCGGCCCCCGGCGCGGTCCGCCCGGCCGGGGCCGGGGTGCCGAGCGAGGACAGGTCGACGGCGCCGCGCAGGTGGGACGGGGCGTCGGAGGGGGGCTGGGCGGTCACGTCGGTCACGATCCTTCCGGTCCGGGTCCGCCCCGTCGCCGGCGCGAGAGGCGTTGTCACTGCGCCCCACGGTAGCCTCCCCGGCGTGGCGCGGTCAGGCCGGGGCCCTGACGTACGCTGAGCGCGTGGAGGAGAAGGAGACCGCATCCGGCCCGGACGCCGCCGGCGTCGCCGACGTCCGCGCCCCGGCCGAGCCCGAGGGCACCGAGCAGCCGCCCGTGGCCGGCATCCCCGTGGAGCCGGTCGGGGTGGCCGCCGCGCCGCCGTCGCACGGGCCGACGCCCGCCGGGCGTCGTCGACTGCCCCGCCTGGGCTCCGTCCTGCGGCGGCGCCGACCCTTCCTCGAGGAGGACCGGGTGGACCCCGAGTCGGTCCCCGTCGACGGCGCCGAGGATCCGGCGGTCGCGGCCGTGGCCGTCGAGTCCCCCGGGCTGACCGGCTTCCTGCTCGCAGTCGGCGTGGCCCTGGCCATCGGCGTCGTCTCGGTGCTGCGCACGAACGGACAGCTCATCGTGTGGATCGCCGCGGCCCTGTTCATCGCCCTGGGCCTGGATCCGCTGGTGCGCCGGGTCGAGTCCTGGGGCGCGCCCCGCTGGGTCGGCGTGCTCACGGCCGCGCTCGGCCTGGCCGCCGTGGCCGGGGCGTTCGTCGCCCTCCTGGTCCCCACGGTGATCGAGCAGTCCACGCAGCTGGTCCAGGACCTGCCGGCCATCATCGACGGGGTGATGACCGCCGAGTGGTTCGTGCAGCTCGACGAGGAGTTCCACCTCCAGGAGGCCGTTCGCGCCCAGACCGAGCGCCTCGCCGCCGACGGCGTCGCCGTCACCGACCTGTTCGGCGGGCTCCTCGGCTTCGGCCAGACCGTGCTGAACGCCGTCTTCTCGGTGCTCGTGGTGGTCGTGCTGACGCTGTACTTCCTCTCCTCCCTGCCGCACATGAAGTACTGGGCCTACCGGCTCGCACCGCGCTCGCGCCGGCCCCGGATCGAGGCGCTGTCCGAGCAGATCACCTCCTCGGTCGGCCACTACGTGATGGGCCAGTCCTTCGTGGCCGCCCTCAACGGCGCGGTGGCGTTCACGGCGCTGGCCATCGCCGGCGCCCCCTTCGCCGTCCTGCTCGCCGCGATCGCCGCCTTCATGGCGTTCATCCCGCTGGTGGGCGCCGCGATCGGCGGCACGCTGCTGACCCTCGTGAGCCTGCTGACGTCGTGGCAGACCGCCGCCGTGTTCGCGGCCATCTACTTCGTCTATCTGCAGATCGAGGCCTACGTCATCTCGCCGCGCGTCATGGCGCGCGCGGTGTCCGTGCCGGCGGCCGTGGCCGTGATCGCGGTGATCGCCGGAGGCGCGCTGCTGGGCGTCCTCGGCGCCCTCATGGCGATCCCGCTCGCCGCCGCGCTGCTGCTGCTGGTCCGCGAGGTCTTCATCCCCCGTCAGGACGCCCGGTAGGCCCACGACGGCGGCGCGGCCCGGACCGTCGCGGTCAGCGGCTCGGGCGGGTGCGCCAGCACACCGGGTGCCAGTGCCGCCGGTCCGCTCCCGCGTCCTCGTCCCCCATGATCCAGTCGGCGCGCCAGGCCACGAGGTGCGCCTGGCCCTGCCGGATCACCCGGCCGCAGCCGGGGCACGTGTAGTCCTTCACCGCGCGCCACGCGGGGATCTGCCGGACGTGCCAGCCGCCGTCGGACCCGGACTGGCGCGAGTAGCCCGCGTCCAGGCCGAGGAGCTCCTCGAGCGGGTCGGACCGCCCCGGCGACGGCCGGGACCGCCGGGAGACGCCGGAGGCCCCGCGCTCGCTCCGCCGAGGCGCGGACGAGCGGCGGGGACGGTTCGAACGGGGCATGTCCCCATGCTGACACACGAGCGGGTGGGCACGGTCCGCCTAGGATGGACCGGTGCGACTCGTCATTGCCCGCTGCTCCGTGACCTATGAGGGCCGCCTGAACGCCCACCTGCCCACCGCCACCCGCCTGCTCATGGTGAAGGCGGACGGCTCGGTGCTGGTGCACTCCGACGGCGGTTCCTACAAGCCCCTCAACTGGATGTCGCCGCCCGCGACCCTGCACGTGGAGGAGCCCTCCCCCGATCAGGCCGACCAGGGGGTGACGCAGGTCTGGCGCGTGCAGGCCAAGAAGTCCGACGACCGACTCATCGTGCTCATCGAGGAGGTCCTGGCGGACGACTCCCACGAGCTCGGCGTGGACCCCGGCCTCGTCAAGGACGGCGTGGAGGCGGATCTGCAGCGTCTGCTGGCCGAGCAGATCAGCCTGCTCGGCGACGGCCACACCCTCGTGCGCCGCGAGTACATGACGGCGATCGGCCCCGTGGACATCCTGGCCCGCGACGCCGACGGCGGCACCGTGGCGGTCGAGCTCAAGCGCCGTGGGGACATCGACGGGGTCGAGCAGCTCACCCGCTACCTCGAGCTGATGAACCGGGACCCGCTCCTGGCGCCCGTGCGCGGCGTGTTCGCGGCCCAGCAGATCAAGCCCCAGGCCCGCACCCTCGCCGAGGACCGCGGCATCCGCTGCGTCACCCTCGACTACGACGCGATGCGCGGCGTGGACGACGCCGAGTCCCGCCTGTTCTGAGGCGCCGGGCGGGCTCAGCGGCGCCAGAAGGACGACGCCGCGGACGGCCCCGCCTCGCTCCAGGCGCGCAGGGCGCCGGCGTCGTCGGGGTCGACGACGACGCGCACCGGACGTGTGCCGGCGCTCAGCTCCAGGACGGCCCGGCCGGCCTCGTCCGCCGGGAGGCGGTCGATCTGCAGGCGGCTCCGGTCCGCGCTCCAGCGCTCTCGCGAGAGGCGCCAGCCCCCGGTGAGGCGCAGGCGGGACTCGTCGTACACGCCGATCACACGCTCACGCCCCGGGCCCTCCCGCTCCAGGACCGCAGGGAAGGCGGCCGTGACACGGGCGAGGGCCCGGCGCCGCATCACCAGGGCGAGTGCCGACAGCACGATGACTGCCACCACGGTCGCCGAGGCGATGAGCACCGGGCCCTCCACCGTCAGGTCCTGCCGCGCCGCGTCAGGCCGCCGCGGCGTCGCCCAGCCGGGCGGACGTCGCGGCGATCACGACACGGTCGTGGTCCACGGAGAAGAAGCCGCCGCGGGCCTGCGCGGTGACGGTGCCGCCGTCCGTGGTCCGCACCACGACCTCGCCGTCGCCGAGGACGGCGAGCATCGGGGTGTGGCCCGGGAGGATGCCGATCTCACCGTTGACGGTGCGCGCCGACACGGCCGACGCGGCGCCCGACCAGATGGACCGCTCCTCGGAGACGATCTCGACGTTGAGCTCAGCCATGATCGATCAGCCCTCGGCCTGGATCTTGGCCCACTCGCGCTCGACGTCGTCCAGGCCGCCCACGTTGTAGAAGGCCTGCTCCGCGACGTGGTCCAGGTCGCCGTCGGCGATGGCCTTGAAGCCCTCGACGGTGTCCTTGACCGGCACGGTGGAGCCCTCGACGCCGGTGAACTGCTTGGCGGTGTAGGTGTTCTGCGAGAGGAACTGCTCGATCTTGCGGGCGCGGCCCACGGTGATCTTGTCCTCCTCGGAGAGCTCGTCCACACCGAGGATCGCGATGATGTCCTGCAGCTCCTTGTTCTTCTGCAGGATCTGCTTCACGCGGATGGCCACGTCGTAGTGGTCCTGGCCCACGTACTGCGGGTCGAGGATGCGCGAGGTCGAGGCCAGCGGGTCCACGGCCGGGTACAGGCCACGGGACGCGAGGTCACGGGTCAGGTTGGTGGTCGCGTCCAGGTGCGCGAACACGTTGGCCGGGGCCGGGTCGGTGTAGTCGTCCGCGGGGACGTACACGGCCTGCATCGAGGTGATGGAGTGGCCGCGGGTCGAGGTGATGCGCTCCTGGAGCACACCCATCTCGTCCGCCAGGTTCGGCTGGTAGCCCACGGCGGAGGGCATGCGGCCCAGCAGCGTGGAGACCTCGGAACCGGCCTGCGAGAAGCGGAAGATGTTGTCGATGAACAGCAGCACGTCCTGGTTCTGCACATCGCGGAAGTACTCCGCCATGGTCAGCGCGGACAGGGCCACACGCAGACGCGTGCCCGGCGGCTCGTCCATCTGGCCGAACACGAGGGCGGTGTCCTTCAGGACGTCCGCCTCGTCCATCTCGACCCAGAGGTCGTTGCCCTCACGGGTGCGCTCGCCGACGCCGGCGAACACGGAGGTGCCGCCGAAGTTGCGGGCCACACGGGTGATCATCTCCTGGATGAGCACGGTCTTGCCCACGCCGGCGCCGCCGAACAGGCCGATCTTGCCGCCCTTGATGTAGGGGGTCAGCAGGTCGATGACCTTGATGCCGGTCTCCAGCATCTCGGTGGAGCCCTCGAGGGACGCGAAGTTCGGGGCCGGGCGGTGGATCGGCCAGCGGTCCTCGGCCTGCAGCTGCGAGGCGGGCATGTCCAGGGTCTCGCCGAGCACGTTGAAGATGTGGCCCTTCACGGCGTCGCCGACCGGCACCGAGATGGGGGCGCCGGTGTCCACGACGTCGGTGCCGCGCACCAGGCCGTCGGTGGACTGCAGGGAGATGGCGCGGACCATGTTGTCGCCGAGGTGCTGGGCGACCTCGAAGGTGACCGTGCGGCGCTGGCCGTTGAGGTCGATCTCGGTGGTCAGCGCGTTGTAGATCTCCGGCATCGCGTTGGCCGGGAACTCGGCGTCGATCACGGGGCCGATGACGCGTGACACGCGTCCGGTGGCACCGCCGGTGGGGGTCCCGGTGCCCTGGTCAGTGATGGTGGCAGTCATCTCTCTCACTTCTATCGTGTGTGGATGGCGAGTCTGGTGAGTCCCGAACGGGCTCAGGAGTTGTTGAGCGCGTCCGCGCCCGCGATGAGCTCGGTGAGCTCCTGGGTGATCTCGGCCTGACGGGCGTTGTTCATCAGGAGGGTGTAGTCCTTGATGAGGCTCGTGGCGTTGTCGCCCGCCGACTTCATGGCGCGCTGACGGTTGGCGAGCTCCGAGGCCGCCGACTGCAGCATCGCGTTGAAGATGCGCGACTCGATGTACTTGGGCAGCAGCGCGTCGAGGACCTCCTCCGCGTCCGGCTCGTACTCGTAGAGCGGCAGCACGTCCTCGGCGGTGGCGGCCTCCTCCTCGACGACCTCGAGGGGCAGCAGACGCACCACGTGGGGGTTCTGCTTCACGAGCGAGACGAACTCGGTGAACACGACGTGGATCTCGTCCACGCCGCCGTCCGCCGTGTCCGTGAGGAACGCGTCCACGAGCACCTCGCCGATCTCGGCGGCGCGCTCGGCGACGGGGGCGTCCGTCTGACCGGTCCACAGCTTCCTGTAGCCGCGGCCGCGGAAGTCGAAGTACGTCTGCGCCTTGCGGCCGACGACGTACACGTCCACGTCCTTGCCCTCCTCGCCGAGGCGGGCGAGGAGCTGCTCGGCCTTGCGCAGCACGTTCGCGGAGTACGCACCGGCGAGGCCGCGGTCCGAGGACATGATGAGCACGGCCGCCCGGGTCGGGTTCTCGGGCTCCGTGGTGAGGACATGATCGATGTCGTGCTGGCTCGACACGGCCGAGACGGCGCGGGTGATCGCGTTCGCGTAGGGCAGCGACGCGCTGACGCGCTCACGTGCCTTGGTGATGCGAGACGTGGCGATCAGCTCCATCGCCTTGAAGATCTTCTTCATCGACGACGTCGACGCGATCTTCTGACGGTAGACCCGGATCTGGGCTCCCATGGTGGTCCTTTCCCTGGCGGGAGGGCGGCCCGGCGTCGTCCCCGTGGGGTCCGACGCCGGACCGCTCCCTCACCGACCGGCGGTCAGCGCTTCTGCTTGGTGATCTGCTCCTGCGCGACCTGGTCCTGCTCGATCGCGCGGTGCTCCTCGTGGCCGGCCTGCACGCCGCCGTCCTCGGAGGACTGGAAGCCCTTGGAGAACTCGGCGACGGCCGACTCGAGCGCGGACACGGTGCCGTCCTCGAGCTTGCCGGTGGAGGCGATGTCGGTCAGGACGGAGGTGTGGCGACGCAGGTGGTCGATGAACTCGCGCTCGAAGCGCAGCACGTCCTGCACCGGCACCTCGTCGAGGTGGCCCTTGGAGCCGGCCCAGATGGACACGACCTGCTCCTCGACCGGGTAGGGCGAGTACTGCGGCTGCTTGAGCAGCTCCATGAGGCGCTCACCGCGGGCGAGCTGGCGGCGGGTGGCCGGGTCCAGGTCGGAGGCGAACATGGAGAACGCCTGCTGGTCGCGGTACTGCGCCAGGTCCAGCTTCAGCGTGCCGGAGACCTTCTTCATGGCCTTGACCTGGGCGGCGCCGCCCACGCGGGACACCGAGATGCCCACGTCCACGGCAGGACGCTGGTTGGCGTTGAACAGGTCCGACTGCAGGAAGATCTGGCCGTCGGTGATGGAGATGACGTTGGTCGGGATGTAGGCCGACACGTCGTTCGCCTTGGTCTCGATGATCGGCAGGCCGGTCATCGAGCCTGCGCCCATCTCGTCCGAGAGCTTGGCGCAGCGCTCGAGGAGCCGGGAGTGCAGGTAGAAGACGTCGCCCGGGTAGGCCTCGCGGCCCGGCGGGCGGCGCAGCAGCAGGGAGACGGCGCGGTAGGCCTCGGCCTGCTTCGACAGGTCATCGAAGATGATCAGCACGTGCTTGCCGCCGTACATCCAGTGCTGGCCGATGGCCGAGCCGGCGTAGGGGGCGAGGTACTTGAAGCCGGCCGGGTCGGACGCCGGGGAGGCCACGATGGTGGTGTACTCCAGGGCGCCGTGCTCCTCCAGCGTGGCGCGGACGCCGGCGATGGTGGAGGCCTTCTGGCCCACGGCCACGTAGACGCAGCGGACCTGCTTCTCGACGTCGCCCGACTCCCAGTTGGCCTTCTGGTTGAGGATCGTGTCGACGGCGATCGCGGTCTTGCCGGTCTGGCGGTCACCGATGATCAGCTGACGCTGGCCACGGCCGATCGGGATCATGGCGTCGATGGCCTTCATGCCGGTCTGCAGCGGCTCGTGGACCGACTTGCGCTCGGTCACGGTCGGCGCCTGCAGCTCGAGGGCACGGCGGCCCTCGGCCTCGATCGGGCCCAGGTCGTCGATGGGCTGGCCCAGTGGGTCCACCACGCGGCCCAGGAAGGCGTCGCCCACCGGAACGGAGAGGATCTCGCCGGTGCGCTGCACCTCCATGCCCTCGCGGATCTCCTGGAACTCGCCGAGGACGACGACACCGATCTCGCGGGTGTCGAGGTTCTGGGCCAGGCCCTGGATGCCGTTCTCGAAGCGCAGCAGCTCGTTCGCCATGACGGAGGGCAGACCCTCCACACGAGCGATGCCGTCCGCCGCGGAGATGACACGGCCGACCTCGGTGCGATCGGTGCCCGACGGTTCGTACGATGCCGCGAAATCATTCAAGGCATTGCGGACATCGTCAGCGTTGATGGTCAATTCGGCCATCTGCAGTCCCTGCTCTCTGTGCTTGGTGATCATCGACGTGACGATGATGCTTACGTTCGTGGGTGTTCCGGATGCGGGCGGGAGCCGGCGTCAGCCGGCCATCCGCCGCTGGAGGTCGTGGAGGCGCGAGGCCATGGACCCGTCGACGACGTCGTCGCCGACCTGGACGCGGATGCCGCCCACCACGTGGGGGTCCACCGTCACGTCCATGACGAGATCGCGGCCGAAGGCGCGGCGCAGGCCCAGGGCCAGCCGCTCCTGCTGCTCGGCCTCGAGCGGCCGGGCCACGGTCACCTCGGCGATCCACTGGCGCTGCCGCTCGGCGACGACGTCCGCGGCCTTGCGGACGGCGGCCGACGGCTTCAGGCCGCGCGGGGCCGAGACGGCGCGCTCGACCAGCAGTCGGCCGGCCGGGCTGGCCGACTCGCCCAGGAGACGACCGGCCAGAGCGGCCCGTGCCTCGAGGGGTGCGTGCTGATCGGTGAGCGCCCGCTGCACCTCGTGCGAGTCCTCCACCGTGCGGTTGAAGGCCAGCAGCTCGCCCGAGAGGGCGGCCAGGCCCGCGTGTCCGCCGCGTGCGGCCTCCGCGGCGGCCGCGTGCGCGGCCACCGTCTCGAGGGCGTCCCCGAGATCGCGCTCCGCCGACCAGCGGCGGCCGGCCAGGTCCTTCAGGACCTGCAGTGCACCGGGGGTCACCCGGGCGCCGAACAGCGAGTCGACGAGGCCGTGACGGCGCTCGGTGGTCCAGGCGGGGTCGGTCAGGGCGCGGCGCAGCGCGCCGTGCTCGTCCACCACGTCCAGCGCGCCGAACAGCTCGCGTGCCAGGGCCACGCCGCCCTCGTCCAGCACCGGACCGACGGCCTCCAGGGAGGCGGCCAGGGAGTCCCTCGATGCGCCCGTCATCATTCGGCGACACCTGCGCTCTGGTGACGGTCCAGGTCAGCCAGGAAGCGGTCGACCACGCGCTGCGAGCGGGCGTCGTCCTCGAGGGACTCGCCCACGATCTTGCCGGCCAGGGTCGTGGCCAGCGAGCCGACCTCGCCCTTGAGCTGCGCGGCGGCCTGCTGACGCTCGGCGGCGATCTGCGCCTGCGCCTGCTCGGAGATGCGCGTCGCCTCGGCGGTCGCGCGCTCGCGCGCCTCGGCCACGATCTCGGCGGCCTCGGTGCGGGCATCCTCGCGGATGCGGTTCGCCTCGGTGCGGGCGTCCGCCAGCTGCGACTCGTAGTCCGCCATCATCGCGTTCGCCTCGGCCTGGGCCTTCTCAGCCTTGGCCAGACCGCCCTCGATCGCCTCGACACGGTCCTGGTAGGACTTCTCGAGGGTCGGGACGATGAACTTGATGACGATGAACATGAGCAGGGCGAAGCCCACCACGACGACGAGGATCTCCCACGGGTTGGGGATCAGGGGGTTGGCCCCCTCAGCCGCCGCGAGGATCAGTCCGTTGCTGATCATGTTTCAACCATCCTTCGGTCAAGAGTCCTGTGGAGAGGGAGCACCGACGGTCTCACCGTGCGGGCGCTCCGTGGACGCGGCGCGTCAGGCGCCGATGACGAAGGCGAAGACGAGGCCCAGGATGGCGAGGGCCTCGGCGAGCGCGAAGCCCAGGAGGGCGATCGGCTGCAGGATGCGCTGGGCCTCCGGCTGACGGGCGACGCCGTTGATGTAGGCGGCGAAGATCAGGCCCACGCCGATGGCGGAGCCGATGGCGGCGAGGCCGTAGCCGATCATGTTGAGCGAACCGTGCAGTTCCATGGTGTTCCTTTCACGAGGCCGAGGTGTCCGGCCGGGTTGTGGAGGGTCGGCCTCCCGGGTGGTCCTCCTGCGGAGGGCCGGGAAGACTGGTGGCGGGCTCTCCCGCCGTACCGCGGCCGCCTGGGTCGTGCCCGAGGCGGCCCCGGAAGATCAGTGGTCGTTCGCGTCGATCGCGCCCTGGATGTAGATCGCGGTCAGCAGCGTGAAGACGAAGGCCTGCAGGTACATGATCAGCAGCTCGAGGAAGTACAGGGCCACCGAGCCGAGGATGACCAGGATGCCGGTGCCCTGCAGGGCCAGGCTGCCGGTCTGCGTGATCAGGTAGGCGGCACCGGCGCCGGCGAGCATCACGATCATGTGGCCGGAGAGCATGGTGGCCATCAGACGCAGGGAGTGGGTCAGCGGGCGCACGATGAAGTTGGAGATGATCTCCAGCGGCACGAGCAGCGGCAGGATCCAGCCGGGCACACCCGAGGGCACGACGGCCAGCTTCAGGTAGCGCACGCCGTGGCGCTTGATGCCGACGCCGATCCAGATCGCGTAGACGATGAGGGCCAGGCCGTAGGCGGCGCCCGCGTGGGAGAAGGTCGGCAGCTGCAGCACCGGGATGGCGCCGAACAGGTTGTTCAGCAGCACGAAGAAGAAGATGGAGAAGAGCAGCGGGACCCACTGCTTGAAGTTCTTCTCGCCCAGGATGTCCTTCGCGATGTCGTTCCGGACGAAGGAGTAGCCGGACTCGGCGAGCCACTGGGCCTTGCCGGGCACGAGCCGGGGACGGCGCATGGCCCACGCGAAGAAGGCGGTGATGAGCACTACGGAGAGCAGGACGAGCAGCATCTGCTTGCCGAAGCCGGTGCCGTACTCCGCACCCCAGGGGAAGATCTCCGGGAGGTGACCATCAGAGATGGTGGGGGGCACGAATGATGCGTTGGCCAGCACGAGGGTCAGCACGCGGTTCCTCTCCGAAGTGATGCAGTCGACGGGACCGCAGCCTCGTCCCCGGACCACAGGCGGGCGCCGCGACATTGCGGGGGTACCGGTGCGATGCGAGACACGGATGGCGGCAGGTGGGCGCCGTCGAAGTGTTCGCCGCCAACGATACCAAACGGTGACCCGTGCTCCGTACCGCAGAAGGGGCCCACGACATGGCCCCCGGCTCGGTGTCTTCGCCCCTCGGGCGGGTCAGTCGGTGTAGATCCCGCGGCGGGTCCGCGCGAAGACGAGGACCTCCGCGGCCTGCCAGACGAGGATCGTCACGAGGGCGGCGATCGCCGCCGCGTCCGCCCGGACCCAGCCGGGGCGGGGCAGGACCCCCAGCAGCACCGCGAACACCGCGATCTTGAGCACGAACAGCCCCACGCTGACCGGCAGCGCCGCCTCGCGCGCCCGGTCCCACACGAGTGCCGTCGTCGCCCCGGTGAGCGCCGAGAGCGCGAGCACCGCGCCGCCGCCCAGCAGGGCGCTCCCGGCCGCCTCCCCGCCGACGGAGAGCAGCCACGCGGCGCACGTGATCGCCAGGGCAGCCCCCGCCGCGGTCAGGGACCACCCGAGGATCCCCCACCAGCCGCGGCGGTTCTCCCAGCGGCGCCGGCGTCGGCGGCCGCCCGCCCCGGTCACGCGTCCCCCCGCTCGTCCGGGTGGGCCGCGGCGTCGTGCCGGTCCGCGCGACGGCGCTCCACGATCGGATGCAGGGTGAGGTAGCCGGCTCCGGCCAGGGCCACGGCGAGCACGGGCAGGACGATCATGTGGTCCACGAAGTTCAGGGACACCGCGCCCCATGCCACGAGGAACGCCCAGAGCCAGAGCAGCGCGACGGCCTGCGCCTGGGTGTAGCCGCCGTCCACGAGCTTGTGGTGCAGGTGCCCGCGGTCCGCCGAGAAGGGGCTGGTGCCCTTGGCCGTGCGCCGCAGCACGGCCAGGGCGAGGTCCGCGAGCGGCAGGGCGAGGACGGCGACGGGCAGCAGGATCGGCATGTAGGCGGGGACGTTGCGGAAGCGCATCCCGTCCAGGGCGTTGACGTCGGCGGTCACGGCGACCGCGGCCGCGGCCATCAGCAGGCCGATGAGCATGGCCCCCACCTCGCCCATGAAGATGCGGGCCGGGGACAGGTTCCACGGCAGGAAGCCCACGCACGCGCCGACGAGCAGGGCCATGAGCAGGGTGGCGAGGTTGGCGTAGTCGAACTGGTTGATGGTCCGCGTCAGCAGATACGAGTAGACGAAGAAGGCCGAGCCGCCGATCAGCGCGACGCCCGCCGCCAGGCCGTCCAGACCGTCCACGAAGTTGATCGCGTTCATCGTCAGCACCACGGCGAACACCGTGAGGATGACCTGCGTGGTCTCGTTCCCCACCGGGATCCAGCCCACCGGCATCGCCTCGATGCGGATCCCGCCCAGGGCCACCGCGAGTCCGGCCAGCACCTGGCCGGCCATCTTCACCCACCAGCGCAGGTCCCACATGTCGTCGGCGATGCCCACGACGAGCACGACGGCGACGGCGACCAGGAGCCCGCGCATCGCGGCGTCGTCCGCGTAGATCCCCTGGAGGAACGGCACGACTCCCCCGACGGCGAATCCCACCAGCACGGCCGCGGCCATGGCCACGCCGCCCAGCTTCGGCACGGGGTGCCGGTGCACATCCCGCTGGCGCAGCGGGGTGAACACGCGCGCGCCCAGCCCCAGCCGGCGCATGAGGGGCGTCAGGGCCCCGCAGGCGACGGCCGTGACCATGACCAGGACGAGATACGCGCGCATGGGGGCCGGTCAGGCCTCCCGGTCGGCGGGGCGCGCCGCGGCGGCGTCGTCGGCGGCCGCGATCCGCTCGGCGGCGACCGGCGGCTCCTCGCCCTCGGCGAGCAGGTCCGGCACCACCGCGCGCAGCTCCTCCAGGGGCACGGAGCCCTGCCGGGCCACGCGGAACGGGGTGACGGTGCAGTCCACGATCGTCGAGGGATCCCGGCTCTCGCGGGGGCCGGCGTCGAGGTAGAGGGCCACGGACTCCCCCAGCATCGAGCGGGCGGCGTCGGCGGTGGTGGCGGCGTCCATGCCGGTGCGGTTCGCGCTGGAGACGGCCATGGGGCCGACGGCGTAGAGCAGTTCGCGGGCCACCGCGTCGTCGGGCACGCGCAGGGCGACGGTGCCGCGGGTCTCGCCGAGGTCCCAGGTCAGCGTGGGCTGGGACTTGAGGATGAGCGTGAGGGCGCCGGGCCAGAAGCGCCCGGCGAGGGCCTCGGCCTCCTCCGGCACGTCGTACGCGAGGCCGGCCATGACGCGGCGGTCCGCGATGAGCACGGGCGGCGGCATGGTGCGGCCACGGCCCTTGGCGGCCAGCAGCACGGCCACGGCCAGCGGGGAGAACGCGTCCGCTCCGATGCCGTAGACGGTGTCCGTGGGCAGGACCACGCAGCCGCGGTCCGCGAGGACCTCGCGGGCGCGGGCCACGGCATCCTCGAGGGCGGCCGGATCCGAGACGTCGATGAAGTCACTCACGTCGGTCATTCTTCCACCTCCGCGCCCGCCACGGCGTCGCAGGACCGGCGCGCCGTGAGGAACCGGTCTCGTCCGGTGAGGTCCTGGTGGACTCGGACGCCCGTGAACCGCCGGTCCGCGCCGAGGGCGGCCAGGAGGGCCGGGCCCTGCGTCTCGTGGTGCTCCATGGCGAACAGGCCGCCCGGGACGAGCAGGTCCGCCGCCCGGTGCGCGATGGCGCGCGGGATCCGCAGCCCGGGCGCGTCCCCGCCGTAGAGCGCCCGCGCCGGGTCCAGTCGGGCCTCGGGCTGGGCGGGCACCTCGGCCTCGGGCACGTAGGGCGGGTTGCTCACGACGACGTCCACGCGGCCCTCGAGGTTGGGGCACGCGACAAGGGCATCGGCTTGTCGCAGGTCGACCCCGCGCGGGGCGAGGTTCCGCCGGGCCCAGTCGGCCGCCGTCGGGTCGAGCTCGACGGCGGTGACGGCGAGCGGGCGGCCCCGCGCCTCGCCCCACGCCGCGACGGCCGCGGCGATCGCGCCGGAGCCGGTGCACAGGTCCACCACGGCGCCCGCCGCGGGCCGCGCGGCCAAGTCGGCCACGACGGTCTCCACGAGCAGCTCGGTCTCCGGCCGCGGGACGAAGACGCCTGGGCCGACCGCCAGGTCGAGCCCGTGGAAGTGCGCGACGCCGGTCAGGTGCTGGACGGGCTCGCGGGCGGCGCGGCGCCCGACGAGCGCCTCGAAGGCCGCCGCCTGCGCGGGCTCGGCCACGGCCCCGGCGAACACCCGGGCCAGCAGCGCGCCGCGGTCGAGGCCGAGCACGTGGGCCAGCAGCAGCTCGGCGTCCACACGCGGCGAGTCGATGCCCACCGCGGTCAGGCGGGCGGCGGCGTCGCGCAGCAGCGCGGACCAGGCCGGTGCGCTCACGCGTCCCCGCCCAGCGCGGCGAGCCGCCGCTCCTCGTCGAGGGCGAGGCAGGAGGCGATCACGGCCTCGAGGTCGCCGTCGAGGACCGCGTCGAGGTTGTGCGCCTTGTAGCCGGTGCGGTGGTCCGCGATCCGGTTCTCCGGGAAGTTGTAGGTCCGGATGCGTTCCGAGCGGTCCATGGTGCGCACCTGCGCGGCGCGCGCCGCGGAGTTCTCGGCGTCCTGCTCCGCCCGCTGCCGCTCGAGCAGCCGCGACCGCAGCACGCGCAGCGCGGCCTCGCGGTTCTGGATCTGGGACTTCTCGTTCTGCATGGAGACGACGATCCCCGTGGGCAGATGCGTCAGACGCACCGCGGAGTCGGTCGTGTTGACGGACTGGCCGCCCGGCCCGGAGGAGCGGAAGACGTCCACTTTGAGGTCGTTCGGATCGAGGTGGACCTCGTCCGGGGCGTCCACCTCGGGCAGCACGAGCACGCCGGCGGCGGAGGTGTGGATGCGGCCCTGGGACTCGGTGACGGGCACGCGCTGCACTCGGTGCACGCCGCCCTCGAACTTGAGCCGGGCGTAGACGCCGTCGGCCGGGTCGGCCGCGCTCCCCCGCACCGCCACGTGGACGTCCTTGTAGCCGCCCAGGTCGGAGTGCGTGGCGGAGAGGACCTCCGTCTTCCAGCCCCGGGACTCGGCGTAGCGCAGGTACATGCGCAGCAGGTCGCCGGCGAACAGGGCCGCCTCCTCGCCGCCCTCGCCGCCCTTGATCTCGAGGATCACGTCACGCGCGTCGTCGGGGTCGCGCGGGATCAGCAGCCGGCGCAGCCGTTCGGCGGCCTCGGCCTCGGCCGCCTCCAGACCGGGCACCTCGGCCGCGAAGGCCGCCGCGTCGTCGTCGCCGGCCGCGGCCAGCTCCCGCGCGTCGGCCAGCTCCTCCGCGGCCGCCGACCAGGCGCGGTGCGCCGTCACCACGGCGCCGAGCTCGGCGAACCGCCGGTTCAGCCTCCGGGCGAGCGCCGGGTCCTGGTGCACCGCCGGGTCGGACAGGCGCGCCGTCAGCTCGCGATGCTCCGCCAGGAGCCGATCCACGGCCTCGCGCCGCTGCTCCGAATCGAACACGTGCGTGCCTCTCCTCCTCCGGCCTCAGCGGGCCGGGCTGTCCGACGCGGACGGCCCCGCCCCGTCCGGCGGAGACGAGCTCCCCCGGGCGGGACGGGGCCGTGCGACGGGGCGGTCAGTCGTCGCCCTTGGACCCCAGCGTGGTCTTGGAGACCAGCATGAGGAACTCGGCGTTGGACGCGGTGTCCTTGATCTTGTTGGTGAGCAGGTCGAGGGCCTGCTGCTGCTCGAGGCCGGAGAGCACCCGGCGCAGCTTCCACATGATCTTGACCTCCTCCTGCGAGAGCAGGGCCTCCTCGCGGCGGGTGCCGGACGCGTTGACGTCCACCGCCGGAAAGATGCGGCGCTCCGCGAGGTGACGGGACAGGCGCAGCTCCATGTTGCCGGTGCCCTTGAACTCCTCGAAGATCACCTCGTCCATGCGCGAGCCGGTCTCGACCAGCGCGGTGGCCAGGATGGTCAGCGAGCCGCCGTTCTCGATGTTGCGGGCGGCGCCGAAGAACTTCTTCGGCGGGTACAGCGCCGAGGAGTCCACACCGCCGGAGAGGATGCGGCCCGAGGCCGGGGCGGCCAGGTTGTAGGCGCGGCCCAGGCGGGTCATGGAGTCGAGCAGCACGACGACGTCGCGGCCCATCTCCACGAGGCGCTTGGCGCGCTCGATGGCCAGCTCGGCGAGAGTGGTGTGGTCGTCCGCCGGGCGGTCGAACGTGGAGGCGATGACCTCGCCGTCCACCGACCGCTGCATGTCGGTGACCTCCTCGGGGCGCTCGTCGACGAGCACCATCATGAGGTGGACCTCGGGGTTGTTCGTCTTGATCGCGTTGGCGATCGACTGCAGGATCATCGTCTTGCCGGCCTTGGGCGGGGAGACGATGAGGCCACGCTGGCCCTTGCCGATGGGGCTGACCAGATCGATCACGCGGGGGCCGATCAGCTTGGGATCGGTCTCCAGGCGCAGGCGCTCCTGCGGGTACAGGGGCACGAGCTTGCCGAACTCCACGCGCTGCGGGTGCTCGACGGCGGGCTGACCGTTGACCGAGGAGATCTTCACCAGGGCGTTGAACTTCTGACGGTTGGAGCCGCCGCCGTGGTGCTGCTGCTTCTCACCGTCGCGCGGGGCGCGGATCGCGCCGACGACGGCGTCGCCCTTGCGCAGACCGTACTTCTTCACCATGGCCAGGGAGACGTAGACGTCGTTCGGGCCCGGCAGGTAGCCGGAGGTGCGGACGAACGCGTAGTTGTCCAGCACGTCGAGGATGCCGGCCACGGGCTGCAGGACGTCGTCCTCGGTCAGCTCGGTCTCGTCGACCTCGGGGCCGCCGCGGCCACGGCGGTTGCGGCCGCGCTCGTTGCGGTTGCGGCGGTTGCGACGGTTGCGGCCGCCCTCGTCGTCGCGGTCGTCGCGGCGGCTGCGGTCCCCGCGTCCGCCGTCGCCCCGGCCGCCGTCCTCGGACTTGTCGCCGCGCTGCTCGCGGGAGCCGTCGCGGCCGTTCTCACGGTCCCGATTGTTCTCGCGGCCGTTCTCGCGGTCGCGGCCGTTCTCGCGGTCGCGGCCGTTGTCGCGGTCCCGCCCGTTGCGGCCGTTGCGGCCGCGGCCGTTCTCGCGCCCGTTGTCGTCACGGTCCTCCCGGTCGCCGCGGCGGTCCGCGTCGGCGCCGTCCTCGCCCTGGGCGCCGTCGGAGCGACGGTCCTGACCCTGCTGGGCGTCGTCGTCGCCGGCGCGGCGGCGGCCGCGGGAACGGCGCTCGGACTGCGGGCGGTCCTCGCCCTCGTCGCGGGTCTCGGACCCCCCGGACCGATCCTGGTCCGAGGCGGTCTCCCGGGGGCCCTGCTCGGTCTGGGCCTCGCGGGCCTCGGCCTGGGGCTGCCCGTCCTGGGCGACGGCGGCCGGAGCGGAGGTGTCGGCGTCGGCGCGGCGCGAGCGGCGGCGGGCGGGGCGCTCGGCGGCCGGGGCGGCGTCCTCGGAGGACGCGGCCGCCGGGACGGCCTCGGCGGCGGGGGCCGCGGGGGCCTGGGCCGCGCGCTCGGCGGCGTCGCGGTCCGCCACGGAGCCGCCGCGCTGGTGGTCGGAGATCGCGGTCACCAGGTCGGCCTTGCGCATGCGCGAGCCGCCGGCGATGCCGAGCTGGGAGGCCAGGGCCTGGAGCTGGGCGAGCTTGAGCGAGGCCAGGCCACCGCCGTTCGTCGGCGTGGTCTGTTCCGTGGATTCGGTCACGAAGGTTCCTTCTCCCTCGAATGCGGCCCGGCGGCGCGTGGCGCGTCGGGCTGCGGTGTGCATCCGGTCGGGCCGCGCAGCGGCGCCCCAGAAAACCGGGTTTCATGGTGTGAACTCAGCAGTGGCGCCTCCCCTGATCGTGCGCAGTCGCTGCGTGACGGGGCGGAGGCGTCCGGACTCGACCGAGCCGGAGGGGGTCCCGCACGCCGGCCGTGCGCAGCACGGGATGGATCGCGGCGGGGTTCCGGCCGACGGCGCACGGTGCGTCCGGCCGTCACAGGCCCGGGCACCGGAGACCCGGGCCGCGCGAGGCGGTGGGGTCAGCCGTGGTGGAGTGATTCCACCCTAACACCGTCCACGGCCACGCACGGCACCAGCACGCGCCAGGCGGCCGCCCCGTCCGCCGTCAGAGCACGCGCCGCCTCCGCGGCGTGCTCGGCCGCCTGGACGCCGTCGCACAGCGCGAGCACCGTGGGACCCGCGCCGGAGACGACGGCGGCGTGGCCGCGCTCGCGCAGCCCCGCGACCAGTGCGGCGCTGGCCGGCATGGCCACGGCGCGCGGCTCCTGGTGCAGCCAGTCCCGCGTGGCGGCCGGCAGCAGCGCGGGGTCCTCCGCCAGCGCGTGGACAAGCAGCGCGGCACGGCCGGCCTGGGCCGCCGCCACGGCGTGGGGCACCTCGGCGGGCAGCACGCCCCGGGCGACGTGGGTGGACAGCTCGGTGTCCGGGATCGCGACCACCGGCACCACGCGCTCGTGCAGCCGCAGCCGCGCCGTGGCCGGGCCGGGGACGTCGTCACGGGTCCAGGAGACGGTGGCCCCGCCCACGAGCGCGGGGGCGACGTTGTCCGGGTGCCCCTCGAAGCGGGTGGCCGCCTCGAGCAGGTCCGCGGGCGCCCGGCGCAGCGCGGCCGGCAGCAGGGCCTCGGCCGCGGCGTAGGCCGCGACGACGGCGGCCGCGGACGAGCCGAGCCCGCGGGCGTGCGGGATCCGGTTCACGGCGCGCAGGTGCAGCCCCGGCGCGGTGAACCCGCGGTCCCGCAGGTGCTCGTGCGCCAGGCGCAGGATCAGGTGCGCGCCGTCCCGCGGCAGGGTGGCCTCCCCCTCCCCCTCGACCTCCGCGACGTCGGGGCCCGCCACGACCGTGAGCGTCACCTCGTCGCGCAGCTCCAGGGCCAGGCCCATCGAGTCGAAGCCGGGGCCGAGGTTGGCGGAGGTGGCGGGGACGGAGACGGACGCGGCGGTCCCGGGCGCCAGCGGCTGCGGTGCGGCCATGGCTCAGCTCAGGCCGAGGGCCTGGGCGACGGTGACCACGTCGAACGGCACCGAGCGCGGGGTCACGTCGGCGCCGTCGGCGCCGCGCAGGGCCCACTGCGGGTCCTTGAGGCCGTGGCCGGTGACGGTGATGACCCAGCTCTTGCCGGCCGGCACGTTCCCGGCGGCGTGGTGCTTGAGCAGCCCGGCGACGCCGGCGGCGGAGGCGGGCTCGACGAACACGCCCTCCTTCGCGGAGAGCCAGCGATGGGCCTCGAGGATCTCCTCGTCCGTGACGGAGTCGATCATCCCGCCGGACTCGTCGCGGGCGGCCTCGGCCTGCTCCCACGAGGCCGGGTTGCCGATCCGGATGGCGGTGGCGATCGTGTCCGGGTCGGTCACGGGGTGGCCCTGGACGATCGGGGCGGCGCCCGCGGCCTGGAAGCCCCACATCACGGGGGTCTTCGTGGCCACCGCGGGCAGCTCGGCGTCCGAGGCGCCCTCGTGCGGGTTCACGTAGGGGGCGGCGTACTCGCGGTAGCCCTTCCAGTACGCGGTGATGTTGCCCGCGTTGCCCACGGGCAGCAGGTGGTAGTCCGGGGCGTCGCCGAGGGTGTCCACGACCTCGAACGCGCCGGTCTTCTGCCCCTCGATGCGGGCCGGGTTGACGGAGTTCACGAGGAACACGGGGTAGTTCTCGGCCAGCTTGCGGGCCACCTCGAGGCAGTCGTCGAAGTTGCCCTGCACCTGGAGGATCTCCGCGCCGTGGGCCACGGCCTGGGACATCTTGCCCATCGAGATCTTCCCCTCGGGCACGAGCACGGCGCACGTGATCCCGGCCTGCGCGGCGTAGGCCGCCGCCGAGGCGGAGGTGTTGCCGGTGGACGCGCAGACGACGGCCTTCGCACCGTCCGCGACGGCCGCGGTGATCGCCATGGTCATGCCGCGGTCCTTGAAGGAGCCGGTCGGGTTCATGCCCTCGAACTTCACGTGCACGGTGCCCTGCACCAGCTCGGAGAGGTGGGGGGCGTGGATGAGCGGGGTGCCGCCCTCGCCGAGGGTGATCACGCGCGTGTCCTCGGTGACGGGCAGGCGGTCGGCGTACTCGCGGACGACGCCGCGCCACTGGTGGGCCATGGGTCAGTTCCCTTCGACTCGGAGGACGGACGCGACCTCGTGGACGACGTCCAGGGCGGCGAGCGCCCCGACGGTGGCGTCGAGGTCGCGCTGCCGCGCACGGTGGGTGATCAGCCGCAGGGACGCGCCGGGGGCGTCCTCGCGCTCAGATGGGACCTGGCGCAGCGTCTCGATGGAGACGCCGTGCTCCTCGAACACCCCGGCGACACGGCGCAGCACGCCGGGCTGGTCCGCCGCGCGCAGCACGACCATGAAGGAGGTGTGGGCCTCGGCCGGGTCCAGGGCGGGCAGGGCGGTGACGGGGGTGCGCAGGCGCGCCGGGCCGCCGCGCACGATGCGCTGGGCGATCGAGACGACGTCGCCCATCACCGCGGAGGCGGTGGGGGCGCCGCCGGCGCCGGGACCGTAGAACATGAGCTCGCCGGCGTTGTCGGCCTCCACGAAGACGGCGTTGAACGCCCCGCGCACGGAGGCCAGCGGGTGCTCCCGCGGCAGCAGGGTGGGGTGCACGCGCAGGACCGCGCCCTCGGCGCCGTCGGCGGCGCGGCCGCGCTCGGCGATCGCCAGCAGCTTGATGACGTAGCCCGCCTCCGCGGCGGCGGCGTTGTCCTCGGCCGTGATCGCGGTGATGCCCGCGACGGCCACCTGGTCCAGGGTGTACGGCGCGCCGAACGCGATGGTCGCCAGGATCGCGGCCTTCGCGGCGGCGTCGTGGCCCTCGACGTCGGCGGTCGGGTCGGCCTCGGCGTAGCCGAGCCGCTGGGCCTCGGCGAGGGCGTCGTCGAAGTCCGCCCCCTCGGAGTCCATCCGGTCGAGGATGAAGTTGGTGGTGCCGTTGGCGATGCCCATCACGCGGGTGACGCGGTCGCCGCCCAGGGAGTCGCGCAGCGGGCGCAGGATCGGGATGGCGCCGGCGACGGCGGCCTCGAAGCTGAGCTGCGCGCCGGTGGCGGCGGCCGCGGCGTACAGCTCCTCGCCGTGCTGGGCCAGCAGTGCCTTGTTGCCGGTCACCACGGACGTGCCGGCGGCCAGGGCGCGCAGGATCAGGGTGCGGGCCGGCTCGATGCCGCCCATCAGCTCGATGACGACGTCCGCGCCGTCCACGAGCGCCTCGGCGTCGGTCGTGTAGAGCGCCGGGTCCGCCTGCCAGTCGCGCGTCGCGCCCGTGTCCCGCACCGCGATGCCCGTGAGCTCGAGGTCGGCGCCCACGCGGTCCCGCAGGATGTCGGCGTCCTCGGTGAGGATCCGGGCGGTCTGGGACCCCACGGTCCCGCCGCCCAGCAGGGCGACCTTGAGTGCGGTGGGGGCGTCGGTGTGCTGGGGCATGGTCCTCCGTGATCCAGGGTGGGTCGGGCCCGCGCGACCGCGCGGCCCGGCTGGCCTCGAATCTAGCGCGGCGCCCCGGCCCGTCCCACCGCGCGACACTCGGTGTCCGCAGAGCGGGACGGACCCACCCGGGCTCGAGGCCGGCGGCCGGGTGCGCCGCGCCCGCGTCCTCAGCGGGCGAGGCGCGGATCGGCCTCGCGGGCGAACAGGTCCTCCTGCGTCTCGCGACGGATGATCACCCGCGCCTGCCCGCCGGAGACCGCGACGACGGCCGGGCGGGCCAGCGCGTTGTAGTTCGAGGACATCACGTGCGTGTACGCGCCCGTGGCCGGCACGGCCAGCAGGTCGCCGCGGCCCAGGTCGGCCGGCAGGTACACGTCGCGGACGAGGATGTCGCCGGACTCGCAGTGCTTGCCCACCACGCGGGAGAGCACCGGCTCGGCCTCCGAGGTGCGGCGCGCGGAGACGGCGGTGTAGTCGGCGTCGTAGAGGACGGGACGCGGGTTGTCGGACATGCCGCCGTCCACGGCGACGTAGCGGCGGGCCGCCGTGCCGCCGTCGGGGGCGTCCGCGTCCACGGTCTTGGTCACCCCGACCGTGTAGAGGGTCAGCCCCGCGGGGCCCGAGATGGCCCGCCCCGGCTCGAGCGAGACCCGCGGACACCTCAGGCCGAGGCGCTCGACGGTCTTCTGGACGTCGTCGGCGAGGGCGTCGGCGATCTCCGCGGCCGGGCGCGGCTCGTCCACGGCCGTGTAGGCGATGCCGTGGCCGCCGCCGAGGTCGAGCTCGGCCAGCTCCACCCCGTGCTCGGCCTTGACCTCGGCGAGGAACTCGAGCACGCGTCCGGCCGCCAGCCCGAAGCCCTCGGCCTCGAAGATCTGGGACCCGATGTGGCAGTGCACGCCCAGCAGGTCGATCGACTCGGCCGCCAGGGCCGCGGCCACGGCGACGGCGGCCGGCGAGCGGCCGGCCACGTTGCCGTCCCGGTCGCTGGACGCCGGGGCCAGGGAGAGGCCGAACTTCTGGTCCTCGTGCGCGGTGGCGATGAAGTCGTGGGTGTGCGCGTGCACGCCCGGGGTCAGCCGGAGCATCACGGGGGCGCGGCGGCCGGCCTCGGCCGCGAGCGCGGCCAGGTGGGTGAGCTCGTCGAGCGAGTCCACGATGATCCGGCCCACGCCCGCCTCGAGGGCGGTCCGCAGCTCGGCGTCCGACTTGTTGTTGCCGTGCAGGCCGATGTGGGCCGGGTCGACGCCGGCGGCCAGCGCGATCGCCAGCTCGCCGCCGGAGGCGGTGTCCACGCGCAGGCCCTCCTCGGCCGCCCAGCGGGCGGTGGAGAGGGTGAGCATGGACTTGCCGGCGTAGTAGACGTCCGCTCCCCCGCACAGGTCGGCGAACGCGGCGTCGAAGCCCTCGCGGAACGCGCGGGCGCGGGCGCGGAAGTCGTCCTCGTCCACCACGAGCAGCGGCGTGCCGAACTCCGCGGCGAGCGCGCTCGCGCGCAGGCCCTGGACGGTGAGCTCGCCGTCGGCCGCGCGGTCCACGCCGGCGGCCCACAGGCCGGGCACGAGCGCGTCCGGGTCCCCCGGCGCGGGGAGCCAGGCGGGGGCGAGCGGGGAGGCGGGGGCGGGCTGCGTCGTCGTCATCCGGGCGCTCACATCTTCTCCGGGGCGGACACGCCGAGCAGGCCCAGGCCGTTGGCCAGCACCTGGGCGGTGGCGTCGTTGAGCCACAGGCGGGTGCGGTTGAGGGTCTCGACGGGACGCGGCGTGCCGTCGTCGGTGGGCATGGGCACGATGCGGCAGGCGGCGTACCACGAGTGGTAGGCCCCGGCGATCACCTCGAGGTGGCGGGCCACGCGGTGCGGCTCGCGCAGGCGCGCCGCCGCGGCGACGACGGCCGGGAACTCCGCCAGCTGGGCCAGCAGCTCCGACTCGGTGGCGTGGGTGAGCAGGGCGGCGTCGAACTCGGAGCGGTCCACGCCGTGGGCCTGCGCGGTGCGCGCCGCGCCCGAGGCGCGGGCGTGGGCGTACTGCACGTAGTAGACGGGGTTGTCGTTCGTGGCGGAGCGCAGCAGATCGGGGTCGATCGTCAGGGGCGAGTCCGCGGGATAGCGGGCCAGGTCATAGCGCAGGGCGTCGCGGCCGAGCCACTCCACGAGGTCCTTGAGCTCGATGATGTTGCCGGCGCGCTTGGAGAGCTTCGCGCCGTTGACCGAGATGAGCTGGCCGATGAGGATCTCGATGTTCGTCGCCGGGTCGTCGCCGGCGGCGGCGGCGATCGCCTTGAGGCGGTTCACGTAGCCGTGGTGGTCGGCGCCGAGCAGGTACACCTTCTCCTCGAAGCCGCGGTCGCGCTTGTGGAGGTAGTAGGCGGCGTCGGCGGCGAAGTAGGTCGGCTCGCCGTTGGCGCGGATGAGCACGCGGTCCTTGTCGTCGCCGAAGTCGGTGGTCTTGAGCCACACGGCGCCCTCGCGGTCCTCGATGTGGCCCTGCTCGCGCAGCCGCTGCACGGCCTGTTCGATCGCGCCGGAGTCGTGGAGCGTCTGCTCCGAGGTGAACACGTCGAAGTGCACGTCGAAGGCGGCGAGCGTGTCCTTGATGTCCTGCATCTGGAGCCGGTACGCGGCCTCTCGGACCACCGGGCGGGCGGCCTCGTCCGTCAGCTCGCGCACGTCCGGGTGCTCGAGGGCGACGGCGTCGGCCAGCTCCTGCACGTACGCGCCGGGGTAGCCGCCCGCGGGGACGTCGCGGCCGTGCAGGCGGGCGAGGACCGAGTCGGCGAACACGTTCATCTGGTTGCCGGCGTCGTTGACGTAGTACTCGGCGGTGACGTCCGCGCCGGAGGCGCGCAGCAGGCGGGCGATCGCGTCGCCCAGCGCGGCCCAGCGGGTGTGGCCGATGTGCAGCGGGCCGGTGGGGTTGGCGGAGACGAACTCCATGTTCACGGTGTGCCCGGCCAGGGCGTCGTTGCGGCCGTACTCCGGGCCGGCCTCGACGATCTCGCGGGCCAGGGCGCCGGCCGAGGCCGCGTCCAGGGTGACGTTGAGGAAGCCGGGGCCGGCGACGTCGACGGCGGCGATGCCCGGCTTCCCGGTCAGGCGCTCGGCCACGAGCCCGGCGAGGTCGCGCGGGGCCATGCCGGCCTTCTTGCCCAGCTGGAGGGCGACGTTGGTGGCCCAGTCGCCGTGCTCGCGGCTGCGGGGTCGCTCCACCTTCACGCGCGCGGGGGTGATCTCCTCCCGCAGCGCGGCGGGGAGGTCACCGGCATCGACGGCGTCGGTGAGGACAGCGGACAGCAGGGCGGAGAGGTCTTCGGGCTTCACCCGCGCAAGTCTACGGAAGGGCCGCCGCGCCCGTGCGCGTGCGAACGAGCCCTGCGAGATGGCCCCCTCCGGCCCGCGGCGGGGGCCCTTTCGCAGGGTTCGTCGGGGTGGGGGGTCAGGCGGGCCAGGCGGCGAGGCCGCCGGCGAGGGACAGGACGCGCCCGCCCGAGCTCGGGTCGGCCCCGACGACGGCGTCCCGCGCCCGGGCCGACCGGGCTCCGGCCGCGCAGTAGACCACCAGGACGCGGTCCTGCCCGGGCGCGTGGGCCGCCGGCTCCGCGAGGACGGCCTCGAGCGGGACGTGCCGATCGGCCACCGCCGCGGGGGCCTCGACCCGGCGCAGGCGGCGCTCCCAGTCCTCGCGGACGTCGAGCAGGGTGAGGGACGCGGCCCGGGCGGGGTCGGCGAGCAGGGCGGCCAGCGCGGCGGGGGCGATCTCCCCGCCCGCGGCGCCGCACGCCTCCGCCGAGTCGGGGGCGTCGGCGTCGTCCGGGCGGGGGGCCTGGGCCACGTGGGCGGACAGGTCCGTCACGGGGGTCCGCTCGGGGTCGGCCACGAGCCGCAGCTCACGGAAGCGCATCGTCAGGGCGTCCACGGAGAGCAGCCGCCCGACCAGGGGCTCGCCCACCCCGGTGAGCAGCTTGATCGCCTCGGCCGCCATGAGGGAGCCGATGATCCCGGGCAGCACCCCGAGCACCCCGGCCTGCGCGCACGAGGGCACCTCGCCGGGTTCGGGCCGCTCCGGGAACACGTCCCGGTACAGCGGCCCGCCCGGGGCGAACACGCTCACCTGCCCCGCGAACCGCAGGATCGCGCCCCACACCACGGGCACGCCGGCGATCTCGCACGCATCGGCCACGAGGTAGCGGGTCGCGTAGTTGTCCGTGCCGTCGAGCACGAGGTCCACGGCGCCGACCCGCTCGAGCGCGTTGGTCGCGGTCAGGCGTTCGCGATGCTCGACCACGCGCACCTCGGGGTGCAGGCCGCGCATCGTCGCGGCGGCGGAGGCGGTCTTGGGGCGGCCGAGGTCCGCCTCGGCGTGGATCACCTGGCGGTGCAGGTTGGAGCGGTCCACCACGTCGTCGTCGATCACGTGGACCTCCCCCACGCCCGCGGCGGCGAGGTAGGTCAGCACGGGCGCCCCGAGGCCGCCGGCACCCACCACGAGGACGCGGGAGCGCAGCAGCGCCAGCTGGGCCTCGGGGCCGAAGCCGTCCAGGCTCAGGTGGCGGGCGAAGCGCTCGAGCTGGGTGTCGGACAGCGCGGTGAGGTCGCGGGGCTCACGGGCGGCGGGGTCCAGGGCGGCGGTCACCGCTCGTCCTCCTCGGCCGTGACCCGCCCGGCCATCGGCGAGGAGGCCAGGGCGTGCTCGCGGCGCGGGATGCGCCCGGCACGGCGGGCGTGGAAGCCCGCCTCGAGCGCGAGCCGGCACGCGTGGGCCATGCGGGCGGGCTCGGCGGCGCGGGTGATCGCGGAGGCGGCGAGCACGGCGTCGCAGCCGGCCTCCATCGCCAGGGCGACGTCCGAGGCCGTGCCCACGCCGGCGTCGAGCACGATCGGCACGGAGGCGCGCGAGACGATCAGCTCCAGGTGTGCGCGATTGAGGATGCCCAGCCCCGAGCCGATCGGCGAGCCCAGCGGCATGACGGCGGCGGCGCCGGCCTGCTCGAGACGCAGCGCCATGGCGGGGTCGTCCGAGGTGTAGGCCAGGACGGTGAAGCCGTCGGCGGCGAGCCGCTCGGTGGCCTCCAGGGTCTCGACGACGTCGGGCAGCAGGGTGCGCTCGTCGGCGATGACCTCGACCTTCACGAGGTCGGTCTCGAGCGCCTCCCGGCCGAGCCGGGCGGTGAGCACGGCGTCCCGGGCGGTGTAGCAGCCGGCGGTGTTGGGCAGCACGTCGATGCCGAGGCGGTCCAGCAGCGCGACCAGGCCGTCGCGGGTGTCCGCGGACCAGCGGCGCAGCGCCACGGTGGTGAGCGTGGTGCCGGAGGCGACGAGGGCGCCCTCGAGCGCCGTGAGGTCGGTGATGCCGCCCGTGCCCATGATGAGCCGGGAGGCCAGGTCGTAGCCGCCGATCCGCAGCGGCGGGATCGCGGGGGCGGCGGGCGGGGTGCGGTGCTCGGCCATCGCTCAGCCCCCCTGCACCGCGGTGACGACGTCGACCTCGTCCCCGGCGGCCAGCGCCCGGGTGGCCCAGGCCGACCGGGGCACGACCTCGCCGCCGACCGCCACGGCCACGCCGAGTCGCCGCCCGTCCGCGGCGGCGCCGTCGTCGCCGATCGCGCGCCCGGTGACGTGCGCGACGACGTCGCGGACGGTGGCCACGGCCAGCTCGGCGGGCTCTCCGTTGAGGGTCAGGGGGAGGGTGCTCATGCGATCTCCTTCAGGCGGGCGTGCAGCAGCTCGAGGATCCGCCCGGCCGCCCAGGGGGCGAGCAGGATCCCGTGACGGTGGAAGCCGGTGGCGACGACGGCGCCCGGGGCCTCGGGCACGGCGAGCACGCGCGGGGCGTCGTCGGGGGTGCCGGGGCGGGCGGCGGTGGTGATCTCGACGAGCTCGCACTCGCGGACGGCGGGCAGGATCGCGGCGGCGTCGGCGAGCAGGTCCAGCACGGCCCCGGCGGAGGTCCCGGCCAGCCCGTCCTCGCGGGCCGAGGCGCCGACCACGAGGGTGCCGTCCGCGCGGGGCACGAGGTAGACCTGGCGCCCGTGGACGAGGCCGCGGACGGTGCGGGTGATCAGGTGCGACTCCCCCGGCAGCAGCTGCTCGGGGCGCACCCGCAGGCGCAGCACGTCGCCGTGGACGGGGCGCAGCGGGACCTCGACGGCGGTGGCCGCACCGCCGATCCCGCGATGGCCCAGGCCCGCGGCGAGGACCGCCCCGTCAGCGGTGAGGACGCCCCCGTCGGCCAGCGTGAGGCGCACTCCCTCGCCCTCCGGGTCGGCGGCGGTGACGCGTCCGGCCACGAACCGGGCGGCGGGTCCGGCGCCGGTCGGGAGCGGGCCGCCGTCGGGTCCGGTCTCGGCGCGCAGGGCGGCGACGCAGGCGGCGGCGAGCCGTCGCGGGTCCACCTGATGGTCGTCCGGCGCGTCGAAGCCGGCGGCCAGGCCCGGGGTCAGGGCGGGCTCGGCGCGGCGCAGCGCGCGGACGGAGACGGGCTCGACACGGCGGCCGAGGATCGAGGCGTGCTCGAGCACGTGGTCCCACGCGCGGGCGTCGGAGGGGTCCGCGGCCACGATCCAGGCGCCCTGTGCGAGGAAGCCCGTCTCGACGTCGGTGAAGGCGGCGAGCAGGTCGACGAGCGCCGGGTAGGCCTCCCAGCCGGCCTGCAGCAGCGGGGCGAGGTCGTCCTGGCTGAACTGGGTCTCGGCGAGCGGCGCGAGCATCCCCGCCGCGGCGTGGGTGGCCCCGGCCACGGCGTGTGGGCGCCCGGCGGTGTCCAGCTCGGGGGCGATCAGGGTGACGGCGTGGCCTGCGGCGCGCAGACGCACGGCGGCGGTGAGGCCGATGATCCCGGCCCCGACGACGGCCACGTGCACGGACCGGTCCTCCTCACGGCGGCATGACCCGCATCGAGTGGTGATGGTCGGCCGCGCCGGCGCGGCGCGCCCCTGCGGCCCTCTCAGCCCGGCGTGTGCGGCCCGGGCTCCCATGGAACTGCGGCCAGTCTGCCACAGTGGGCGCATGCACTCCCCCGATCCGCTCCTGATGACCGCGGCCGGCCGCGACGACGGCGGCACCGGCCCCGGCGCGGGCCGTCGCGCCCGCCTCGCCGCCTCCCGGCTGTACGTCTGCACCGACCTGCAGCCGTTCCTGCGCCCGGACGGCACGCTCGACTCGGCCGCGTTCGCTCACTTCTGCGCGGCGGCGTTCCGCGGCGGGGTGGACGTGATCCAGGTGCGGGACAAGGCCGTGGACGTGGCGGTCGAGCTGGCCGCGTTCGCCGTGCTCGTCCCGCTGGCCCGGGAGCACGGGGCGCTCTCGGCCGCCAACGACCGCGCCGACGTCGCCGCCCTGGCCGGGGTGGACGTGTTCCACACGGGCCAGACCGACCTGACCACCGCGCAGTGCCGCGCCCTGCTGGGCCCGGACGTGGTGCTCGGCCGCTCGTGCCACACCGGGGCGCAGGTGCGCACCGCCCGCGCGGAGGACGGCCTGGACTACTTCTGCACGGGGCCGGTGTGGGCGACGCCCACGAAGCCGGGCCGGGCCGCCGTCGGACTGGGGCTGCCGGCCCTCGCCGCGCGCCTGGACGTCGAGGACCTGGCGGGGGCGCGGCCGTGGTTCGCCATCGGCGGCGTCGACGCGGACCGGCTGCCCGAGGTCCGCGCGGCCGGGGCGGAGCGGATCGTGGTGGTCCGCGCCGTGACGCAGGCCGAGGACCCCGAGGCCGCGGCCCGGACGCTGCGCGCGGGCCTGCCCGACTGACGCGCCCCGCGGGGAGGTCACGGACGGGCCGTCCTGATGGTGTAGAGTCGACGAGTCCGCAACGCGTTCGGCGCGTCGCGAACCCCCGCCTCCGTAGCTCAGGGGATAGAGCGTCTGCCTCCGGAGCAGAAGGCCGCAGGTTCGAATCCTGCCGGGGGCACGAGCGAACAGAGCCGGACCCCCGTGGCGACACGGTGGTCCGGCTCTTCTGCGTTCTGCGGACCCGGACGCTCGAGCGGAGCGGGAGGTCCGGGTCACCGGCATTCGAGGCGGGAAATCGACCTCATGGGACGTCCCGAGGTGCGTATTCGCCGGATTTCCCGCCTCGAACGTGTCGAAGCCCGGAGGTCCCGCCCTCAGCCCCGCTGCGCATGACCGTGGTCGACGGGCCCGTGCCACGTCGGCCGCGAGGCGTCCCCGACCGCGAGCGCCTCCCCCGCCCGCATCGCGTCGGCCAGCCACGGCTTGGCCCGCTCGAGTGCGTCCTCCCAGCTCAGGCCCGCCCCGGCCAGCGTGGCCAGGGCCGAGGAGAGGGTGCAGCCGGTGCCGTGCGAGGCGCGGGTCGCCACGCGCGGGCCGCGCACCTCGTGCACGGCTCCGTCCACGCGCACGACGGCGTCCGGCATCTCCGCCGCCTCGGCCTCGTCCAGGTGCCCGCCCTTGAGCAGGACGGTCACGTCGTGCTCGGCTGCCAGGCCCCGGGCCGCGTCGAGGGCGGCGTCCCAGCCCGTCGCGTCCCGCCCGGTCAGCCGGGCCAGCTCGGGCAGGTTGGGGGTCACCAGGTGCGCCGCCCGCAGCAGCCGGGACCACGCGGCGCGCCCGTCGTCGTCGCCCACCGCGGTGAGAGCGTCCCCGCTCGAGGCCACCATGACCGGGTCCAGCACGACGACGGCGGGCAGGGTCTCCTCGAGCCAGCCGGCGACGGCCCGCATGAGCTCCACCGTGCCGAGCATGCCGATCTTCACGGCGTCCACGGCGATGTCGGCGGCGACCGAGTCGAGCTGGGCGCGCACCACGTCCACCGGCAGCGGGTGGACGGCCTGCACGCCCTGCGTGTTCTGGGCGGTGATCGCGGTGATCGCGGTCATCCCGTAGCCGCCCCACGCGGCGATGGTCTTCAGGTCGGCCTGGACACCGGCGCCGCCGCCGGAGTCGGAGCCGGCGATGCTGAGCACGCGGGGGACGGCGGGGGTCATGCGGGGGCTCCTTCGGGTCGGGGCGGATCGGCCGTCCGGGCCGGGCCGATCCCGCCCATGAGAATGTAGTCGCATGTCCCACGTCACAGAGAGCTCCCCCGCGCACCCCGGCCAAGCCGAGGAGTCGGCGCCGCTGCGGCCGACCTCCCCGCTCGGGATCGCCGCCACGTTCATCGGCACCACCATCGGCGCCGGGTACGCCTCGGGCAACGAGATCCTGCAGTACTTCGTGAGCTTCGGCCTCTGGGGCGGCACGGGGGCGCTCGTGATCGCCGGCGCACTGTTCTTCCTGCTCGCGGTGATCGTGCTGCGGCTGGCGCAGAAGCTGCGGACCACGGACATCCACCGGATCGTGAACCCCACGACGTCGCGCGTGCCCACCTGGTTCGCGGACCTGTGCATCACCACGTCCCTGCTGGGGACGCTGGTGATCATGCTGGCCGGGGCCGGGGCGGCGGTGCACACCGCGTTCGGGCTGCCCTCGCTCGTGGGCTCGCTGGTGATGGCGGCCGTCTGCGTGGTCTCGGTGCTGGCCGGCATCACGGGCCTCGTGCGCGTCCAGGCCGTGGTGGTCCCCCTGATCATCGTGGTCGCCGTCGGCGTCGCGGTGTGGGGGTTGGCGAACCCGGGGGCCGCGGTGGACGACGTCGCCGCGCTCGTGACCTCGTCCCCGCTGATCAACCAGTGGTGGCTCTCGGGCGTGCTGTACGTGGCGTTCAACATCCAGCTGGCCTACGCGGTGCTCGCCCCGATCGGCGAGGAGAGCTCCTCGCCGGGCTGCTCCCTCGTCGCCGGGGCCGGGCTCGGGGCACTGGGCCTCGTGGTGATGGCCGGCGCGGTGATGGCCGCGATGACCGCCCACGCCCAGCTGATCGGCCGCGCCGAGCTGCCCATGGTCGAGCTGGCCGCGATGATCGGCGGCTGGGCCGCCCTGCTGTACACGGTCGTCCTGCTGCTGGCGCAGTTCACGACGGCGGTCTCGTGCCTGTACGGCGGGGTGGAGCGCATCGCCCTGCTGTCCTCGATGCGCCGCGTGCCGGGCTGGGTCATCGCCGTCGTCACGGCCCTGGCCGCCACCCTGCTCTCGAGCGTCGGCTTCTCCGACCTCGTGGGCACCGTCTACCCCGTCCTCGGCTACGCCGGCATCGTCATCATCGTGATGCTGGTCGTGACGTGGATCGTCGAGCGCACCACGGTACGCCGGCGGGCGGCCCGCGCGGCGCGCGCCTGAGCGGCCCGCCGCATGGCCGCTGCCGACGGCGGTGAGGCCCCGCAGGGGACGTGCTAGGGTCGTTCGCATCCCACGGGAGCCCCACGGCACGGGGCTGAGACCGGGCTGACGCCGCCCGGAGACCGTCTGAACCTGTCCGGGTCATTCCGGCGAAGGAAGAAGGAGCCGCGGCCATGTCCGTTTCCGAGCGCACCCCCCTGCCCGCAGCCGAGTCGACGGCCGAGGTCGTCGCCGAGGAGAACTACCCCACGCACCGTCTGGGCTGGCTCGAGGACGCCGAGCACGGCATCCGCGTGCCCGTCACCGAGGTCCACCAGGACGACTCCCCCAACGGCACGCCCAATGCGCCCCTGACCGTCTACCGCACCATGGGCCCGGGCTCCGTGCCCGAGCGCGGCCTGCCCGCCCAGCGCGCCGAGTGGATCCGCGCCCGCGGCGACGTCGAGGAGTACGAGGGCCGCGAGCGCGACCTGCTCGACGACGGCCGCTCGGCCGTGCGCCGCGGCGCCGCCTCACAGGAGTGGGCCGGCGAGCGCCGCCCCCCGCTGCGTGCCAAGGAGGGCGCGCGCGTCACCCAGATGCACTACGCCCGGCGCGGCGAGATCACCCCGGAGATGCGCTACGTCGCCCTGCGCGAGGGCGTGGACGTGGAGCTGGTGCGCTCCGAGGTCGCGGCCGGCCGCGCCATCATCCCGGCGAACGTGAACCACCCCGAGTCGGAGCCGATGATCATCGGCAAGGCGTTCGCCGTGAAGGTCAACGCGAACATCGGCAACTCGGCGGTGACGTCGTCGATCGCCGAGGAGGTCTCGAAGCTGCAGTGGGCCACCCGCTGGGGCGCGGACACCGTGATGGACCTGTCCACGGGCGACGACATCCACACCACCCGCGAGTGGATCCTGCGCAACTCCCCCGTGCCGATCGGCACCGTGCCGATCTACCAGGCCCTCGAGAAGGTCGGCGGCGACCACCAGGCCCTGACCTGGGAGATTTTCCGCGACACCGTGATCGAGCAGTGCGAGCAGGGCGTGGACTACATGACCGTGCACGCCGGCGTGCTGCTGCGCCACGTGCCGCTGTCCGCGGACCGCGTGACCGGCATCGTCTCCCGCGGCGGCTCGATCATGGCCGGCTGGTGCCTGGGCCACCACAAGGAGAACTTCCTCTACGAGAACTACGACGAGCTCTGCGAGATCTTCGCGCGCTACGACGTCGCGTTCTCCCTGGGCGACGGCCTGCGGCCGGGCTCCGTGGCCGACGCCAACGACGCCGCCCAGTTCGCCGAGCTCGACACGTTGGCCGAGCTGACGGAGCGGGCGTGGGCGTACGACGTGCAGGTCATGGTGGAGGGCCCCGGCCACATCCCGCTGCACCTGGTGAGGGAGAACGTGGAGCGCCAGCAGGAGCTGTGCAAGGGCGCCCCGTTCTATACGCTCGGCCCCCTCGTCACGGACATCGCCCCGGCGTACGACCACATCACCTCGGCCATCGGCGCCACCGAGATCGCCCGCTACGGCACCGCGATGCTCTGCTACGTCACGCCCAAGGAGCACCTGGGCCTGCCGAACCGGGACGACGTGAAGACGGGGGTGATCACCTACAAGATCGCCGCGCACGCCGCCGACGTCGCCAAGGGCCACCCCGGCGCCCGCGACCGCGACGACGCCCTGTCCAAGGCGCGCTTCGAGTTCCGCTGGCGCGACCAGTTCGGCCTCGGCCTGGACCCCCAGCTCGCCGAGGAGTACCACGACGAGACGCTGCCGGCCGAGCCCGCCAAGACCGCCCACTTCTGCTCGATGTGCGGGCCGAAGTTCTGCTCCATGCGCATCAGCCAGGACATCCGCAGCGAGTTCGGCGGCGCGTCCGAGCAGGCGCGGATCGCCGAGGCCGGCATGGCCGCGAAGTCCGCGGAGTTCCGGGCCGCCGGTGGGTCCGTGTACCTGCCGGAGCCGAGCCTGCGCCGGCCCCAGGGGGACGCGGTGCTCGCGAGGGACTGAGCGGTCCGTGCCGCGGCGGGGGCCAGGGTGCCGGCCTTGAGCACCTCCCCCGCGCGCGGTGCGAACCTGCCCTGGGCGCGCTCCCGGGCGGCGTCGCCCCGACCGCGGTCGTTCCCAGCGTCTCCCCCTTCGCCACACGTGGCGGCTGCGGGCCGGGCGGCTCGAGTGACGAGGTCCGGCCGTGCCTCCTGCACAGGTGTCCGCATACGGCGTTGCGTCCCCGGGCGTCGCGTTCCGGCTCCGGAAGTCCGGGGCCGCTCCTAGGCTCGGGTGCATGAGCGCGCACCACGCCGACGACGGCCTCCCCACCCCCGCCGAGGATCCACCGGCGGGCGGGCGACAGGCGCCGCCGAGTGGCGTCGTCGTGGGTGAGGACGGGCGAGCCCGCCCGCCGTGGGCGGCACGGGATCCGCTGCTGCGGGAGTACTACGACACGGAGTGGGGCCTGCCCGTCACGGACGAGCAGGGCCTGTTCGAGCGCCTCGTGCTCGAGGCGTTCCAGTCGGGCCTGAGCTGGCGGACCGTCTTGGCCAAGCGGCCGCGGTTCCGTCAGGTGTTCGCGGGATTCGACGTGGACGCCGTCGCGGCGTTCGGGGACGCGGAGGTCGAGGCGCTGCTGGCGGACCCCGGCATCATCCGGAACCGGCGCAAGATCGAGGCGGCGATCGCGAACGCACGAGCCGTCGTCGGGATGCGCGGCGAGCGGTTCGCCCCGCTGCACCCGGGCTCCCCCGGCGCGGGCCCCGCCTGGCACGGCGACGGCGACCGGCCGGTCCGCGGTCTGCCGGGGCTGGTCTGGGCGCACCAGCCTGCCGCGACCCCCCGGCCGGAGACGGTGGCGCAGGTCCCCTCGACCTCGGACGAGTCGCGCGCGCTCGCGAGGGCGCTGAAGGCGCACGGCTGCCGATTCGTGGGGCCGACCACGTGCTTCGCCCTGATGGAGGCCGCCGGGATCGTGGACACCCACCTTCTCGGCTCCTGGCGAAGAGGGGCGTCCGGGATCTGGGAGTGAGCGGGGGCCTCCGGCAGGATGGGGAGCTCAACGCAGGACGTCCACACGAAAGGGTGACGACTGATGACCACCACCTCCGCCTCTCAGGGCTACCGCACGATCAACCCGGCCACCGGGGAGCTGCTGAAGTCCTTCGACAACGCCACGGATCAGCAGATCGCCGACGCCCTCGACGCCTCGCAGGCCGCGTACGAGCAGTGGTCCCGGAAGTCGGTGGCCGAGCGCGCCGCCGTCGTGAAGCGGATCTCCGAGCTGCTGGCCGAGCGCTCCAAGGATATCGCCGCGCTGATCACCACGGAGATGGGCAAGTCCCTCGGCGCGGCGGTCGGCGAGGTGCGCTACGGCGCCCAGATCTTCGGGTACTACGCGGACGAGGCCGAGGAGCTGCTCGCGGACCAGCGGATCAAGCAGTTCTCCGGGCAGGAGGCGTTCATCCAGCGGCTGCCGCTCGGCCCGCTGCTGGGGATCATGCCGTGGAACTTCCCGGTGTACCAGGTGGCCCGTTTCGTGGCGCCGAACCTCGTGCTGGGCAACACCATCCTGCTCAAGCACGCCGAGATCAACCCGCAGGTGGCGCAGCTGCTGGAAGAGCTCTTCACCGAAGCCGGGCTCCCGGAGGGCGTGTACCAGAACGTGTTCGCCACCCACGACCAGATCTCCACGATCATCGCCGATCCGCGCGTGCAGGGCGTGTCCCTCACCGGTTCGGAGCGGGCCGGCGCCACCGTCGCCGAGCAGGCCGGTCGGCACCTCAAGAAGGTCGTGCTCGAACTCGGCGGCTCCGATCCGTACATCGTGCTCTCCGCGCCGGACGCCCGCGCCGCCGCCCGCGACGCACTGGCCACCCGGATGGGCAACTGGGGCCAGGCCTGCAACTCGAACAAGCGCATGATCGTCATGGAGGACATCTACGACGACTTCGTGGATGAGCTGGTCCAGCGCTCCTCGGCGATGAAGCCCGGCGACCCGACCTCGCGCGACGCCGACGTCTACGGCCCGCTGTCCTCCGAGTCCGCGGCCGACGGGCTCACCGAGCAGATCGCCGCGGCCAAGGAGGCCGGCGCCACCGTCCACGTGGGCGGCGAGCGCGTCTCCGGCCCGGAGGGCGAGGGCTTCTACGTCTCCCCGGCCGTGATCACGGACGTGGACCAGGAGAACCCCGCCTACACGCAGGAGCTGTTCGGCATGGCCGCCGTGGTCTACAAGGTGTCCTCGGCCGAGGAGGCCGTGGCGCTGGCCAACGACTCCCAGTACGGTCTCGGCGGCGCCGTGTTCTCCACGGACCTGGACGAGGCCAAGCGCGTGGCCGACCAGCTCGAGGTGGGGATGGCGAACGTGAACCTCGCCTCCGCCGCCGGCGCGAACCTGCCCTTCGGCGGCGTGAAGCGCTCGGGCTTCGGCCGCGAGCTCGGCCCCATGGCCGTGGACGAGTTCGCCAACAAGCGCCTGTACGCGGTGCAGGGCCCCCTGGAGGGCTGACCCCGGGCCGGGTCGGCCGGGCGGGTCCACCGCTCCGGCCGGCCCGTCGGCCCCTCAGCCGCGCAGCGGGACGGTCGCCAGCACCTCGTGCAGCGGCCCGCCGGACCGGCCCTCGCCGAGCCGGGACGCCACGACCTCGACCTCGTCCGCGGTCCACTCCGGCCCGCGGTACATGGCGAGCGCGTGCACGGCCTCGGCCAACAGGACGGTGGCCGGCGCCGGCGGACGGGGCTCGCCCCGCCTCCGACCCCGGGGCCGCGGTGCAGCCGCCGAGGCCCGCGCCACGGTGAGGTGGGCGCGCCGGCGGTCCCGGCCGTCGTCGTCGGCGAGCCAGGGCTCCGCCAGGAGCGCGCCGAGCTCCCGGACCTGCCCACCCACCCCCACCCAGAGCGTGCGGTGCGAGAACTCCCCCGCCCCGGCCAGGTGCAGGTCCAGCGGCGCATGGCCCGCCGCGATGCGGCCGGCGACGGCGACGACGTCGTCCACGGCGCCGGCGGGCACCTCCGGGTGGAACGCCAGCGTCAGGTGCCGCTGCTCCGGCTCGGTCCAGCACAGCGCGCGTCCGGCCCGGTCCCGGACGCCGTCGAGGGCCGGCTCGAGGTGGTCGAGCACGGCCCTCGGCGGACGGATCGCGAGGAAGAGCCTCACGCCTGCGCGCGCGGATCTGCGGCGGCTGCGGTCGAGCCCCCGGCGGCGTCCCGCGTCATGGCGGCCGGGGCCACGTCCGGGTGCGGCTCGCGGCCGGCCACGATGTCGATCGCGCCGGTGAACTCGGCGTCGATCCGCCGCTGCACCCGGCGCGAGCGCTGGGTCACGAGGGACACCACCACACCCACCACGAAGGCGGCGACGAAGCCCGGCAGCAGCTCGTACAGGCCGAACCACTCCCACGTCTCGGCACTGGCCTCGGACCACACCCAGGCGACGGCGGCGCCGGTGACCATGGCGGCCATCGCCCCCCACGAGGTGAACCGCGGCCAGTACAGGGCGAGCAGGATCACAGGGCCGAAGGCGGCGCCGAAGCCGGCCCACGCGAAGGAGACGAGCTCGAGCACGGAGGAGTCCGGGTTGAGGGCGAGCAGCCCCGCCACGAGCGCCACCACCAGCACGCCGATGCGGCCGAGCCACAGGGTGAACGTCGGGGAACCGGTGCGCCCGCGCAGCATGTAGAGGTCCTCCACCAGGGCGGAGGAGCACACGATCAGCTGCGAGGAGAGCGTGGACATGATCGCGGCGAGGACGGCGGCCAGCACCAGGCCGGCCACGAACGGGTGGAACATGATCGAGGCAAGCACCAGGAACACGGTCTCCGGGTCCTCGAGCGTGGTGCCGGGGTTGGCCTGGAAGTAGGCGATGCCCACGAGGGCCACCATCACGGCACCGAACACGGACAGCGCCATCCAGCCGATGCCGACGCGCCGGGCGACGGCCGCGTCGTGCGGGGTGCGCAGGGCCATGAAGCGGACGATGATGTGCGGCTGGCCGAAGTAGCCCAGGCCCCAGGCGAGGGAGGACAGGACGCCGATCAGCGTTGCGTTCTCGAACATCGAGAAGTGGTTCACTCCGCCGCCGGCGGCGTCGGCGGCGCGGATGCCCTCGACGACGGCGTCCCAGCCGCCCATGGTCAGGATCACGACGATGGGGACGGCCAGCAGGGAGAGGAACATGAGGATGCCCTGGGCCACGTCCGTCAGCGAGGCGCCGAGGAAGCCGCCGAACAGGGTGTAGAGCACCGTGATGCCCGCGACCACGAGCATGCCGGTGAGGTAGTTGATGCTGATGCCCTGGGCGTAGAAGGAGTCGGGGCCGAAGGTGGACTCGACGAACTTGCCGCCGGCCACCATGCCCGAGGACACGTAGAAGGTGAAGAACACGAGGATGATCAGGCCGGCCACGATCCGCAGGATGTGCGTGCGGTCCTTGAATCGGTTCTCGAGGAAGGACGGGATCGTGATCGAGTTCCCGGCCACCTCGGTGTAGGAGCGCAGGCGGGGGGCGACCACGCGCCAGTTCACCCACGCGCCCACGGTCAGGCCGACCGCCATCCAGCCCTCGACCAGGCCCGCGGCGTAGATCGCGCCGGGCAGGCCCATCAGGAGCCAGCCGGACATGTCGGACGCACCCGCGGAGAGCGCCGCGACGGACGGCTTCATGTCGCGTCCTGCGAGCATGTAGTCGTCGAGGTCGGTGTTCTTGCGGGAGGCGTACAGGCCGATCGCGATCATCGCGAGGAAATAGAGGCCGATCGCCGCCAACAGGAAGACGGTGTTCGTGTCCATGGGCTCCAGAGAATCACATCCGGACTCTCAGCCCCAGTCCCAGGTCCGTCCCAGATTCGCCCCGTCCGGGTCGGCCCGGGCCCCCGCGCGCCTAGGATGGAGGCCGTCATGACGCAGACTCCCCCGCCCTCCACGCCCGCCGCGCAGCCGTCGGCGACGCCCCACGACGCCGTCGCGATCACGTTCCCCGAACACCTGCCGGTGGCGGAGCGCCGTGAGGAGATCATGGCCGCGATCCGCGACCACCAGGTGGTGATCGTCGCGGGCGAGACCGGCTCGGGCAAGACCACGCAGCTGCCGAAGATGTGCCTGGCCCTCGGGCTCGGGGAGGCCGGCTCGATCGGCCACACCCAGCCCCGGCGCATCGCCGCCCGCTCCGTGGCCGAACGCATCGCGCAGGAGCTGGGCGAGGAGATCGGGCAGACGGTCGGCTACCAGGTCCGCTTCACGGCGCAGACCTCGAAGGCCACCCGGGTCAAGGTCATGACGGACGGCATCCTGCTGGCCGAGATCCCCCACGACCCGCAGCTGCGCCGCTACTCCGTGATCATCGTGGACGAGGCCCACGAGCGCAGCCTCAACATCGACTTCCTCCTGGGCTACCTGCGCAACCTGCTGCCCCAGCGCCCGGACCTGAAGGTGATCATCACCTCGGCCACCATCGACCCGGAGCGCTTCGCCCGGCACTTCGGCCGGCCGCTGGCCGCGGGCGAGGACCATGCGGACGCGGTGGAGGCCGACGACGGCGGCCGCGTGGTCCCGGCGCCGATCATCGAGGTCTCGGGGCGCACCTACCCCGTCGAGATCCGCTACCGGCCGCTGACCGACGAGCCCTCCCCCGACGACCCCGAGGACGATGCGGACGACGCCGCCGAGACCCGCGACCCCCTCGACGCGATCGGCGACGCCGTCCTCGAGCTGGCCGCCGAGCCGCCGGGTGACATCCTCGTGTTCCTGCCGGGCGAGCGGGAGATCCGCGAGGCCGCGGACCACCTGACAGGCGTCGTCGCCGGCACCACGCGCCTGGCCGGCACGGAGATCCTGCCGCTGTTCGGCCGCCTGTCCATGGCGGAGCAGCACCGCGTGTTCGGCCGCGCCGGGGCCGGGGTGCGCCGGCGGATCGTGCTGGCCACGAACGTCGCCGAGACGTCCCTGACCGTGCCGGGCATCAAGTACGTGATCGACACGGGCACCGCGCGCATCTCGCGCTACTCGAACCGCACCAAGGTGCAGCGCCTGCCGATCGAGCGCGTCTCCCAGGCCAGCGCGAACCAGCGCGCGGGCCGGTCCGGCCGCACCTCGGACGGCATCGCGATCCGCCTGTACTCGGAGGAAGACTACCTCTCCCGCCCCGAGTTCACGGACCCGGAGATCCTGCGCACCTCCCTGGCCTCGGTGATCCTGCAGATGCTCTCCCTCGGCGTGGCCCGCACCCCGGGCGACGTCAAGGAGTTCCCCTTCGTCCAGCCGCCGGACGGCCGTCAGGTCACCGACGGCGCCACCACGCTCACCGAGCTCGGCGCGCTCGAGGCCGGCGGCGCCCGCGCGGGCACCATCACCCGGGTCGGACGCCGCCTGGCCCGCCTGCCCGTGGACCCGCGGCTGGGTCGCATGATCCTCGAGGCCGGTGAGCGCGGCTGCGTCCGGGAGGTCATGGTGATCGCCGCGGCCCTGACCATCCAGGACCCCCGCGAGCGCCCCACGGAGCAGCGCGAGGCCGCGGACGAGCTGCACCGCCGGTTCGCGGACGAGAACTCGGACTTCTCCGCGATCCTGAACCTCTGGGCCTACCTGCACGAGCGGCAGAAGGAGCTCTCCGGCTCCCAGTTCCGCAAGCTGTGCCGCCGTGAGCACATCAACTGGCTGCGCGTGCAGGAGTGGCAGGACCTGGTGCGCCAGCTGCGCCAGCTCGCCAAGGACGTGGGCCTCACCGTCGAGTCCGGACCCGTGGACCCGGTCGGCCGGCACGAGGCGGTGCACAAGTCCCTGCTCACGGGCCTGCTCTCGCAGATCGGCGCCTACGACGAGCGCCGTCGCGAGTACGTGGGCGCCCGCGGCACCCGCTTCGCCGTGTTCCCCGGCTCCGCCCTGTTCAAGAAGCGCCACCCGTTCGTCATGGCCGCCGAGCTCGTGGAGACCTCCCGGCTGTGGGCGCGCACGGTGGCCCGGATCGAGCCGGAGTGGGCCGAGGAGGTCGCCGGCCACCTCGTCAAGCGGACCTACAACGAGCCGCACTGGTCGCGGCGGGCGGCTTCCGTCGTCGCGCGCGAGAAGGTGACGCTGTTCGGCGTCACTCTGATCCCGGACCGCTCGGTCCGGTACGGCCGGATCGACCCGGAGCTCTCCCGCGAGCTGTTCATCCGGCACGCCCTCGTGGAGGGCGACTGGCGCACGCGTCACCGGTTCTTCGCCCGCAACCGGGCTGCGCTCGAGGAGGTCGACGCCCTCGAGACGCGCCTGCGCCGCCGCGACCTGCGGATCGGGGACGAGGACCTGTTCGCCTTCTACGACGCGCGGATCCCGGGAAACGTCGTCTCCGAGCGGCACTTCGACGCGTGGTGGAAGAAGGCGCGCCAGGATCAGCCGGACCTGCTGGACCTCGACGTCGCCGCCCTGCTCACCGCCGACGCCGAGGACCTGGACACCGACGCGTTCCCCACCACGTTCACGTATCCGATGCCCGGCGGCGACGTGGAGCTCGACCTCGAGTACACGTTCGACCCGACCGGCGCGGCCGGCACCGACGGCGTGACCGTGGCCGTGCCGATCCTGCTGCTCAACCAGGTCTCCCCCGGCCCCTTCGCGTGGCTGGTCCCCGGCCTGCGGGTCGAGCTCGTCACCGCCCTCATCAAGGCGTTGCCCAAGGCCGTGCGCAAGAACCTCGTGCCCGCCCCGGACGTGGCCCAGCAGCTCGTCGCGGACCTCGAGGCCCACGCCGACCCGCTGCGGGACGAGCTGCCGGACGCGCTGTCCGCGGCCGTGCGCCGGGTGCGCGGCGTGGTGGTGGAGCCCGGACTGTGGGCCCCGGACGCGGTGCCCCTGCACCTGCGGATGGACTACCGCGTCGTGGACGCCCGCGGCGCCGTGATGGGCGCCGGCCAGGACCTGCCCGCGCTGCAGGCCCGGCTCGCGCAGGCCAACCGCTCCGCGATCGCCGCCCGGCTCGCCGGCACCGACGACCCCGCCTCGGCCCGGCCGGGGCCGCGCGGCACGGGCCGCGGCGGCCGGGCCCAGGCCGACGGGCGGGCCGGGGCCGAGGGACGCCGTCGCCCGGAGGGCCCCGGGCGGTCCGGCGCGACGCCGGCCTTCGAGGAGCGGCACGGGCTGACCTCATGGAGCATCGGCACGGTGCCGAAGACCGTCTCCACCGCGGCCGGGGCGCGCGGCCCCGCCATCACGGGCTACCCGAGCCTGGTGCCCGAGACCACGCCCGACGGCGGCCCCGCGGCCGGCCTGACCGTGGCCCGGTCCGCGGAGGACCAGGCGGCCTGGCACCGGGCCGGGGTGATCCGGCTGCTGCTGGCCACCCTGCCCAGCCCCCAGCGCTACGTGCTGGACCACCTGGACAACAGGGAGAAGCTCACCTTCACCCAGAATCCGCACGGCTCGGTGGACTCCCTCGTCGCGGACTGCACGCAGGCCGCCGTCGACCGTCTCGTCGGGGACGAGCTGCCGTTCGACGAGGCCGCGTTCCGCGCCCTGTTCGACCGGGTGCGGGCCGACCTGATCGACACGGTCTTCGCCGTCACGTCCCTGGTGGAGCAGGTGCTCTCCCGGGCCGCGCAGGTGCGACGCCGGCTCAAGGGCTCGGTCTCGCTCGCCCTCGCGCCGGCGCTGTCGGACGTGAAGGCACACCTCGAGCAGCTCGTGTTCCCCGGCTTCGTGGCCACCACGGGCTGGGAGCGGCTGCAGCACCTGCCGCGCTACCTGCAGGGCATGCTGACGCGCCTGGACCGGTTGGACGCCGGCGGCCACCTGCAGCGCGACGGGCAGCACATGGCGGTGGTGCAGGGGCTCGAGGACGAGTTCGACGCCGCCGTCGCGGCCCACCGCGCCCGGTTCGCGGGCACGCCCGTGCCCGCGGAGCTGGAGCGGGTGCGCTGGCTCATCGAGGAGCTGCGCGTCTCGTTCTTCGCCCAGGAGCTGGGCACGGCGGTCTCGGTCTCCGAGAAGCGGGTGCGTCAGGCGCTCGCCCGGGCCACGCGCGCCTGAGTCGGGCCCGGGCGGCGCGGGCCGTCAGTCCTGCGGGACGACCTCGCCGTGGCCCAGGTCCCGCAGGGCCGCGCGGAGGCGGGCGGCGGCGTCGTCCAGGTCCGCCGGATCGGGGGCGTTGTCCACGCGAGCCAGGTCGAAGTCGGCGAGCGAGGTGGAGGGCCACACATGCACGTGCAGGTGCGGGATCTCATAGCCGGCGATCATGAGCCCGGCCCGGCGGGCGGAGAACGCCGCCACCTGCGCCTTGCCGATCTGCTGGGCGACCGTCGTCAGGTGCGTGACCAGCGCCGGGTCGACCTCCACCCATTCGTCCACCTCCTCACGGGGCACCACGAGCGTGTGCCCCGGCTGGAGCGGCGCGGCGGACAGGAACGCGACGCACGTCGGGTCCTGCCACACGAAGCGGGCGGGCAGCTCGCCGGCGATGATCCTGCTGAAGACGGTGGCCATGGGGGGTCCTCCTGGGGGTCGGCGGGGCGGGGCCCCGGGGCTCGTCAGTCCCGGCCGGACGCGCCGTAGGGCTCGGGGCCGACCGCGACGGCGTTGGACGGGTCCTGGACCCATGCTGACCACGAACCCGGGTAGAGCGCCACTCCGGGTCGCCCCGCGACGGCCAGGGTGAGCACGGCGTGCGCCGCGGTGATGCCCGAGCCGCAGTACACGGCCACGGGAGTGGCGTCGTCCACGCCGACGGCGTCGAACCGCTCCGCCAGCTCTGCGGCGGGCCGCAGGCGGCCGTCCTCGGCGATGCTCTCCGCCGTGGGCACGTTCCGCGCCCCGGGGATGTGCCCGGCCACGGGGTCGAAGGGCTCGACCTCCCCGCGGTAGCGTTCGGCCGCCCGCGCGTCGAGGAGCAGACCGCCGGAGGCCATCGCCTCGGCGCCGGCCGTGTCCACGACGGGCATGCGGCCCCACGACGGCCGGGCGGTGCCGGGCACCGGGATGACCTCACCGGGCTGCAGGGGCAGGCCCGCGGCGCGCCACGCCTCGAGGCCGCCGTCCAGGAGCACGGAGTCCCGCAGCCCCGCGTGGCGCAGCAGCCACCAGGCGCGCGCGGCGGACAGGCCGTGGTCGTCGTCGTAGACCACGATGGTGTCCCCCTCGTCGATCCCCCACATCCGCACGGTCTCCGCGAACTGGCGCGCGTCCGGCAGGGGGTGGCGCCCCGCCGCCGGACCGGCGTGGCCGGCGAGCTGGCTGGGCAGGGAGACGTAGACGGCGCCGGGCAGATGGCCCTGGAGATAGGCGGCGTGGTCCGGCCCGCCCCCCGTGGCCCGGAACCGGACGTCGAGCAGGATCACCCGGTTCGGGCGGCATCGGCCCGGCTGGGCGTAGGCCGGGCCCCCGGGCACCGGCGGCAGGTCCTCGACGGGGGCCAGGCCGAGCCAGCCGGCCAGCACGTCCACCGTCACCAGGGTGGGCGGCTCGGCGGCCTCAGGGTCGACGCCGTCGATGTCCGCGTCCGGGTCGCCGCCGGCGTCATGGGACGAGGACGGGGCCGCCGTGGGCGCCGGGACCACGCGGCCCTGCCCCTCGTCGACGACGATCAGCGGGTCGGGTCGATCGGGGGCGGCGCCGTCGCGGTCCGGGACAGGGGATGGGTCCGGGCTCTCGCTGTGCACCCGGACACCCTACTCCACGCCCCATTCGGCGCCGCTGATAACCTGGAGGATGGCCCGCGCGGACCTGTTCCGGACCGCGCGGAGGAGGCGGCAGCCGCCGCAGAAGGAGTCGTGAGCACCGTGAGCGCCCCCCAGCCCAGCCCCCGGGCCGCCCGTCCCCGGGCGACCCGGCAGAAGGCCGCCGTCGACCGAGCCCTGAACCGCATCCCGGACTTCGTGAGCGCGCAGGAGCTCCATGCCCGCCTCCAGGACCAGGGCGAACGCGTCTCGCTGGCCACCGTGTACCGGACCCTGCAGCAGCAGCTCGACGACGGCCTCGTGGACATGCTCCGCCGCGACGACGGCGAGACCGTGTACCGCCGGTGCGAGGACGAGGGCCACCATCACCACCTGGTGTGCCGGATCTGCTGGACCACCGTCGAGGTCACCGCCCCCCACGTCGAGGCGTGGGCCACCGCCGTCGCCGCGGAGCACGGCTTCACGGACGCGGACCACACGGTGGAGATCACCGGCGTCTGTGCCCGCTGCCGGGCCGAGGGGCGCACCCGCGCGGCCTGACCCCGGGGCCGGGCCCCGGTCAGTGGCGGATGCCGCCCGCGGGGTCGTCCAGGAAGTCCGCCGCGTCCTCGACTGCCTTGGAGGGCCCGTGCAGGGCGCCCCGGCCGTAGGCGATGTCCAGGTTCTCGACCGTGAGCACGTTCCGCGGCGGGCCGGAGGCCACGACACGCCCGCCCATCAGGACCACATGGTCCGCCTCCGCAGCCTCGTCGAGATCGTGGGTCGTGTAGACCACGGACACCCCGCGCGTCGGCTCCTCGTGGAGGAGGTCGTCGATCGTGCGGGCGGAGACGATGTCGAGGCCCGTCATCGGCTCGTCGAGCAGCAGCACGTCGTGGTCCTGGGCGAGGCCCTGGGCCACGTAGGCGCGCTGGCGCTGGCCGCCGGAGAGCTGGTCGAGGTGCCGCCGCGCCAGGTCCGCGACCTGCATGCGCTCCATGGCGGCCCGCACGATGTCCCGGTCCTGCGTCCGGAACCGGCGGAACCACCCGAGCGTGGGGTACCGGCCCATGCCGACGACGTCGCGCACCGTCACCGGCACGCCCTGGGGCACGCCGATGGACTGCATCACGAAGGAGGTGCGCTGCGTGCGCCGCCGCGGGTTCTCGCCGAGCACCTCCAGCGCACCGGAGGCCGGGTCGCTCAGGCCCGCCAGGGCGGTCAGCAGCGTGGACTTGCCGGAGCCGTTGGGCCCGATCACCGCGATCAACCGCCGGGCCGGCAGGGTGAAGTCGGAGGGCCGGACGGCCACGTGCGAACCGTGGCGCAGTTCGAGCGCCCGGGCGACCGCGAGGGGAGGCGTGGCCGCCGCGGCGCCCGCGGGGAAGGACGCGTTCATCGGGCGACCTCCGCTCCGGGCAGGGCCACGACCGGCGCCTCCTGCTCACGCTGCGCGCGCGAGCGCACGTGCCGGCCCAGGAGCGCCAGCACGGCGGCGCGGACGGCGAGCACGACGAAGAACAGCAGGATCGGCATGAGCGCCATGGTGGCCGAACCCGCCGTGCCCAGCCGGTAGCTGAGGGTGAGCCCGGTGACGACGCACGCCGCGCCGATCACGACGGAGACGAGCATCATCTGGGGGACACTGCGCGTCAGCAGCGCCGCCGTCGCGGGCGGTCCCACGAGCAGGCCGAACACGAGCACCGTGCCCACCGCCTGGAACGAACCGATCACGGCTGCACCGATCATCACCAGCAGCAGCGTGTGCGTCAGCCCCGGCCGCATGCCCAGCGAGCGCGCCTTGACCTCGGAGAAGCTCAGCGCCAGCAGGGGCCGGTAGAGCAGCAGGGCCAGGGCGATCACCACGACGGCGATGACCGCCTGGGTCACGATGCCGTCCACGCTGACACCCAGCACATCGCCGAACAGGATCGACGTGAGCGAACCCGTGTAGGAGTCCGACTTGGAGATGATCACCACGCCCAGGGCCATCATCCCCACGAAGAGCAGGCCGATGGCCGTGTCCTCCTTGAGGGTGGTGGCCCGGTGCACCAGCGAGATGCCCGCCATCATGACGACGGCGGCCACCGCCGCACCGAGGTGGGGGCTGCCACCGGTGACGACCGCCAGGGCGATGCCCGGCAGGACACCGTGCACGAACGCGTCCCCGAAGAAGCTCATCCCGCGCAGCACCAGCCACGTGCCCACGACCGAGCACATCACCACCGCGATGAGTCCGCCGACGAGGGCGCGCTGCTGGAATCCCATCTGGAAGGGTTCGAGCAGCCAGTCCATCCTCAGCCCTCCAGCGCGTCGGCGAGGGTGCGGGCGTTGGCGAGCATGGCCTCGGCGTAGTCCGCCTCCGGGGTGTCCTTCGGGCCGACGCCGCTCTCGTAGACCTCGATGACCGGCAGGTTGCCGGCCTCCTCGGCCACGGTGTCCACGAGGCTGTTGCGCGCGCCCACGGACGTGATCACGGCGTCCGCGCCGCCGTCACGGATGGACCGGGCGAGCTCGGCGATCTCCTGAGAGGAGGGCTCGCCGTCGGTGGAGCCGCCCGGGACGACGACGCCGGACACGGTGAAGTCGTAGGCGTCGCTGAAGTAGCCGTAGGCGTCGTGGTCCGTGACCAGCGTGCGGCGGTCCTCCGGGACCCCGGCGAGGATCTCCCGGACCTGCGCGTCCGTCTGCTCGAGTTCCCCGCGGACGGTCGCGCCGCACTCGGCGAACCTCTCGTCACCCCGCTCCTGGGCGAGCGTGTCGCCCATCAGCTCGGCGGCCCTCGCCATGCGGGCGACGTCCATCCAGACGTGCGGATCCTCGGACCCGTGGTCGTGGCCCTCGTGGCCCGCCCCCTCCTCGGCGTGGTCATGGCCGCCGAAGGGCAGCGGATCCAGCTGGGGCGCCACCTCGACGACGGTCGCGCCGTCCGCCTCGGCGTTGGCGAGGGCGGACTCCATGCCGCCCTCGAGGCCGAGGCCGTTGGAGAACACGAGGCCGGAGGAGACCATGTCCTTCACCTGCGCGGACGAGGCGGAGAAGTCGTGCGGATCATCCCCCGGGCCCATCACCGTGACGCTGCGGGCGTCGGCGCACGCGACCACGCGGTCGAGCACGGAGCCGAGCTGCGTCGTCGTGGCGACGGCCACGGGCGCGCCCGCGGCCGAGCCGGACCCGGCGGCAGCAGAGGCGCCCGCGGCCTGCTCGCCCGCGGAGTCGCCGCTGGTCCCGCCGCACGCGGCGAGGCTCAGGGTGAGCGCGGTGAGGGCCCCGGTCAGGGCGGGCAGACGACGGCGGCGGAGCATGGGGCGACCTCGTTCGTGTCGGGAGGATGTGTGAAATCGGTTCTCAACAGTAGCACCGCGCCGCCCGCGCGACGCTCACGCGGGCCGGAACCGACGTGGCGACTGCGTCACGTCGTTGATCTCCCCGACGAGCTCCTCGAGCACGTCCTCGAGGAAGAGGATGCCCGCGGTCTCGCCCTCGGGCGTGATGACCCGGGCGAGGTGGGAGCCCGTGCGCTGCATGAGCGCGAGTGCGTCCTCGACCTCGTCCTCGAGCCGCACGTTGGCCAGCGAGCGCACGCGCGTGAGCGGGATCGGCTCGTCGTGTCCCGACGGGCCCACGGTGAGGACGTCCTTAAGGTGCAGGTAGCCGGTGTAGCCGCCGTCGGGGTCCTCGACCACGAACCGGGAGAAGCCCACGCGGCCCACGGTCCACTCGAAGTCGTGCGGCGTGATCCCCTCGGGGACGGTGACGACCCGCTCGAGCGGCACCATCACGTCCCCGGCCCGGTGGTCCGAGAACTCGAGGGCCGAGTGCAGCACGCCGGACTCGTCCTCCAGGGTGCCCGAGCGGGTGGACTCGGCCACGATCGACTGCACCTCCTCGAGCGTGTAGGAGGAGGCCACCTCGTCCTTCGGCTCGATGCGCAGGGCGTGCAGCACGAGGTTGGCCGTCCAGTTCAGCGCGGCCACGACGGGATGCAGCAGCTTCGAGAGCCACACGAGCGGCTGGGCCAGCAGCATCACGGCGCGGTCCGCGAACGAGACGGCGGCGTTCTTGGGCACCATCTCGCCCAGGGTCACGTGCAGGAAGGTGACCACCAGCAGCGCGAGCACGAAGGCGGTCACGTCCGCCGCCGCGGACGGGACCCCGAGGGCGGCCATCGGGACGACGAGCAGGTGGTGCAGCGCCGGCTCGGACACGTTGAGGATGAGCAGGGAGCACACCGTGATGCCGAGCTGGCAGACGGCCAGCATCTGGGAGACGTGCTCCATCGCGTAGAGCGCCACCTGGGCCTGGCGGGAGCCGGCCTCGGCCCGCGGCTCGATCTGCGCCCGGCGGGCGCCCATGACGGCGAACTCGCCCGCCACGAAGAAGGCGTTGGCGGCCAACAGGACCACCAGCCACAGCAGTCCGACGACGTCCCCGTTCATGCGCGCGTCTCCTCGTCCTCAGCGGCCGGGTCGAAGCGCACGCGCTCGATGCGGCGGCCGTCCATCCGCTCGACCGTCAGGGTGCCGCCGTCCACGTCCACCACGTCCCCGACCTCCGCCAGGCGCCCCAGTCGGGCCAGGATGTACCCGCCGACGGTCTCGTAGGCCCCGTCCTCCGGCACCACGAGGGCCGGGATCTGGGTCCGCACCTCGTCGGGCCGCAGCTCCGCCGGGAAGTACCAGCGGCCGGAGGCCGTCTGGAGGACCCCCGGGGTGACGCGGTCGTGCTCGTCCGCGACCTCGCCGACGATCTCCTCCACCACGTCCTCGAGCGTGACCACCCCTGCGGTGCCCCCGTACTCGTCCACGACGACGGCCATCTGCAGGTTCGCGTCGCGCAGCTCGGCCAGCAGCTGGTCCAGGTGCACGGTCTCCGGCACGCGGATGACCTCCGTCATCAGTGCACCGGCCTCGAGGTCGGCGCGGCGCTCCCGCGGCACGGCCACGACCTTCTTCACGTGCACCACGCCGCGGATGTCGTCCGAGGAGTCGCCGATCACGGGGAACCGCGAGTAGCCGGTGCTGCGGGCCAGGTCCAGGACCTCGGGCAGAGCCTGGTCCTCCCTCACCGTCTCCACGCGGATGCGCGGGGTCATCACGTCCGCGGCGGTGCGGTCCGCGAAGCGCAGCGTCCGGTCCAGGAACGTGGCGGTCTGCGCGTCGAGCGTGCCCAGCTGGGCCGAGCGGCGGACCAGCGAGGAGAGCTCCTCGGGGCTGCGGGCGCCGGAGATCTCCTCCTTGGCCTCGATGCCCACGCGGGCCAGCACGCCGTTGGAGAACCCGTTCAGGACCAGGATCGCCGGCTTGAACACGGTGCTGAACACGAGCTGGGGCCGGGCGAGTGCGCGGCCGATCGCCATGGGCTCGGCGATGGACATGTTCTTGGGGATCAGCTCGCCGAGGAGCATCGAGAGCAGGGTCGCCACGACCATCGCGACGACGAGCGAGACGGTGCCCACCACGCCGGCCGGCAGCCCCACCTGGAGCAGCAGCGGGTCGATGAGCCGGCTGATCGCCGGGTCCATCACGTAGCCGGTGAGCAGTGTGGTCAGAGTGATGCCCAGCTGGCACGCGGAGAGCTGGGTCGAGAGTGACTTGAGACAGCGCAGCAGGGGCTCGGCGCCGCGGTCACCCGCGTCCACCATGCGCTGCACGGTGGGCACGTCGATCGCGATCATGGCGAACTCGACGGCCACGAAGAACCCGGTGCCCACGATCAGGGCCAGGCCGAGGATCAGCAGGAGCCACTCCACCCGACCTCACCCCCTCGACGGCGGGCCGGGCGGCGGTGCGGGGCACCGGGACTGGAAGGCTCCGATCCGGCCGCGTCCGCGTGGGCGGACGAGCGGTCTGGCACACAGGTGTCAGGGTGATCCATAGTCCGCCCAGTATAGGGGCGTCAGGCCCCGGCGGAACGAGCAGGGGCATGCGGCCGCCTCACCACGACGAGGCGACCGGCCGGCCCTCCTCGTAGCCCGCCGCGGACTGCAGGCCGACGACGGCGCGCTCACGGAACTCCGCCAGGTCGTGGGCGCCGGCGTAGGTCAGCGACGAGCGCACACCGGACGTGATGGTGTCCAGCAGGTCCTCCACCGAGGGGCGGCGCGGGTCCACGTACATGCGCGAGGAGGAGATGCCCTCCTCGAACATCGCCTTGCGGGCCTTGGTGAAGGCGTCCTCGTGGCGGGTGCGGTGCTGGACCGCGCGGGCCGAGGCCATGCCGAAGCTCTCCTTGTACCGCCGACCGTCCGGACCGTGCACGAGGTCGCCCGGAGACTCGAGCGTCCCCGCGAACCACGAGCCGATCATCACCGAGCTGGCTCCGGCGGCCAGCGCGAGCGCCACGTCCCGCGGGTGCTTCACCCCGCCGTCCGCCCACACGCGTGCCCCGAGCTCGCGGGCCGCGGCGGCGCACTCCAGGACCGCCGAGAACTGGGGCCGGCCCACCGCGGTCTGCATGCGCGTGGTGCACATCGCGCCCGGTCCCACGCCCACCTTGACGATGTCCGCGCCGGCCGCGACCAGGTCCCGGACGCCGTCGCCGGAGACGACGTTGCCGGCCACCACGGGCACGCCGGGGTCGAGGGCCCGCACGGCGGCGAGCGCGTCCAGCATGGTCCGCTGATGACCGTGCGCGGTGTCCACGACGAGCACGTCGACGCCGGCCTCGACCAGGACGGCGGCCTTCTCCCCCACCGCCCCGTTGATGCCGACGGCGGCGCCGACGCGGAGCCGTCCGTCGTCGTCGAGACCGGGCGTGAACAAGGACGAGCGCAGCAGGCCCGCCGCGGTGACGACCCCGCGCAGCACGGGGGCGGCGGTGCCCACCGCCGGGTCCACGACGGGGGCCATCTCCTGGTGCGCGGCGTGCAGGCGCTCGAAGGCCGCCCGCAGCGCGTCCTTGTCCGGGGCGCCGTCCGTGCCGCCGAGCTCGGCGAGCGTGAGGGTCACCACCGGAGGGTGCATGACGGAGGCGGCCGAGGTGAAGCGGTCCACGTCCTCGCAGTCCTGGGGGCGGACCACGCCGAGCAGCCCGCCGTGCGCGTCCACCACGCAGACGGCCCCGTGGTTGCGGCGGTCCACGAGGTGGAGCAGGTCCAGCACCGTGTCCTGCGGGCCGACGGTCAGGGCGGTGTCCGCCACGGGGTGGGCCGCCTTCACCCGACGCACGACGTCCCGGATGACGTCCGCCGGGATGTCCTGCGGCAGGATCCCGAGACCGCCGCGCCGGGCCATGGTCTCGACCATCCGGCGCCCGGTGACGGCGGTCATGTTGGCGGAGACCAGGGGGATGGTGGCGCCCGTGCCGTCATCCGGGGCGATGTCCACGTCCATGCGACTGGCGACGTCCGAGTGCGAGGGCACGAGGAAGACGTCGTTGTACGTCAGGTCGACGGCCGGGTCGGTGAGGAAGCGCATGGTGTCAGTCTCCCAGACGCGGTGGACGCCGAGAGCCCCCCGCGCGTCCGCCGGGAGCGGAGTCGAGCCGAGGCCGCGGCATTCCGACCGGGGGCGTCGAAGAACTATGATGTCTCGAGGCGTTCCCGGCCCCACGCGCGCCGCGCGGGTGGCCCGGCGCAGCACATCGCATCCCAAGGCTCAGGAAGAGGCGTTACACAGTGCCAGAACTCACGTCGGACCGGCTCGCACAGGAGTTCCCGGGGAACGAACGGCTCGTGGCCGAGATCTACCGGAAGTACCGCGAGGACTCCGGTTCCGTGGACCGGCAGTGGGCACAGATCTTCGCCCGTCTTGAGGCCAGCGCCCCCGCCGAGGCCGAGCCGAAGGCCGGCGCCCAGACCGAGCCGAAGGCCGCCGCCCAGACCGAGCCGAAGGCCTCCGCCAAGGTGACCGAGCCGAAGGCGGCGACCGCCCCGGCCCGGGGTCCGCAGCCCAAGGAGACCTCGGTCAGCACCGGCCCCAAGCCCAAGAAGACCCCGGCGGCCCAGGCCGTGCCCTCCGAGCCCGCCGACACCACCGCCACCACCGCGGACGAGAAGCAGGAGAAGGCCACCGTCCTCAAGGGCATGGCCAAGGCCGTGGCCACGAACATGGACGCCTCCCTGTCCATGCCCACCGCCACCACCGTGCGCGACCTGCCGGCCAAGGTGCTGATCGACAACCGCGTGGTCATCAACAGCCACCTGGCCCGCACCCGCGGCGGCAAGGTCTCCTTCACCCACCTCATCGGCTACGCCGTGGTCCGCGCGCTCGCGGCCATGCCCTCGATGAACGTGACCTACGAGGAGCGCGACGGCAAGCCCACCATGGTGGAGCCGGCCCACGTGAACTTCGGCCTCGCCATCGACCTGCCCCGCCCGGACGGCACCCGCGCGCTCGTGGTCCCCAACGTCAAGGCCGCCGAGACCCTCGACTTCCGCGGCTTCTGGAAGGCGTACGACGACCTCGTCCAGCGCGCCCGCAAGAACAAGCTGACGATGGACGACTACGCCGGCACCACGGTCTCCCTGACCAACCCGGGCGGCATCGGCACCGTGCACTCGGTGCCCCGCCTGTCCCAGGGCCAGGCCGCCATCATCGGCGTCGGCGCGCTGACCTATCCGGCCGCCTTCCAGGGCGCCGCCGAGTCCACGCTGCACGACCTGGCGATCTCCAAGACGATCACGCTGACCTCCACGTACGACCACCGCGTGATCCAGGGCGCCGGCTCCGGCGAGTTCCTGAAGATCGTGCACGGCCTCCTGCTGGGCGAGGACGGCTTCTACGACGAGGTCTTCCACTCCCTGCGCATCCCCTACGAGCCCGTCCGCTGGGCCCAGGACGTGCAGGTGAACCCGGAGGAGCAGATCGGCAAGGTCGCCCGCATCCAGCAGCTCATCCACGCGTACCGGGACCGCGGCCACCTGCTGGCCAACGTGGACCCGCTCGAGTACTCGATGGCCTACCACCCGGACCTCGACATCCGCGAGCACGGGCTGACCCTGTGGGACCTGGACCGCAAGTGGCCCACCGGCGGCTTCGGCGGGGCGAGCAGCCTGACGCTGCGCAAGATCCTCGGCGTGCTGCGTGACGCGTACTGCCGCACCATCGGCGTCGAGTACATGCACATCCAGGACCCGGCCGAGCGCGCCTGGTTCCAGGAGAAGCTCGAGCAGCCGTACGCCAAGCCCACCCGCGAGGAGCAGCTGCGCATCCTGGGCCGACTCAACGCCGCGGAGGCGTTCGAGACGTTCCTGCAGACCAAGTACATCGGCCAGAAGCGCTTCTCCCTGGAGGGCGGCGAGTCCCTCATCCCGCTGCTGGACGGCATCCTCGGCGACGCCGCCGACGCCGGGCTGGACGAGGTCGCCATCGGCATGGCGCACCGCGGTCGCCTGAACGTGCTGACCAACATCGCCGGCAAGACCTACAGCCAGGTCTTCCGCGAGTTCGAGGGGGCCACCCCGGGCGGCGCCTCGGGCTCGGGCGACGTGAAGTACCACATGGGCACCGAGGGCACCTTCGTGTCCGACGCCGGCAACAGCACCCGCGTGTACCTCGCCGCCAACCCCTCGCACCTGGAGGCCGTGGACCCGGTCCTCGAGGGCGTCGTGCGTGCCAAGCAGGACCGCCTCGATCTGGGTGGCCAGCGCCCGGACTCCTTCTCCGTGCTGCCGATCCTCGTGCACGGCGACGCGGCCTTCGCGGGCCAGGGCGTCGTGACCGAGGTCCTGCAGCTCTCGCAGCTGCCCGGCTACCGCACCGGCGGCACGATCCACGTGGTCGTGAACAACCAGGTGGGCTTCACCACGCCGCCGACCCAGGCGCGCTCCGCGGTGTACTCCACCGACGTGGCCAAGACCATCCAGGCCCCGATCTTCCACGTCAACGGCGACGAGCCGGAGTCCGTGGTGCACGTGGCCCAGCTCGCCTTCGAGTACCGCCAGCGGTTCAACAAGGACGTCGTCATCGACCTCGTCTGCTACCGCCGCCGCGGCCACAACGAGGGCGACGACCCGTCGATGACGCAGCCGCGCATGTACAACCTCATCGAGCAGAAGCGCTCCACCCGCAAGCTGTACGTCGAGTCCCTCGTGGGCCGCGGCGACATCACGCAGGAGGAGGCGGACAGCGCCCTGAAGGACTACCAGCAGCAGCTGGAGCGGGTCTTCGCGGAGACCCACGAGGACGCGCCCGCCTCCGGCGGGGAGGGCCTCCGCCCGGCCGAGGACCGGGACGCGGCCCCGGAGGCGCCGGCGTCCACGGCCATCTCGGCCGAGACGCTGCGGGCCATCGGGCAGGCGCACATCGACGTGCCCGAGGGCTTTACGGTCCACCCCAAGCTCGCGGCCCTGCTCGAGCGCCGCGCCAAGATGGCCGTCGACGGCGGCATCGACTGGGGCTTCGCCGAGCTGGCGGCCTTCGGCTCGCTGCTCATGGAGGGCGTGCCGGTCCGCCTGGCGGGCCAGGACTCCCAGCGCGGCACCTTCACGCAGCGCCACTCGGTGTTCCACGACCGGATCACCGGCGACACGTGGGCGCCGCTGAGGCACCTCTCCGAGGACCAGGCGAAGTTCTGGGTCTACAACTCGCTGCTGTCCGAGTACGCCGCCCTCGGCTTCGAGTACGGCTACTCCGTGGAGCGCTCCGACGCCCTCGTGCTGTGGGAGGCCCAGTTCGGCGACTTCGTGAACGGCGCGCAGACGATCATCGACGAGTTCATCTCCTCGGCCGATCAGAAGTGGTCGCAGACCTCGTCCGTGGTCCTGCTCCTCCCCCACGGCTACGAGGGACAGGGGCCGGACCACTCCTCCGCCCGCATCGAGCGCTTCCTGCAGATGTGCGCCGAGGACAACATGCGCGTGGTCAACCCCTCCACGGGCGCGAACCACTTCCACCTGCTGCGCGAGCACGCCTACGCCCGCCCGCGTCGGCCCCTCATCGTGTTCACCCCGAAGCAGCTGCTGCGCCTCAAGGCCGCCGCGAACTCGGTGGAGGACTTCACCGAGGGCGGCTTCCAGCCGGTCATCCCGGACGCCGGGGTGGACGCCAAGGACGTCACGCGCGTGGTGCTGGTCTCCGGCCGGCTGTACTACGACCTGCTCGCCCGCCGCGAGAAGTCCGGTGACACGTCCACCGCGATCGTGCGGGTGGAGCAGCTCTACCCGCTGCCGCTCGACGAGATCCGCAAGGCGCTCCGCGCCTACCCGGTCGCCGACGTCACCTGGGTGCAGGACGAGCCCGCGAACCAGGGCCCGTGGCCGTTCATGGCACTGAACCTCGTGCCGCAGCTCGACGGCCCCGTGACCCTCGTGTCCCGCCCGGCCTCGGCCGCGACCTCCGCGGGCACCAAGGGCCGCCACGACCAGGAGCTCAGCACGCTGCTGGACGCCGCCTTCGGCCGCTGACCCGGACCGACCCTGCGCCGCCGCCGCACCCTCCGGTGCGGCGGCGGCGCCGGATCGGCCGACGAAAGGACACACTGTGCACAACCGCCGGATCCGGATCGCCGCCGTCGGCGACCAGCTGCTGGCCGGTGCGGGCGACGCCCGCGCCATCGGCTGGTGGGGCCGCGTGCTCGCCCGCACCCAGGCCCCCGACGTGGAGCTGGAGAACTACGTGCTGGCCGTGCCGCACGAGACCACCGAGGACCTCAACGAGCGCTGGTGGGGCGAGGCCTCGCGGCGCTTCTCCGAGGAGACGGAGAACCGCCTCGTCGTGGCCCTGTCCGACGCGGACCTGGACCTGGAGGCCACCTCGACCGCCCGCTCGCGGCTGAACCTGGCCAACGTCCTGGACACCGCCTCGCAGCGGAACATCCCGGTGCTCGTGGTGGGCCCCACGCCCACCCTGGACGAGCAGCGCAACGCCCGGCTCGCCGAGCTCAACGCCGCCTACCTGGATGTGGCCGACCGGCGCAACCACGTGTACGTGGACACGTTCACCCCGCTGGTGGGCCACGAGCAGTGGCGCTCGGACCTGGCCTCCGGCCAGGGCCGGCCGGGCCAGGCGGGCCACGGGCTCATCGCGTGGCTCGTGCTGCATCGGGGCTGGTACCAGTGGCTCGGTCTGCCCGAGCCCACGGCCTGATGTGACAGAATGGACCACCGACCGACTCGTTGAAGGGAGACGTCATGAGCAAGCGTGCACGCAAGCGTCGCGACCGCCGCAGGAACGGCGCCAACCACGGCAAGCGTCCCAACGCCTGATCCGCTGATCGGCGTCGCGGACCGGCCGGGTGCCACCCGGCGACCGCAGAGACCACGAAGGGCCGTCCCCTCAGGGGACGGCCCTTCGTCATCGTCGGGGCGCCCGATCGGGTGCCCACGGGTCCGCATGTCGCGGTGTCAGCCCCAGGTGACGGTCGTCGTCGAGATCTGGGTGATGCGGGTCATGATGGTGGCCCGCAGCTGCGCGGGCGCCTTCTCCTGACAGCACCGACGCACCGCCGAGCGGATGAGCTCCTCGAGCTCCTTCTGGTGCCGGCAGTCCGGACACTCCGCCACGTGGGCGCGCACCTGCTCGATGTCCTCGGGCGTCAGGGCGCCGTCCAGGTACTGGTACAGCCGCTCCAGGGAGGCGTCCTGGGCGACGCGGCACTCATGGCCGTGCTGGTCCGCGGTCATCGCGTGGCCTCCTTCGTGCTCGTCTCGGTCTGCTTCGTGCCGCCGCGCCCGGTCTTCTTCTTCGGCTGGGCCTTGATGCCGCGCGCGGCCGCGTAGTCCGCGAGGCGCTCGCGCAGCTGCTTGCGGCCGCGGTGCAGCCGCGACATGACGGTGCCGATCGGCACGTCGAGGATCTCGGCGATCTCCTTGTAGGCGAAGCCCTCCACGTCCGCGAAGTAGACGGCGAGCCGGAACTCCTCCGGGATCGCCTGCAGGGCGTCCTTCACCTGGGAGTCGGGCAGCCGGTCGAGGGCCTCCGTCTCGGCCGAGCGCAGGCCACCGGAGGTGTGCTCGGCGGCCCGGGCCATCTGCCAGTCCTCCACCTCAGGGTTGTCCGCCTCGAGGGGCTGGCGCTGCCGCTTGCGGTAGAGGTTGATGTACGTGTTCGTGAGGATCCGGTAGAGCCAGGCCTTGAGGTTGGTGCCGGGCCGGTACTGGTGGAACGAGGAGTAGGCCTTCGTGTACGCCTCCTGGACCAGGTCCTCGGCGTCCTGCGGGTTGCGCGTCATGCGCAGCGCAGCGGAGTACAACTGGTCCACGAACTCGAGGGCGTCACGCTCGAACCGGGCACGGCGCTGCTGTTCGGACTCGGCGGCGACGTCGATGTCGGCGCGGTCGTGCTCGGGGGCGTCCTCGGGCCGGGCGAATTCCGGCCGGCTGTTGTCAGTGCTCATCGCGGGCCAGTCTACGGTCCGGGAGGGATGCGTCAGCAGGGCGGCGCTCATGCGGGGCTCCTCTCCGGCTGCGGTCCGCGGCGAGCGGGACCGGTGCGCCGACACGGGTACGGGGTCGTCCAGTGGAGCGCCAGGAGCGTTCCAGGTATTCCCCCGCGACAGGCCGACCCCGGCCGACAGCCGCCGGATAGGCTGGTCCGGTGACCCGCCCCACGCGTGCCGCCGCGCACTCCCCCGCCCCCCGTCCCGACGCCGCCGAGACCTGGCCCGCGCCCGTGGCGCGCGGCCCGGTGCGCGGAGAGGTGCGGCTGCCGGGATCGAAGTCGCTGACGAACCGGCATCTCGTGCTCGCCGCGCTCGCCGACGGTCCGTGCGTCCTGCACGGCGTCCTCGAGTCGCGGGACACGGCATTGATGCGCACGGCGCTCACAGCGCTCGGGGCCCGGTTCGAGCCCCTGTCCGACGGCGGACTGCGGGTGCATCCGATGCCGGTCGGCGAGCCGCTGGCCGGGGATGTCGCCGTGGACTGCGGACTGGCGGGGACGGTCATGCGCTTCGTCCCGTTCGTCGCCGCGCTGCGGCCCGGCCGGGTCCGCTTCGACGGCGACGCCGGCGCGCGCCTGCGCCCGATGGCCCCGGTCCTGGACGCGCTGCGCCAGCTCGGGGTGGCCGTCAACGAGGAGGGCGAGCCCGGTCGCCTGCCCTTCACGATGACGACCCGCGCGGACGCGGCCACGGTGGCCCCCGACGGCGACGTGCCGGAGGTCGCGGTCGACGCCTCCGGCTCCTCCCAGTTCCTGTCCGCCGCGCTGCTGGCGGCCGCGGGGATGCCGCGCGGCCTCCGGCTGCGGCACACCGGGCAGACCGTGCCGAGTCCGGAGCACGTCGCGATGACCGTCGGGGTGCTGCGCGCGCTCGAGGTGGACGTCGCCGAGACGGGTCCCGGGGCGTGGACCGTGGCCCCGGGGCGCATCCCGGCACACGAGGCGACCGTCGAGCCGGACCTGTCCAACGCAGGCCCCTTCCTGGCCGCCGCCGTGGCCACGGGCGGCTCCGTGACGGTGCCGGACTGGCCCACCCGCACGACGCAGATCGGCGACCGCTGGCGGCGGATCCTGCCGCAGTTCGGGGCGAGCGTGGCCCTCACGGTCGACCGCACGGACCGCTCCCGCGGCCGGCTCACGGTGACGGGGGCGGTCCACGACGACGGCGCGCCCCGCATCACCGGCGCCGGTGAGATCGCGGACACGGCCGAGCTCGCCCCCACCGCGGCCGCGCTCGCCCTGCTGGCCTCCGGGCCCACCCGCCTGACGGGGATCGGCCATCTGCGGGGCCATGAGACGGACCGGCTCGCCGCGCTCACCGCCGAGGCCGCCCGCCTGGGGATCACCGTGGACGAGGACGAGACGTCGCTCGGCTTCCCGGGGACGGACGCGTCGGGGCCGCTGTCGCCCGCCGCCCTCGAGACCTACCACGACCACCGGATGGCGACCTTCGCCGCCGTCGTCGGCCTGCGCGTGCCGGGGACCGGCATCGTGGACGTGGCGACCACCGCGAAGACGATGCCGGACTTCCCCGCACTGTGGACCGCGCTCGTGGCACCCGGCGATGCGGCCGAGGAGGCCCGCTGATGGCCCGGCGCCTCGATCCCTCCGCGTGGGACGAGTCCGATGTCCGGGTGCGCCCGTCCAAACGCGGCACCCGCCCGCGCACCAAGGAGCGGCCCAAGCACGAGGATGCGCAGGTCGGCATGGTCACCACGGTGGACCGCGGCCGGTACGCCGTGGTGCTGCCGGATCGCCTGGACGAGCGGATCACGGCGATGCGCGCCCGCGAGCTGCGCCGCACGCCGATCGCCACGGGCGACCGGGTGGCCGTCGTCGGGGACCTCTCCGGGGACGAGGGCACGCTCGCACGCATCGTCCGTGTCGAGGAGCGCAGCACGGTCCTGCGCCGGTCGGCGGACGACTCGGACGAGGTCGAGCGGGTGGTGGTGGCCAACGCCGACCTGCTGGTGATCATGGTGGCCGCGGCCAATCCGGAGCCCCGGACCGGCTTCATCGACCGCGCCCTGGTCGCCTGCTACGACGCCGGCATCCACCCGGTGCTGCTCATCACGAAGACCGACCTGCGTGATCCGGCCGCGCTGGTGGCGCACTACGAGGCCCTGGACCTGGAGGTGATGACCTCCGGTGCGGCGACCTTCGAGGCCGAGACCGGGGACACCGCCCTGGACGCCTCGCTCGTGGCCCGGGTGGCCGAGCGGCTGATCGGGCACACGAGCGCGTTCGTGGGGCCCTCCGGCGTCGGCAAGTCCACGCTGCTGAACGCGCTCACCGGCGCGGAACGGGCCACCGGCCACGTCAACGCCGTCACCGGCCGGGGCCGGCACACCTCCTCGTCCGCGCTCGCACTGCCGCTGACGGGCGACGACGGCGCCCCCCTGCCGGACACCTGGGTGGTGGACACCCCCGGCATCCGGTCCTTCGGGCTGGGCTGGGTCGAGCCGGACCGCGTGGTGGAGGCGTTCGACGACCTCGCCGGCGGGCTGGCGGACTGCCCGCGCGGCTGCACCCACACCGCCGACTCCCCCGGCTGCGGCCTGGACGCATGGGTGGCCGCGGGCCACGCCGGCCCCTCGGGAGCGGCACGCCTGGCCTCGCTGCGGCGTCTGCTCGGCAACCGGCTGGCCCCCTCGGGGGCGGAGGACGCGGCGTCGTCCGAGGACTGAGGCGGCCCGCGCGGTATAGCGTGGGCGGCATGGAGCGACCTGAGAACCCTGCGACCCGCGGCCGCGACCTCACGGAGGACCTGCGGCTGGCCCACATGCTGGCGGACAACGTGGACTCGATCACGATGTCCCGGTTCAAGGCCCAGGACCTCGAGGTCAGCACCAAGCCGGATCTCACCCCTGTCACGGATGCGGACCGCGCCGCGGAGGAGTCCATCCGCTCCACCCTGTCCCGTGCCCGGGCGCGCGACGGCATCGTGGGTGAGGAGTTCGGCGGATCTCTGAGCCGCTCCGGCCGGCAGTGGGTGGTCGACCCCATCGACGGCACCAAGAACTTCGTGCGCGGCGTGCCCGTGTGGGCCACCCTCATCGCGCTGCTGATCGACGGCGAGCCCGTCGTCGGCGTCGTCTCCGCCCCCGCCCTGCACCGGCGCTGGTGGGCCGCGGCCGGCCAGGGCGCCTTCGCGGGCACCTCGCTCACGCGTGCTCAGCGGATCACCGTGTCCGGCGTGGATCGGGTCGAGGACGCGTCGCTGTCCTTCTCCTCGATCGAGGGCTGGCGCGAACGCGGCTCGATCCGCGCGTTCCTGCAGCTCACCTCGGACGTGTGGCGCGTGCGCGGCTTCGGTGACTTCTGGTCCTACATGCTCGTGGCCGAGGGCGCCGTGGACATCGCGGCCGAGCCCGAGCTCGAGCTGCATGACATGGCCGCTCTGGTGCCGATCGTGCGCGAGGCCGGCGGCCGCTTCACCTCGCTGGACGGCGAGGACGGCCCGTTCGGCGGGCACGCGCTGGCCACGAACGGCCTGCTCCACGACGACGTCCTCGCCCGCCTCCGCGCGGGTGACGAGACCGAGGGCGGCGCCTGATGGCCGCGCGGGGGGAGACGACGGCCGACCGGAGGGGCGGGCGCGGGACGGATCGCCGGCCCGGCACTGCGGGTGCGGTGGCCCTCGGCGGTGCCGCGGGCGTGCTGTGCGGTGCGGGGGTGATGAACGCGGTGACCGCGCTGGCCGGGGCGCCCAACTTCCGCGGCACGTTCGGCGCCGCGTTCGGGGCGGTCGACGTGCTGGTCCAGGCCCTGCCGCTGTTCGTGGTGAACGTGCTCGGCTCGTTCCTGCTCGGCCTGCTGTGGGCGGCCTCGCGCTGCCGCGGGCCGGACTGGCGTCCACGCCTGGTGGCGGGGCTGGGAACCGGCTTCCTCGGTGCGTTCACCACCATCTCCAGCGCCGTCGCCCTGGTGCTGTGGCCGGTGCGGCTGGGCGCTGCGGCGTCCGGGGCGGGTGGCGTCCTCGCCGCGGCGGTAGCGGTGCTGCTGGTGCTCGCGCTGATGGCTGCACTCTCGACGGCGGCGGCCGTGCTCGGCCTGCGCGCCGGGGGCGCCCCGGGGTCGCGCGCGGTCGGGACGGATCGTTCGGCGGAGGACGCATGAGCGGCGCGGGATACGAGGTCTTCGCTCTCCTCCAGGTGGCCCTCCTGGCCTGCCTCGCGGCGGGCGGGGCGCTCGGCGCCCTGGTGCGCCGGCGCCTGACCGACCGGCTCGGCCCCCGGGGTCTGCTCACCGCCAACACGACGGCGGCCCTGCTCCTCGGCGTCACCGTCGGCCTGGCCGTGCCGGAGCTGGTGTACGCCTCCGGGGGCGGGGGCGACGGGCAGGGGCTCGTGCTCGTCGCGGCGGTGTCGGCCGTGGTGTCCGGGTTCTGCCTCGCCCTGGGGACGTGGTCCACCGTGGCCGCTGAGGCGGCTGACGCCGTGCTCGCCCGTCGATGGGGCACAGCCGCCCGCCTGTGGGCCGCGCATCTGGGTCTGGGGCTGGTGGCCGTCGTCGTCGGCTGGGGCGCCGGCCTGGGCCTGCACGCGGTCCTGGCCGGCTGAGGGGCGGGCCGCCGCAAACCGGTCGCGGACACGAGGAAGGCCCCGGAATCGGGGTGATTCCGGGGCCTTCCCGTGGTGGTGAGTGGAGCCGGCGGGAATTGAACCCGCGTCCGATGAGGTGTTGCCAGGTCTTCTCCGGGCGCAGTCTGCTGTGGGTGTTGCTCGGTCCTGGCCGTCCCGCAGACGGGCGGCCAACCCGGACCCAGCCGGATTGATGTCGGCGTCACGACCCCCGGCGAGGGTGACGCCCAGTGGCTATCTAGCTGACGCCACGATCCGAGGCGACAGCGACCTCGGGGTGACGGACTCGATCACTGATCAGGCAGCGAGAGCGAAGTCAGTGCGCTTGGATTCGGCACTTATTGGTTTGCAGAGAGCGTTTGACGAGATGACTCTGCATCCTCGGCCCGCTTCTCCCGACGCGACACACACCGTCGAAACCGATCGGCCCCATGGGGGCGACTCCTCTATGAGGTTGTCAATCACCACTGCAGGCGGAGGGCGCGAGGCCCGCCGGTCCTGAAACCGGCCCTGCGAGAGATACAACGTAGCACGCCCCCCGGGCATTCCCAAGGGGCCTGCCGCGCTCAGGCCACGCCGGCGCGCCGGTTGCGCATCCGCATGGCCCGCTGGGCCTCGCGGTTGTCCTGCTGCTCGCGCAGCTTGTGCCGCTTGTCGTATTCGCGGTTGCCGCGCGCGACGCCGATCTCCACCTTCACGCGCCCGTTCAGGAAGTACAGGGACAGCGGCACGATGGTCAGGCCCGGATCCTGGATCTGGCGGGAGATCTTCGTCAGCTCGGCGCGGTGCAGCAGCAGCTTGCGGCGGCGGCGGGCGGCGTGGTTGGTCCACGAGCCGTTGAGGTACTCCGGGATGTAGACCTGCTCGAGCCACAGCTCGTCCCGGTAGAAGACCGCGAAGCCGTCCACGAGCGAGGCCTTGCCCTCGCGCAGCGACTTCACCTCGGTGCCGGTGAGCACCATGCCGGCCTCGTACGTGTCGAGGATGGTGTAGTCGTGGCGCGCCTTCTTGTTGTTGGCGATCACCTGGCGCTCGCCGGGGGCCGGCTGCTTGGCGGCCTTGCCCTTGCTGTTCTTGCCCATGGCCTCACGTCCTTCCAGCGTCCACGGCGACGGCCGCGCCCCGATCAGGGCGCGGCCGTCCAGTCTATCCCGTGCCGGTCCGATGCCCGCCGAGGCGGTGCGCCGGGGCCGCGGGGCGGCGTCGTCGGCTCAGTCCAGCGACGCGCCGGTGAGCGCGCGGACCTGCTCCTCGGTGACGCCGGGCGCGGTCTCCACGAGCGCCAGGCGGGGCTGTTCCGGGGTGCCGACGACGTCGATGACGGCCAGGTCCGTGATGATGCGGTCGACGACGGCGCGGCCGGTCAGCGGCAGGGTGCACTGGTCGACGATCTTGGGGGTGCCGTCCTTGGACACGTGGTCCATCATGACGATCACGCGGCCGGCGCCGTGGACGAGGTCCATCGCACCGCCCATGCCCTTGACCATCTTGCCGGGCACCATCCAGTTGGCCAGGTCGCCCGCGGCGGAGACCTCCATGCCGCCCAGGACGGCGACGTCGATCTTGCCGCCGCGGATCATGCCGAAGCTCAGCGCGGAGTCGAAGAAGGACGCCCCCGGGTTCACGGTGACGGTCTCCTTGCCCGCGTTGATCAGGTCCGGGTCCACGGCGTCCTCCGTGGGGTACGGGCCCGTGCCGAGGATGCCGTTCTCGGACTGCAGCACCACGGACCGCCCGGCGGGGATGTGGTTGGGGATCAGCGTGGGCATGCCGATGCCGAGGTTGACGTAGGCGCCGTCCGGCAGCTCCTGCGCGGCGCGGGCCGCCATCTGGTCGCGGCTCAGGCCCTGGGGACGCCCGGTGGTCTGCTCGCTCATGCCTGCTCCTCCCCCGACGCGCGCACGGTGCGCTTCTCGATCCGCTTCTCGATGTCCGTGCCGACCTCCACGATCCGGTGCACGAAGACGCCGGGCAGGTGCACGTCATCCGGGTCGATCTCGCCGGGCTCGACGAGCTCCTCCACCTGGGCGATGCACACGCGGCCGGCCATGGCCGCGGGCGGGCCGAACTGGCGGGTGGCCTTGCGGAACACGAGGTTGCCGTGGCGGTCGCCCTTCCACGCGTGCACGAGGGAGAAGTCGGTGACGATGGAGCGTTCGAGCACATAGGTCTCGGGCTCGTCCGGGGTCTGGCTGAGGTAGCCCTCGCCGAGCACGAACGTGTCCGTGGGCTTGGCCTGCGAGGACTTCACCACGGTGCCGTCCGCGTCGTAGCGCATGGGCAGGCCGCCTTCGGCCACCTGGGTGCCGACGCCGGAGCGGGTGTAGAACGCCGGGATGCCGGCGCCGCCGGCGCGGAGCTTCTCCGCGAGGGTGCCCTGCGGGACGAGCTCCACCTCGAGCTCGCCCTCGAGGTACTGGCGGGCGAACTCCTTGTTCTCCCCCACATAGGAGGAGGTCATCTTCCGCAGCCGGCGCGCGCCGAGCAGGATGCCCAGGCCCCAGCCGTCCACGCCGCAGTTGTTGGAGACGACGGACAGGTCCGTGGCGCCCTGCTCGAGCAGGGCCTCGATGAGCTGCACGGGGTTGCCGGAGAGCCCGAAGCCGCCGACGGCCAGGGACGCGCCGTCCGGCACGTCCGCCACCGCCTCGGCGGGCGTGGCCACGGTCTTGTCGAGAGCCATGTCCGGGGTCCTTTCTGTCAGGGGCGGTCTGTCAGCGGAAGAGGATCAGGGCCTCGCCCTGGCCGCCGCCGCCGCAGAGCGAGACGGCCGCGCGGCCGCCGTCGCGCCGGTCGAGCTCGAGGGCGGCGTGCAGGGCCAGCCGGGCGCCGGAGGCGCCGATCGGGTGGCCCAGGGCGATGGCGCCGCCGTGGATGTTGGTCTTCTCGTGCGGGTAGCCGAGGTCGCGCAGGGACTGCACGGCCACCGCGCCGAACGCCTCGTTGATCTCGATGAAGTCGAGGTCGGCCACGTCCCAGCCCTGCTTCCGCACGGCGGCGTTGATCGCGTCCGAGGGCTGGGAGTGCAGCTGCGAGCTGTCCGGGCCGGCGGTCTGGCCGGGTGCGCCCACCGTGGCGAGGATCGTCAGGCCCTTCTCCTCGGCGAAGGCCCGCGAGGTCACCACGAGGGCGGCGGCGCCGTCGGACAGGGGCGAGGAGTTGCCGGCCGTGATGGTGCCGTCCTTCGCGAACGCCGGGCGCAGGGCGCCCAGCGACTCGGCGGTCGTGTCCGGGCGGACCCCTTCGTCCTGGGAGACGACCAGCGGGTCGCCCTTGCGCTGCGGGATCTCCACCGGGGCGATCTCGCCCTCGAAGACGCCCTCGGACTGGGCCCGGGCGGCCCGCTGGTGCGAGGCCGCGGCGACCTCGTCCTGCTCGGCGCGGGCGATGTTCCGCTCGCCGTTGCCGGACTCGGTCAGCTCGCCCATGGCCTCGTGGCTCAGGGAGTCGGTGAGGCCGTCCCACGCGACGGCGTCGAGCATGGTGGCCGGGCCGTACTTGAAGCCCGTGCGCGCGCCGGGCAGCAGGTGCGGGGCGTTGGTCATGGACTCCTGACCGCCGGCCACCACCACGTCCGCCTCGCCGAGGCGGATGAGACGGGCGGCGTCGATCACGGCGGTGAGGCCGGACAGGCACACCTTGTTGATCGTCATGGCCGGGACGTTCCACGGGATGCCCGCGGCGAGCGCGGACTGGCGGGCCGGGTTCTGGCCCGCGCCGGCCTGCACGACCTGGCCCATGTAGACCATGTCCACGTCCTCGGGGGCCACGCCGGCGCGCTCGAGCGCGTGCGTGATCGCGTGGGCGCCCAGGTCCACGGCGCGCAGGTCGGCCTGCTGCGAGAGCAGCCGGGTGAAGGGCGTGCGGGCACCGCCCACGATCACGGCATCGGTGGGCTGAGGCTGGGGCAGCTCGGCGGTCATGCGGTCCTCCTGGGACGTTCAACTCGGTTCATCACGATTCACTCAAATGCAGTCTATGACCCCGGTCACAGGCGCGCCAGGGAGCGACGCGTCTGTGACGGCGCGCCGCGGCACAGGGACCACGACGGCCCGCACCCGCAGCGCGCGGGTGCGGGCCGTCGTCGGGACGTCCGGGGATCGGGCCGGAGCCTCAGAGGCCCTGGCCGGTGGGCGAGACGAGGATCTTCACGGCCGTCTCGTTGTGGTGGATGAGGGTCTCGAAGCCCTGGTCGACCAGGTCGTCGAGGCCGATCTTGCCGGTGATGAACGGCGCGAGGTCCACGGCGCCGTCCTCGACCATGCGGATGGTGTCCGCGTGGTCGTTCGCGTACGCGATGGTGCCGCGCAGGTCGATCTCCTTCATCACCAGCTTGTGCAGGGCCACGGCGGGCTCGTGGCCCCAGATGGACTCGTTGACGATCACCCCGCCGGGACGCACCGCGTCCAGCAGCATGTCCAGCACCACGTCCACCGAGGTGCACTCGAAGCCCACGTCCGCGCCCTGGCCGTCGTGCAGCTCGCGGATCTTCGCGGGCACGTCCACCTCGCGGGGGTCGAATGCCTCGTCTACCACGCCGGCCTCGAGCACCTTCTGGCGGCGCAGCTCCGAGAGCTCGGAGACGTACACCGTCAGGCCCTTGCCCTTGAGCACGGCCGCCGTGAGCGCGCCGATGGGGCCGGCGCCACCGATCACTGCCACGCCCGACGTCGGAGAGCCGGCCCGCACCCACGCGTGGTGGGCCACGGAGAGCGGCTCGATGAGCGCGGCCTGGTCGAGAGGCACGGAGTCGGCCACCGGGTGGACCCAGCGGCGCTGCACCGCGATCTGCTCGGCCAGTCCGCCGCCGTCGCCGCCCAGGCCGATGAAGTTCATGTCCGGCGCGAGGTTGTAGTCCGGTCGGTCCCGGTCCTCCTCGCGCACGATGTACGGCTCCACGACGACCTTCTGGCCGACCTCGAGGTCCGTGACGCCCTCGCCCAGGGCGGCGACGGTGCCGGACATCTCGTGGCCGAGCGTGACGGGGGCGGCGTCGCCGGAGATCGGGTGCGGGTGCCCGGCCGGCGGGATGAAGATCGGGCCCTCGAGGTACTCGTGCAGGTCCGTGCCGCAGATGCCGCACCACGCGACGTCCACGAGGACCTGCCCCGGGCCGGCCGTGGGCGAGTCGATCTCCTCGATGCGGATGTCCTTCTTGCCGTGCCAACGGGCGGCGCGCATGGTCATGCTGGTCGACCTCCTGGGTGGGAATGGAGTCTGGTGCCGGACCGGCGCGCGGGGGCGCCTGCCCGGTGCTTCGAGCATCCCACCGGGCCGGTCTCCCGGGCCAGGCCCGAGGCCCCTGCGGGGGCTTGAACGGCGACGCCGGCCGACGCCTCACTGCGGAGGTGCGGGCCGGCGTCGTGGTGGCCTGGGCGGCGGGGCCGCGCCGTGGGGCTCAGTCCTCCTGGGCGGCCTTGACCTGCTCGGCGCGCCAGCGGATCCCGGCGTCCACGAAATCGTCGATGTGGCCGTCGAACACGGAGGAGGGGTTGCCCTCCTCGTGGCCCGTGCGCAGGTCCTTGACCATCTGGTACGGGTTCAGCACGTAGGAGCGCATCTGGTCGCCCCAGGACGCCTTGACGTCGCCGGCCATCTCCTTCTTCTTCGCGTCCTCCTCGGCCTTGCGCAGCAGCAGCAGACGGGACTGGAGCACGCGCAGGGCGGCGGCACGGTTCTGGATCTGCGACTTCTCGTTCTGCATGGACACGACGATGCCGGTGGGCAGGTGCGTCATGCGGACGGCGGAGTCCGTGGTGTTCACGGACTGGCCGCCGGGGCCCGAGGAGCGGAACACGTCCACCTTGATCTCGGACTCGGGGATCTCGATGGAGTCGTCCGACTCGATCAGCGGCACCACCTCGACCGCCGCGAAGGACGTCTGGCGGCGGCCCTGGTTGTCGAAGGGGCTGATGCGCACGAGGCGGTGCGTGCCGGCCTCCACGGAGAGGGTGCCGAACGCGTAGGGCGCGTTGACCTCGAAGGTGACGGACTTCAGGCCGGCCTCCTCCGCGTAGGAGGTGTCCATGACCTTGGTGGACCAGCCGCGCTGCTCGGCCCAGCGCAGGTACATGCGCATGAGGGTCTCGGCGAAGTCGGCCGCGTCCACGCCGCCGGCGCCCGCGCGGATGGTCACGACGGCGTCGCGCTGGTCGTACTCGCCGCTGAGCAGCGTGACGACCTCGAGTTCCTCCAGGGCCTTGCGGATGGAGGTCAGCTCCTGGTTCGCGTCGTCGAGGAGGGAGGGCTCGTCCTCCTCCGCGGCGAGCTCGACCATGGTCTCCAGGTCCTCGATGCGGCTCTCCAGGGAGGTGATGCGCTTGAGGTCCGTCTGACGGTGGGAGAGCTTGGAGGTGACCTTCTGGGCCTCCTCCGGGTCGTCCCAGAGGTCCGGTGCGGAGGCCTGCTGCTCCAGTTCGGCGATGTCCGCCTTGATGCGGTCGAGGTCCGAGACCTGCTCGATGGAGGCCAGGGTGTGGCGCAGGGAGTCGATCTCCGCAGAGAAGTCAGTGTCAGCCATGATTCGGCCAGCCTACCGCGTGGGGTGGACGCCGGTCGTGTGCCAGCGGCGGATCGCCGCCGCGACGGCCTCGGGCTCCGTGACGTGCGGCCAGTGGCCCGTGCTGACATCGACGACGGTGGCGTGCTGCGTGACCGCGTCCAGGTCCCGTTGGTGGACGTCCCGGGTGCTGCGCACGTATAGCGTCGGGACGGTGATGCCGGCCCAGAGGGCACGGGTGTCCGCGGCGAGGACGGCGGCCCAGAGCTCGCGCATCGGATGGTCCGGCGTGGCGTCCAGGTCGGTCAGGATCCGCTCGCGCCACGGCTCCGGGACGAGGAGGTCCCGCGCGAGCGAGGCGCGGAGCACGCTCCGCCAGTCCGGGCGGGCGGCGAGGCGGGCCTTGGCCGCCCGGGCGGCCAGGGCGGTGTCCGTCACCGGGACGTTCGAGTCGATGACCACGAGGGCGCGGGGCCGCACCAGCCCGTCGGCGACGGCGCGCAGCGCGATGACCCCGCCCGTGCTGTGGCCGATCAGCAGCCCCGGCACGGGGCCGGCCTGCGCCGCCCAGGTGCGGGCGGCGTCGAGGACGGGGTCCGCATCGGTCGCCGGCCGTGCGGCCCGGGGGCGGCCCTGACCGCCGGCGTCCGTGCCCGGGTGGCCGGGCAGGGCGGGCGAGGCGGCGAGGTCGGCCACGGCGCCGAGGGCGTCAGCAAGGGGCTCGAAGTGGGCGGGCCGGCCACCGATGCCGTGGAGGAAGCGGATCACCGGGCCAGGCTAGTGCGACTGCTGCCCGTCGCCTCGAGGGGGACCGACAGGGGCAGTGTCCCCGCGAACGGGCCGGTCATGGCGAACAGATCGGCCCGGGCGTCGAGGGTGACGACGACGGTGGTGCCGTCGTCGGCCACGCGGGCGTTCATCCCGCCGAGCCCGGGCACGGCCTCCTGGGCACCGACGGCCGCGAGGTGTGCGCTGGCGGAGGCGGCGACGTCGTCGTCGGAGAGCACGACGCCCGGGTCCTCCCCCAGCCGGAAGCCGAGCTCCTCTGCCCCGGCGATGGCGGCCGAGTCCGCGAGCGACTGCAGGCGGCGGTGCTGCAACTGCACGGTGGTGACCGCGAGCATGACCAGCATGAGGGCCACGAGCACGGCGCACAGGCCGACGGTGAGGACGGTGGTCTGCCCGTCGTCGTGACCCAGGCGAGCGGTGAGGCGGCGGCGCATCAGAACCTCGGCACAGTCTGCCGGGCGTCGGAACCCACCGTCACGGGGGTCAGCGACCACGCTGCCGGCGTGAGAGGGACGGGCACCCCCACGTCCACCCGCACGGCGACGACCTCGCCCGGTTCGAGCGTGCCACAGCCGCCCTGATCGCAGCCGACGGTCAGGTCGTACTGGCCGGCGCCCACGCCGTAGTCGGCCAGCGTGAGCTCGACGGTGGCGTGGGCGGCGCCTGCGCTGGGGTGATCAGCCTCGGCGACCACGGCCTTGACGGCCTGGTCAGCGGCGGCGACCGAGGCGAACGCCGCGGCCTGGACCTGGGAGACGTAGATCATCAGGTACACCACGGGGATCAACAGGACGAGGGTGAGGCCCAGGAATTCGACCGTGGCCGCTCCCCGCTCGTCGCGGACGTCATTGACGGAACGCATGACCGCTCACCTCCACGGGGATCGGGCCCGGCAGGAACCCCAGGCCGGGCAGCGAGCTCGAGACCGTGACGCGCAGGACCGGGACCCCGTCCTGGCTGGTGAGCTCCGCGGCGACGTCGGCCCCGGACTGGCCGGGCACGCCGGCCGAGAGCAGCTCCCGAGCCCGCTGGACGCCGTCCTCGGGGCTCCGGTCCGCGAGCGCCCCGTACCGGGCGCCGGCGGAGGCGGCGTCGATCATCACGTTGCGCGTGTGGATCACGACGCCGGCCTGGAGCAGCGCCGCGAAGAGCAGGACGACCAGGGTCATCACCATGGTGGACTCGGCCACCGCGGCGCCCCGGTCGTCCCGCCAGCGGACACCCGTGTGGCCGCCACGGGGCGCCTGCGCGCCGTGGGCAGCACCCCGGGGCATGCTCAGCCGCCCTGGGACACCTGGGAGATGGCCTGGTTGAACAGTCCCTGGAGCGCCGGCAGGGCGAGGGCCAGCAGGCCGGCCACGAGCACGGCGGACATGAGGGTGATCATCACCCAGCCGGGGACGTCGCCGCGCTCGTCGCGGACGTCGTCGTGGATGAGGGCGCGCAGGGCGGCCAGGACGGTGATGGCGTGGTGGTGGAGCATGGTCCCCTCCTCGGGTGGCCGGCCGCCCGTGCGGCCGGAGTGGATGGTGATCGTGGGTGGATGGATGGACTATTCAGTTGTGGGTCTTCAGAACCCCAGGCGCATCAGGGAGATGCCGGGGAAGACGGCGAAGATCACCGTGAGCGGGAGGATGCCGAACACGAGGGGCACCATCATCTGTATCTCCTTCCGGCCGGCGGCCTCCATGAGCTCGCGGCGACCCATCTCACGCACGTCCTGGGCCTGCGCGCGCAGGACGTCGGCGAGGGGCGTGCCGCGGTCGAGCGCGATGAGCACGCCCCCGATGAACCGTTCGACGGGGGCCAGCTGCACGCGCCGTCCCATGGCCTTGAGCGCCGCGGACAGCGACGCCCCGGCACGCATGTCGGCGAGCGTGGTGCGGAACTCGCCGGCCAGCTCCCCGCGCGCCGTCCCCGCGATGCGTTCGAGCGCTCCGGCGGCGCTCTCCCCCGCGCCCACCGAGAGCGCGAACAGCTCGGCCACGGACGGGAACTCGGAGAGGATGGCCTCGCGCCGCCGTCGCACCCGCAGGGAGAGCAGCTGCTCCCGGAGCAGGAACCCGGCCATGCCGCCGGCGATCACGAGGGCGACCCCCGTGATCACCGGCACGCGGCCCGTGACGGTGAGGCTGAGCGCGAGGACGGCCGCCACGGCGGCCCCCGCGGCTCCGCTCAGGACCTGCTGGGCACGGAAGTCCGTCGACGTGACCGCGAGCCCCGCGGCGGCCAGCTTGCGGTCGAGCGCCACCCCGCCCGGGGAGATGCGCTGGACCCAGCCGACTCCGGCCTGCACCACGGGATCGAGGATGCGTCCCCACGCTCCCCAGGGTGAGGCGCCCGCACGTTCCTCCTCGAGGAGGCGGGAGGCCGGGATGTGGTGGCGCAGCTGCGGTTCGACCCGTTGCTCGAGGCTGGGGCGCCAGCCCACCGGCTGGGTGACCAGGATGAGGAGCAGTCCCGCCCCGAGGGTGAGGCCCAGGAGCGCGGCCCAGATCAGCGCGGACGTCATGCGAACACCCGCTTCTCCCGGGGCAGCGCGCCGATGCGGAGCATGACGCGGTAGCAGACGACGGAGGCCACCATGCCGGCGAGGAGCACGGCCCCGCCGGCGGCGGACCGGTAGGCCGCGACCGCGGCGGGCTGGGTCCCCAGCAGCAGGAGCACGAGCCACGGGGCGCACACCGCCAACCGGGCCGCGTTCACGGTCCACGACTGCCGGGCCTCGAGCTCGGCGCGGATGCGGGCGTCCTGCCGGAGGAACTCGGAGAGGGTCTGCAGCAGACGGCCGATGTCGGCGCCGCCGACCTCGCGGGTCAGGCGCAGCGAGACCACCAGGCGGTCCGCGACGGGGTCGGCCATCCGGGCCTTGAGCCGGTCCAGTGCGTCCACGAAGCGGGCTCCGGCCCGGTAGTCCCGGGCGAACTGCTGGAACGGCTCGCGCAGCCCCTCCGGCCCGGTCTCCCCGAGCTGGATGAGCGCCTCCGGGAGAGTCAGGCCCGCGCGGATGGCCGACCGGGCGTGGTCGATCGCGTCCGGCCACAGCTCGCGCAGTGCCGTGGACCGCCGGCGGGCCTGCCAGGACAACAGCAGCCAGGGCACGGCCGCGCCGAAGACGGCGAAGCACGCGGCGATGGTCCACGTACTGGTCAGCGACAGGACGAGCAGCCCGACCACGAGACCGCCGACGGCCATGGCGGACACGACGCCGGCCGGGCTGAGACGCTGGATGCCGGACTGGGCGATCAGCACACGCAGGCGCGAGTCGGGGCGGGCGGCCCCGGGTTTCTCCGTGGGAGGGGACCAGAGGGACCACCACAGCAGGAACAGGCCGCAGCCGAGCGCGAGCCCCAGCAGCGCGGCCATCAGCGCAGCCCCACCAGCTCGTGGACGTCCACGCCGCGACGGGCGAGCGCCTCGAACTCCAGGTTCGCACCCTCGTTGAGGCGCAGGTCGCCCTCGGCGTCACGCTGGAAGAGCGCCGACGTCTCGATGACCCCGCCCTCCACCCGTGAGCCGACGGTGAGGATCTCCCGCACCCGCCGGCGGCCCTGACGGTCGCGCTCGCAGTGCACGACGACGTCGATGCACGTGGCGACCGTCGGGACGACGAAGTCCCGGGAGATGTTCTCCCCGGCCAGCAGCGGCAGCGTGCAGAGCTTCGTGAGCGCGTCCGCGGCCGAGTTCGCGTGGATCGTGCACATGCCGGCCAGGCCGGAGTTCAGAGCGACGAGCATGTCCAGCGCCTCGGCCTCGCGCACCTCGCCGACGATCAGGCGGTCCGGGCGCATCCGCAGCGCCTCCTTGACGAGGCGACGCAGCGGGATCTCGCCGTGGCCCTCCAGGTTCGGCTGGCGGCACTGCAGCCCGACGACGTCGCGCACCGGGATCTGCAGCTCGAAGATCTCCTCCACGGTGATCACCCGCTCCCGCGGGCCGATGGCCGAAGCCAGGCAGTTGAGCAGGGTGGTCTTGCCCGCCTGGGTGGCCCCGCTGACGAGGATGTTCATGCCCGCGTCCACGGCCGCGTCCAGGAAGCGGGCCGCCGTCGGAGTGAGGGAACCGCCCCGGACGAGGTCGTCCAGCCGGCGCGCCCGGGCGATGAACTTCCGGATGTTCACGGCCCAGTGCCGCCGCGTGATGTCGGGGATGGCCACGTGCAGGCGCGAACCGTCTGGCAGGGCCGCGTCGACGAACGGCATCGACAGGTCCAGCCGCCGGCCCGAGGACTTCAACATGACTTCGACGAGGTCCTGCACCTCCTCCTCGGTCAGGACGATGCCCGTCAGCTCGGAGCGGCCGGACCGCGCGCAGTAGACGGCGTCCGGCGCGTTCAGCCAGATCTCCTCCACGGAGGGATCGTCCATGAGCCGCTGGAGCGGCCCGAGGCCCGCGATGCGGTCGAACAGGTCCTGCCGCGCCGCCACGGGATCCTCCAGGTCCGGCAGCGAGCTGACCATCGCGCGGGACTCGTAGTCCGCGGCCGCGTCCTGGATGAGCGTCAGGACCCGGGCGTGCTCACGCTGCGGGTCGATGCCCTGCCGCCGGACGATCTCCCGGATCTCGTCCTCGAGAATGCGCACCGCATCCATGTGTCCCTCCTGTGCCCGATTCGGCGCCATCCCCAGCGCCGCACATGTCTCGATCAGGAAGATACCCCGTTCCGTCGATGCGTGTGGTCCAGGACACCATGACTGTGGACAACGTGGCGGCGGTCCCGTTCGACGGGGAGTTGTCCACAGGCCGCCCGAACCGCCATCAGGCCGTGGCAGGGTCGTCCCCAGGCGGCCGGACGGGCCGGTCGCCGGTCTCAGGAGGGAGGGGCGGGGATGGCCTGGAGCGTGCGGATCCTGGGCGGGGCCGCTCCCGAGACATGGCGGGTGGAGCACTTCCCCGCCGACGCGGACGAGCAGGACCGGGCGGTGCGGGAACGTTTTCCCGCCCGGTCGCTGCACCGGTGCGCTGCCGGGCCGCGCAGCGTGACGTACGCGGAACGGGTCGGGAGTGCACCGGCCCGGGGGCCGGAGCTCGCGGTGGTCACCGAGCACGGACCCGACGCCGGCCGCCTCGTCCCTCTGGGGGAGGGCGGGTTGAGCGTGGGACGCGGTGGGGCGCGGCTGCTGCTGGACGACCCCTCTGCCCCGTCGCGGCCGATGCGTCTGCGGCTCGCGCCCACCGGGCTGCACGTCCACGACGGCCCTCGGGGCACCGGACGCCTGTGGGACGGCCGGAGCCCGCTCCCGGTGGGCCGGACCGCCCTGGGTCTGGTCCGCGGGCCCGGGTCCGCCCTGCCGCGGCCGATCACGCCGGAGCCGCCCGCCGTCGACCTCGGCTCCCCACCGGCCCGGCAGTCCGTCGTGATCCCGCTGGTGGCGGCCCTGGGCCCGCTGGTGCTCGGGGTCGCCCTGGTCCTGATGATGGGCAACCCGATGTTCCTGCTGTTCGGCGTGCTGTCCGTGACGGTGGCGCTGGTCATGCTGGCGATGCAGCGCCGCACCCGGCTGCGGCATGCGCGGCTGCTCGCCGCCCGCGCGGACGCGGTCGTGCGGCGGCGGGCTCGGGCGACATTGAGCCCCGGTGCGGTGGCCCGCGCCGTCCGCTCCGGCGCGACGGATCGCTTCGGGCTGACGTCGGGGGCCGACGAGGCCGTGGCGGTCTCGTGGGGTTCCGGCGTCGGGGCGCTGTCCCTGTCGCGGGACGACCCGGACGAGGCATGGGTGGAGGCCGTCACGTCGCGGCGCACCGTGATGACGACGTCACCGCCGGAGTCGCGCGTCGTCGTGGTCGGGCCGCCGCGCGATGTGGCCGGGGCCTGCCGGTGGGCGGTGTTCCAGCTCCTGCGGCACGCGGTGGCCGCCGACGGCGCGTTCGTGGTGGAGGCCGGTGGAGTCCGCCGCACCTGGTGGTCGGGCGGGTCCGGCCCGCGGCTGCTGGTGTCGGCTCCTGAGGACGCGGCACTGGATCCGGCGTGGCGAGCGTGGCGGGCCGCCATCGGCGGCGACGCGGGGACGACGCCCACGGCCCGGGCGGATCTGCCCTGGACGCGGTACGACTTCACCGGGCCGTCGCCTGCGCCGGGGGACGCCGTCGTCGACCTGCGCGGGCGCACCGTCGTGGTCCCGGCCGAACAGCAGCGCTTCGAGGACGTGACCGCCGACGGCCTCGCCGACGGCACCCTGGTCGCCTGGCTGACCGAGCTGGCCGACGACGTCGTGGACCTCGGCCTGCTGCCCACCGACGACGGCGACGGCACGCTCACACCACCGGGGCAGGTGGGCGCCCGCGATGCCGTCGACGGGCTCACCGTGACCCTCGCCCGTAGCGGCGACGAGACGGGCGTCGTCGAGATGGACCTGGCCGCCGACGGGCCGCACCTGCTCATCGCGGGCACCACGGGATCCGGGAAGTCGGATCTCCTGCTGTCCCTCCTGCTGGGGGCTGCGGCGCACCACCCGCCGGCCGAGGTCGCGTTCCTGCTGCTGGACTTCAAGGGCGGCGCGTCGTTCGGTCCGCTGGGCGCGCTCCCCCACACGATGAGCCTGGAGACCAACCACGTGGGAACGGCCTCGTTGCGGGCGCTGAGCGCCATCCGGGCGGAGCTGCATCGCCGCGAGGCCCTCTTCGCAGAGGCCGGGGTCAGCGACTATCCCGGTTTCCGTCGCCGCCATCCGGACGCGGCGCTGCCTCGGCTCGTCGTGGCGATCGACGAACTGCGCGTGCTCGTGGACGACCACCCGGACGCGGCCGCCGTCCTGCAGCGTCTGGCCGCCACGGGCCGTTCCCTGGGCTTCCACCTCATCCTGGCCACGCAGCGGGCCACGGGTGCGGTGGGCTCGGACCTGCGCTCGAACCTGGGCAGCACGATCGCCCTGCGCACCGCGACGGAGCAGGAGTCGTGGGATCTCGTGGGCACGGCCGCCGCGGCCCGGCTCGACCCGCGTCGCCCCGGCTCCGCGATCCTCTCGACGGCGGGGCGCCCGACGGTCCCGTTCCGCGCGTCCCAGTGGACGGTCGACGGCGGCACGCCCGTGTGGCGACGGCTGGGCGAGGCCGCGGCCGCCCCGGCCGTCGCCCCCTGGGAGGCCGTCGTCTCGGTCCTGGTGGAGAAGTACGCGGCGGGTGACTGGCCGACACCCCCGCCCGTGGTCACCCCCGCCCTGCCGGAGCGCTGGGTGCCGGACCGCGCTCGCCGGGCGGAGGCCACGGCCCTGGCCCTGCTCGACGACGCGGCCCACGGCCGGCACCGTCCCTGGCGGTGGCCGACCGGCGCGGAGGGACGCACCGCATGGATCGTCGAGGCCGCGGGCGGTCGCGCGGAGACGCTGGCCGCCGTCGTCGAAGTGGCGCTGCGCAGCGGCCGGCCGGTGGCCGTGCTGGACGGCACCGGGGAGGCCGCGGCGGCCGCGCGGTCCGGGTGGCCGGTGCTGACCCCGGACTCCGAGGGTGCCGGGGAGGCCGTCCTGGCCCGCCTGCGCGAGCTCGCGGCCGCCGGCGGCACGGCAGTGATCACGGGCTGGAACGCGTGGTCCGGCCTGCGCGTCGGGGACACCTACCGCACGGTCGAGGAGGACGTGCACGACTGGCTCGGCCGTCCGACCGCCGCCGGCCTGCGGTTGGCGGTGTTCGGCGGCCGAGAGCTGGCGACGGGCCGGCTGCTGCTGCACCTGCCCCACCGCTTCTTCGTGCCGGCCGGGACGAACGCCGAGCACCGGCTCATCTGGCCACGGCTGACCGAGGTCGAGCCCCTGCCGGGGCGGGCCGTGCACATCAGTCCCGCCGTCCCCGAACCCGGCATGCCCTGCCAGCTCGCGTCTCCCGCCCCGGCGTGACCGCACTGACGGCGATTCCCGTGTGACCGCAGCGGAACGGTGGACTCAGCTCCGACGTCCACCCGGCGAGACGTTCTCCCGTCCTCCGTCGAACGTGGATGCCGTGGTCGAGGTCGCCAGGAGCAGTCGGACAGGGCGCCCCTTCGTCGCCGTCCGTCCAAAGGGGACGCCGCATCGTCCGGCGAAGACGTCCCGAAGGTCGCAAGACGGATGAAGCGAGGAGGCTGCTGTCCGGTCCTGCCTCGAGTAGCCCCGTGACCGTTCGCACGAGTGCCTCGGCACTCATGCAGAAGATTCCTCGCCGCTCGCTCGCGCAGTCTCCGGTGGGCAGGAGCCTCCTTTCCGCATCCGCACCGACAGCATGCGTCCCCGAGTCTCGCCCCCACCCAGCAGAGCACGCCCGGGGAGGAGCGCTGCAACGAGAACCCAGGGCACCGGTCGGAGAAACACTGCGCTTGCCCTCCACGCAATGAGCGGCAACTCACCCGTGGCGACAGACGCGAGCCACCTCACTTCTTCGCCCCGATCACCCACCCGCACTCTGGGGCAGCCGCTCACCGCGGTCTACGCTCTGACCCATGGCGCAGATCGTCCTCTTCCACCACGCCCTCGGTCTCACAGACGGCGTGCGCGCGCTCGCCGAACAGATCGCCAGCGGCGGTCACACCGTCCACACCCCTGACCTCTACGACGGCCGCACGTTCGCCACCGTGGACAAGGGTGTCGCCCACGCCCAGCAGATCGGCTTCGAGGAGATCGGCCGACGCGGCATGCGGGCGTGTGCCGAGCACCAGGAGGCCTCCGTCGTCGCGGGCGTCAGCATGGGCGTGATGCCCGCCTGGCGTGCCGCCCAGGTGGTGCCCGGCTTCCGCGCGTGCATCGCCATGGCCGGCGCCCTGCCCCTCGATGCCTACGCCCCGCTCTGGCAGCCCCACACCGCCCTGCAGATCCACCTCGGCACCCGCGACCCCTGGGCCCTCGAGGGCGACCTCGAGACCGCCCGTTCCTACGCGGCCACCGCCGAGCACCCGGACCGCCCCGCCGACCTCTTCGAGTACGACACGGACCGGCACCTGTTCATGGACCCCTCCACGGCGGACTTCGACGCGGACCTCACCGCCGTGCTGGTCCGCCGCATCCACGAGCTCCTGGCCTGAGTCGCGGAGCGGGCCCGGCTCAGGCGGGACGCCGCCCGCGCATCACCGTCGCCAGGGCGGCCAGCAGCACGAGCACGAAGCCCGCGGCCGCCGCGAACACGTAGCCCGCGGACGGGGCGACGCCGTCGATGAACACGCCGGCCAGCGGGGCGCCCATGGCGGCGCCCGCGGTCATGGCCGAGCCGTAGAAGCCCATCGCCTCGCCGCGCCGCTCCTCCACCACGAGATGCGAAAGCCGGGACGAGGCCGAGGCCAGGGTCGGCGCCGTCAGCAGACCCGAGGGGATCGAGGCCAGCGCGAGCGCCCACACCCCGTCCACGAGCGCGAGCGGCACCGTCGCCACGGCGAACAGCGCCATCAGCAGGTACGGGTGCACCTGGCGGCCCCACGCCCCGTAGAAGAGCCCGCCCACGGCGGAGGCGCCGCACCAGAACGCATACACCAGACCCACCGACGCCGCGGCGCCCTGCGACTCCAGCTCGGCCACCATCGAGACCTCGGTGCCGACCATGACGATCCCGGCCGCCATCGACACCACGAGCACCCCGAGCACCTCCGACCCGACCCAGGAGAAGTGGGTCCGCCGCCACTGCCGCAGCCGCTCGGCCCGGGCCCGGCGCGGCGCCGTCGTCGGCCCGGAGCCGTCCGCGGCGATGACGGGCAGCGCCCCGGTGACCAGGGGGATGGCCTCCGTGATGGCCGGAAGCGCGCCGGTCGCCAGGCTGGGGGCGGCCATCTCCACGTGCATGGGCGCGGCGGTCACCGCCTGGGCGATCGCCTCCTGACGGTCCTGCTCCTCGGTGTACGGGTCCTCGGTCGCCGGTCCGACGACGGCCAGCTGACTCGACCGTGTCGGCGGGTTGAACCACATCAGCAGGATGCCGCCCAGCGCGCTGGAGAGGCCGACGATGGTCAGGCCGAGGGCACTCGACCACGTGGCCGCGACGACGGCGCCCAGCGCCGGGCCCATCATGAAGATCGTCTCCGTGACGATGGAGTCCAGGGCAAACGCCGTCTGCCGGTCCTTGCCGTGGGTGAGCACGCCGAGTCCCTGCCGGACGACGGAGAAGATCGGCAGCGAGAACACGCCGCCCAGGAACACGGCCAGGAGCATCGGCCAGAACGGCAGCCACGGGACGATCGGCCAGATCACCGCCTCCGCGATCACGGAGGGCAGCAGTGCACGGCGCAGCCCCTTCGCGTCCACCACGCGGCCCCGCCACGGCGAGCCCACCGCGATGCCCAGCGTCATCGCCGCCCCAGCCAGGCCGGCCTGGCCGTAGCCCAGGCCCAGCGTGAGCGCCACGTGCAGGGTGAGGATCACCCCGGCCGCAGTGTGCGGGAAGCGGGCGATGAACCCCACCGCCAGCAGATGGCGGATCCGAGGGTCCTGCAACAGCCGTCCGTACGCTCCGAAGTCCACCGTCGAATCCTACGGGAGGGGTCAAGGCACGCCCCGGAGGCGCCGTCGAGACGGCCGCGCGCTCGGCGGACTCAGCCGTTGCTGCGCCGGTCCTTGGCCCGGATCAGGTCGAGGGCGATGGCCGTGCCGAGCACGGCGCAGCGCACCACGGGCGGCATGCCGGGGTCCAGGCGCATCTCGTACCGCGAGCGCCCGGCCAGGGCGTTCATGACACCTCCGAATTGCGCGGTCACGCGGGCGATCGGCCGCTGCCCCACGGTCATGGCGTAGTCGTGGTCCCACAGGTCGCCGGTCACCGCGAAGCACGTGCCGTCCACAACCTCGACGCTCACGGACGTCCGCAGGAACGCGAACTGGCGGACGAGGTGGGCGAAGGGCAGCCCGTCGGCGTCCAGGATCGCGAAGCGGTCGCGGCCGAACGTGGCCGGGTCGGCGAGGCGGAAGAGCACGCGGCCGTCGTCACCGTCGACCACGTCGAAGCTGCGGTTCCCCATCAGCATTCGGCCCAGGCCCCCGCCCGTAGTGACCACCGAGACGACGGTGCGCCCGTCCGGGTCCGTCACCTGGATGTCGTTGGACAGGAAGCTCGTCACCTGCTGCAGGATGAGGACGTCCGTGTGGGCGAGGCGACCGGCGTCGAAGGCGGGGCTCATGGGACCAGTCTGCCGTGTCGGGCCCTGCGGAATATTCAGGACGGGGCGGCTCGTTGTGCGGTATAGTTCATTTTTGAAGAACACGGCGACGGCGCGGCCGGCACCGTGAGACCCGCCCCCGGGCACACTGAGGAGCACACCATGCAGTTCGGCGTCTTCACGATCGGCGACATCACCGCCGATCCGACGAACGGGACCGCCCCCACCGAGCATCAGCGGATCAAGGACACCGTCAAGATCGCCCGCCACGCCGAGCAGGCGGGCTTCGAGGTGTTCGCGACCGGCCAGCACCACAACCCGCCCTTCGTGGCCCCGGGCAACCCGCCCACGCTGCTGGCCTACCTGGCCGCGCAGACCGAGACCCTCCAGCTCTCCACGGCGACGACCCTGATCACCACCATGGACCCGGTGCGTCTGGCCGAGGACTACGCGTACCTGCAGCACCTCGCCGACGGTCGCGTGGACCTGACGATGGGCCGCGGCAACACCGGCCCCGTGTACCCGTGGTTCGGCAAGGACATCCGCCAGGGCATCCAGCTCGCCGTGGAGAACTACAACCTCCTCCACCGCCTGTGGCATGAGGAGACCGTGGACTGGAGCGGCACGCACCGCACCCCGCTGCAGGACTTCACCCTCACCCCGCAGCCCCTGGACGGCGTCGCCCCCTTCGTGTGGCACGGCTCCATCCGCTCCCCCGAGATCGCCGAGCAGGCCGCCTACTACGGCGACGGCTACTTCCACAACAACATCTTCTGGAACAAGGAGCACGTCATCCAGATGGTGCGCCTGTACCGCCAGCGCTACGAGTACTACGGCCACGGCAAGGCCCATCAGGCGTACGTGGCCCTGGGCGGCCAGGCCTACATGGCGAAGAAGTCGCAGGACGCCGTGGCGGAGTTCCGCCCCTACTTCGACAACGCGCCGGTCTACGGCCACGGCCCGTCCCTCGAGGACTTCTCGAGGATGACGCCCCTGACGGTCGGCTCGCCGCAGCAGGTCATCGAGCGCACGCTCACGTTCCGCGACTGGGTGGGCGACTACCAGCGTCAGATGTTCCTCATCGACCACGCCGGCCTGCCCACGGACACCGTCCTGCGGCAGATCGACCTCTTCGGCGAGGAGGTCCTGCCCGTGCTGCGCAAGGAGTTCGACGCTCTGAAGCCGGACGACGTCCCGGCGGCCCCGACCCACGAGTTCCTCGTGGCGCGCGCCCGCCGCGGCGAGGCTCCCGTGCCCGGCGGCAAGGAGGGATCGCCGGCCCAGCTCGACCGCGCTGCGGCCGCCGAGCAGCGCGCCGCCGCCGATGCCGCGAAGGGCGGTGCCGCGAAGTGACCACCCCCGGCGCCTTCGATGCCTCCGACCCGTTCACGCCGCAGGCCCGGCACCTCGCCGTGGTCTCCGGCGGGTCCGGGGACCCGTCCCAGACCCGCATGCTCGCCGAACGCATGGCGGAGTCCGCCTCGGCGGCGCTCTCCGAGCACGGCGTGGTCCCGCAGATCCACCTGATCACGCTGCGGGAGCTCGCCGTGGACATCGCGCAGGCCCTGGTGACCTTCGCATTCTCCCCGGCCCTGCGCGCCGCCCTGGACGAGGTCGCCCAGGCCGACGCCGTCATCGCGGTCTCGCCCACGTACAAGGCCTCCTACTCGGGCCTGTTCAAGTCCTTCTGGGACCTCGCGGAGCCCACGTCCGTCGTCGGGGTGCCCGTGCTCCTCGGCGCCACCGGCGGCACCGCCCGCCACTCGCTCATGATCGACACCGCCATGCGGCCGCTGTTCGCCTACCTCAAGGCCCGCATCGTGCCGACCGCGGTCTTCGCGGCCTCGGACGACTGGGGCGAGGCGGCCGGCGTGCAGGCCTCGATGCGGACCGACCCGCTGCAGTCCCGCATCCGGGCCGCCGGACGCGACCTGGCCGAGATCACCCTGAGCCGCCCCCCGCGGGCACGCGCCGCCGCGCCCGCGGACCTCGACCTGGAGGTGACCCCCTTTGAGCAGCTCCTCAACCCCGGCCCCTGAGCCCGCCGCGCAGGACGCGGCGCCGGCGGAGCCCGACGGCGGCTGGTTCGGCTCCGCATCGGAGGCGCACCGCCCGGTGGACCCGCCCAAGCGCGCCTGGCGCGCCTACTTCGAGGCCACCCAGATGCTCACGGAGGTGGTGGAGCGCCGCCTGAAGCAGGACTGCGGCATGTCGCTGGCCGACTACAACCTGCTGCTGCTCCTCTACGAGTCCCCCGAGGGCCGGCTCCGGCTGGGAGAGCTGGCGTCCCGGATGGTCTTCTCCCCGTCGCGCATCACCTACCAGGTGAAGACGCTCGTGGCCCGCGGCCTGATCGACCGCCGCCCGGTGGCCTGTGACCGGCGGGGCTTCGAGGCCGTCCTCACCGACGAGGGCCGGTCCGCCTTCCGGCGCGCCGCGATCGAGCACGCCCGGCAGGTGGACGAGCTCTTCCTCGGCGACCTGGCGCCGGGCGAGGCGGAGTCCCTCACCCGGATCTTCTCCCGCCTGGGGCGGCGGCTCGAGGGGCTGTGCTGACCGCGTCCCCACCTGGCCGGGGCCGCCCCGGGACGTGACGAGGCCCGGTGATCCGTGCGGGATCACCGGGCCTCGTCGTGTCGTTCGGGGCGGAATCGATCAGCCGACCAGCTGACCGCCCAGGGTCACGGTGGCGTCCGTGGCGGCGCCGGCGGCGTCGACCACGGTGACCACCACGGAGCCGCCCGCGGGCACCTCGGCCGGCACGGGCAGCCAGGCGCGGTACTCGCCGGTGAGGTCCAGGCCGTCCTGGCCGAGGACCGTGCCGTCGGCGTCGTAGGCCGTGACGGTGACGGAGGCGAAGCCGCCCTGATCCGTCTGCGCGACCACCTGGGTGCCGTAGGCGACACCCTCGGCGGGCGCGGCCACGACGTCGGTCACGCCCGGCGCAGCGGCCTCGGCGACCGGGGCCTCAGCAGCGGGGGCCGCCTCGGCGGCCTCCTCCTCCGCGGCGGCCTCGGCGCGGGCCTTGAGCTCGGCCGCGATGGCCTCCTCCTCAGCCGGCGTGAACTCGGTCAGCTCGGACTCGTCCACGGCGGGCTCGCCGCCGGTGGGCAGGTCCTCGTCGGCCACGGGGCCCGCGACGTCGGCGATCGCCGGGGCGGTCTCGGCGGCCGGAGCGGTCTCCGCGGCCGCGGCGGTCTCGGCGGCGGGCGCCGCGGAGGCGTCCAGCGCGTCGAGGGACTCGACCGGGACCATGATCGAGGACATCGCCTGGGCGTCGCAGCCCACCACGTTGCCCTCGGCGTCGAAGGTCACCGGGGCGATGCCCGAGATGACCCCGACCACCCGCTGCTGGGCGTCATAGACGGCCCCGCCCGAGTCGCCGGCGTAGGTCGAGGCGGTGTCGAGGGCAACCTGATCCGCGTACGCGTCGTCGCAGACCGTGGCGGCCTCGAAGGTCTGCGTGTGGGACACGGTGTTCGGCGCGCCCAGCGGCACGGACGAGCCGTGGGTGTAGACGGTCTCGCCCACACCGATGGACGAGGCCGGCCGCGTGGACCAGTCGCCCACGACGTCGACGTCGTCGGCCAGGGCCACGCGGACCGCGTCCACGCCCGAATCGCCGGGCAGTGCCGAGACGGTGCCGATCGCGGTGCCGTCGACGTCGCGGACGGTCGAGCCGATCTGCCATTGGCCCGCACCACAGTGGGCCGCGGTGTAGGCGGTGGCGTCGTCGACGATGGTCAGACTGCACGCCCCGGCCGGCGCGGTGATCGCCGAGCCCTGGGTGAGCGTGGTCTGCGCGAGGGCGGGGCCGGCACCGGCCACCACCACCGCGCCCAGCGCCGCGGTGGCGACGCCGGTCAAGGTTCTGGTTCTCATGGGTACTCCTCGGAGGATGGGAGGCATGGGGCCGGCGCGCGGCGCACGGCCTCCAGGATGGGGTGGGGCCACCACGGGCCCTCCCCTCCCCCTCAACGGTACCGGACAGGCCGGGCGACCGATCAGGGTCGGCGGACCGTGATCTCCACGGAGTCGGCCCGCTCGGCCAGCAGCGGCAGGTCTGCCAGGAGGGTCTTGAGCGTGGCCGTCATCAGGCGCACCCCGGCCGCGTCGGCGTCCCGGGTGGGCATCGCGACGATCTGCAGCTCGGGCCCGGCCCCGCCTCCGTTCATCACCGCGCCGGAGCCCGTGTGCGTGGCCACCCCCGACCCGGGTGCGAGGCCCAGGTTGAGCAGGTTCGGGACCAGGTCGGCGACCTCGGCGATCTCGTCCGCGATCTCCTGGTCCCGATAGGCGGGGGTCCACTCCCTCTGCTGGGCGAGCGACCACACGGCCGGGCGTCGCACCACGTACGTGTGCTCGGCGCCGGCGTCGATGACGACGAGCTCACAGCCCTCGTCCACGGCGGACAGGCAGGCACGCGGCAGCCACACGGCCACGGGTCGGGCGACCGGGTTCCATGCCGTCAGCGCGGGCACGTTCGTGAACACCGGCAGCGCCTGCCGGCCGTCCGGCGCGCGCATGGTCACGAGGGCCACGTCCGCGGCCTTGTCCCCGTGCGCCGCGACGTCGTGCTCGTGACCGGTGTGGTCGGCGTGGTCGTGGACGTCGTCCTCGTCCACGGCAAGGGTGGGCACGACGGCGGCGAACACGCGGATGCGCGCGAGCACCTCCGTCACCTCCCGCTCACCGGCGGAGCCGTCCGTCAGGGCCGACATGACGGCGGTCCACTCGGCCGGGCTGGTGCCGTCGTCCTCGTCGAACACGTGCAACGGGTTCGCGGAGCCGTCCACGCCGGGGCCGGAGAGGTCACGGCCCTGCCACGGGACGCCCGCGGTGTCCGCGGTGTTCTCGCCCGCGGTCTTCTCCCGCATGCGGTCGAGTGCGGCCCGGATGTGCCCCGGCAGCTCCCGGGCCGCCGGATGCGGCACCGCGACCGTCTCGTCGATCGGACCGAGCCCGTCGTCGCGGGCCAGGCCGCCGTCGTCGTGCGAGCCCGTCACGGGGCGACCGGGCCGGGCTGCTCGGAGCGCGCCTGCTCCACCGTGGCGCCGCCGGCGACGGCCAGCGCCTGCTCCAGGCTGAAGCGGCCGGCGTACAGCGCCTTGCCCATGATCGCGCCCTCGACGCCCTGGCCGGTCATGGCCGCGAGCGCGGCAACGTCCTCGAGGGAGGAGATGCCGCCCGAGGCGACGACCGGCTTCGCGGTCTTCGCGCAGACCTGGGCGAGCAGCTCCGTGTTCGGCCCCTTGAGCGTGCCGTCCTTCGTGACGTCGGTGACCACGTAGCGGGCGCAGCCGGCATCCTCGAGGCGGGCGAGCACCTCCCAGAGGTCGCCGCCCTCCTTGGTCCAGCCGCGGGCGGCGAGCGTGGTGCCGCGCACGTCGAGGCCCACGGCCACCCGGTCGGCGAAGCGCTCGATGACGCGCGCGGTCCAGTCCGGGTCCTCGAGGGCGGCGGTGCCCAGGTTCACGCGCGCCGCACCCATCTCGAGGGCGTTCTCGAGCGAGGCGTCGTCGCGGATGCCGCCGGACAGCTCGATCTTCACGCCGATCTCCTCCACCACACGGCGCATGACCTCGCGGTTGTCACCGCGACCGAAGGCCGCGTCCAGGTCCACGAGGTGGATCCACTCCGCGCCGGCGCGCTGCCAGTCCAGGGCGGCGGTGACCGGGTCGCCGTACGAGGTGGCGCTGCCGGCCTCGCCCTGGACGAGGCGGACGGCCTGGCCGTCCTGGACGTCGACGGCGGGCAGCAGCTCGAGGGCGGGGGCGTTCGGGGTCATGGGGTTCCTCTCGGGTGGGGCGGCCGGCGCGGTCAGGCGCCGACGGTCAGGAAGGAGGCGGCGATGGCCATGCCGGCCAGCACGAGGACGATCACGATGGCCCACAGCGGCGCCTTCTGCGTGCGCATGGACCAGGCGGCGCCGAGCAGCAGCCCGCCGAGGGCGAGGTAGAGGACGGACCAGTAGGGCATCAGAGGGTCTCCAGCCAGTTGCGCAGCAGCTGCAGCCCGGCGTCCCCGGACTTCTCGGGGTGGAACTGCGTGGCCGACAGGGGGCCGTTCTCCACGGCGGCGATGAAGTCCGCGCCGTGGTGCGCCCAGGTGACCTGGGGCGGACGCATGGCGGAGATCGTCTGGTCGAACTCCCATTCGAGCACGCCGTAGGAGTGGACGAAGTAGAACCGCTCGTCCTCGATGCCCGCGAAGAGGGCGCTGCCCTCGGGCGGCCGGACGGTGTTCCAGCCCATGTGGGGCAGGACCTCGGCGGGCAGCTCGGCGACGACACCCGGCCACTCCCCCATGCCTGCGGTGCGCTCGCCGTGCTCGACGCCGGCGTCGAAGAGGATCTGGTGGCCCACGCAGATGCCGAGGACGGGTCGGCCCCCGGCCACGCGGCGGCCGATCCAGCGGGTGCCGCCGACCTCGGTCAGTGCCCGCATCACGGACGCGTACGCCCCGACGCCGGGCACGAGCAGCCCGTCGGCCTCCTGCACGGCCTGCGGATCGCGCGTGAGCTCGACCTCCGCGCCGGCCCGCTCCACGGCACGCAGCGCCGAGTGCACGTTGCCCGAGCCGTAGTCCAGGACGGCGACGCGCGGCCGCACGCCGGGGACGGTGGTGGGGCGGGCCATCAGAGGGCGCCCTTGGTGGAGGGCACGCCGGTCATGCGGGGGTCGTCCTCGACGGCGGCGCGCAGGGCGCGGGCGAAGGCCTTGAACTGCGCCTCGACGATGTGGTGCGGATCCCGGCCTCGCACGACGTCCATGTGGAGGCAGATCGCCGCGTGGTACGTGATCGACTCGAACACATGGCGGGTCATGGAACCGGTGAAGTGCCCGCCGATGAGGTGGTACTGCTGGCCCTCGGGCTCGCCCTCGTGCACGAGGTACGGCCGGCCGGAGACGTCGACGACGGCGCGCGCCAGCGCCTCGTCCAGCGGCACGGACGCCTCGCCGAAGCGGCGGATGCCGGACTTGTCCCCGAGCGCGGTCTTGAGCACCTCGCCCAGGGTGATGGCGACGTCCTCGACCGTGTGGTGCACGTCGATGTGCGTGTCCCCGGTGGCACGGACCGTCAGGTCGATCTGGGAGTGCCGGGACAGCGCGGTGAGCATGTGGTCGTAGAACGGCACGGTGGTGGAGATCTCAGCGCGGCCGGTGCCGTCCAGATCCATCTCGACGTACACGTCCGACTCGCTCGTGGTGCGCGTCATGCGCGCACGGCGTCCGGAGATCAACTCGGCTGCCACGGGTCCTCCTCGGGCTGGGTCCGCACCGGTCCGGGACGGGTGCGGGGGGATGCGGGTGCGCGCGGCCGGTGCCGGCGGGCCGGGGCGCCGCGCGCGCTGTCCCTATCCTAGGGAGCCGGGCGGACGCCGAGACTCCGGTGACGCCTCAGGACCGGTCCCCGGTCTCGCCGAGGACCTCCGCGAGAGCGGTGAGGAACGCCGTCGTCTCCGCCTCGGTGCCGGCGGTGACGCGCAGGTGGTGCGGGATGCCGACGTCCCGCACGAGGACGCCGCGGTCGAGCAGGCGGCGCCACACGTCGGACGCGTCCTCGAGGTGACCGAAGAAGACGAAGTTCGAGTCGGACACCGAGGGCCTCAGTCCCAGGCCGCGCAGGGTGGAGACGATGCGGTCGCGCTGGGCCTTGATGTCCTCCACGGTGCGCAGCAGCGCGTCCACGTGATCGAGGGCGGCCTCCGCCGTGGCCTGCGTGACCGCGGAGAGGTGGTACGGCAGGCGCACCAGGCGCAGGGCGTCGGCGACGGCGGGGTCCGCGGCCAGGTAGCCCAGGCGCGCGCCGGCCAGGGCGAACGCCTTGGACATGGTGCGCGTGACGATCAGCCGCTCACGGCCGGGCAGGAGGGTGAGGGCGGAGCGGGTGCCGGCGAGGGCGAACTCCGCGTAGGCCTCGTCCACGACGACCATGGCGCCGGGCCCGCCGGCGGCCTCGTTCTGCGCCTGCGCGGCGTACACGGCCTCGATGGTCGCCAGGTCCAGGGCGGTGCCCGTCGGGTTGTTGGGCGAGGCCAGGAAGACGACGTGCGGACGGTGCTCCCGCACCATGGCCGCCGCGTGCTCGGCGCTGAGGGTGTGGTCTTCGGCACGGCCGCCGTCCACGAACACGGTGTCCGTGCCGCCGGCCAGCAGCGGGTACATGGAGTACGAGGGCAGGAAGCTCAGCAGTGTCCGCCCGGGGCCGCCGAAGGCCTGGAGGATCTGCTGCAGGATCTCGTTGGAGCCGTTGCCGGCCCACACGTGGTCCGCCGTGAGGCCGTGGCCGAGGTAGCCGGCGAGCGCACGTCGCAGCCCCGTGAACTCGCGGTCCGGGTAGCGGTTCAGCCCCCCGGCGACGGCCGCGACCCGCTCGGCGATGGCGGTGGCGACCTCCTCCGGCACCGGATGCGTGTTCTCGTTGGTGTTGAGCATGTACGGCACGTCCAGCTGGGGGGCGCCGTAGGGGCTCAGGCCGCGGAGGTTCTCACGCAGGGGCAGAGAGCTGAGGTCGGTCATGGCCGCCAGTCTAGGAAGCGTGGAGGGCGAGGCCCGCCGTGCGTCACCGCGTGGCCGGGACGAACAGCTCCTCGCCCGGCGCGGGGGCCCGGCCCTCGAGCCCGTTGAGCTCGTCGATCGTGGCGATCACCTCGTAGACGTCCGCCTCCGGAGCCACCGTGGTGGCGATGGTCCACAGGCTGTCCCCGGGCATGACCGTGACGGACTGGGTGGCGGGCCCCGCGGTGTCCGCGGACACCGCGGCGGGCGACAGCAGCACACCCAGGAAGAAGGCGGCCGCCAGCGTGGCGGCCACGGCCGCGGCGATCACGGGGATCCCCCGCAGCACGAGGCGGCCGCGGCGGGTCAGACGGATGGTGGCCGGACGCGGCCGCGCCGTCGCGGGCGAGCCGGCGAACTGGGCGGTGGTGAGCGTCATGGTGTCCTCCTCCGGGGCGGATGCCCTCCAGGTGATCGAACATGTGTTCGAATCCGTTCGAATGCCTTTCTAGCACAGGTGTTCGAGACATGCCACGACGAGATCGAACATATCTTTGAAGGAGAGGTGGCTCTCCTCTAGGCTCGAGGCCATGCACGGACGCCCCGGAACGCCCCGGGACCGCCAAGACACAGGCAACCAGCGGGGGCGGACACGGTAAGCGTCCGGACGGCAGCCGGACGCCGGAACACGAGTCCGGCCACCATCACCCCGGGAGAACGGACGGCAGCCATGAGCACCACCGACGATCAGCCGGCGGCGCGCGCGCCGCTCACCGACCGCCAGCGGCGGATCGTGCAGACCATCCGGGACGCGATCGCCGACCACGGCTACCCGCCCTCCATGCGCGAGATCGGCGACGCCGCGGGCCTGGCCTCGCTCTCCTCCGTCACGCACCAGCTGGGCCGTCTCGAGCGGCACGGCTACATCCGGCGCGACCCCGGACGCCCGCGTGCCCTCGAGGTGCTGCTCGACGTGGACGGCACCCCGCTGGGCGAGGCCGCCTCCCCCACCGCTGCGCCGTCGTCGCGGGTCTCCGCGATCCCCGCGTGGCACACCGGCACAGACGAGGCGGACAGCGTGCCGGTCCCCTGGGTCGGCCGCATCGCGGCGGGCGGCCCGGTCCTGGCTGAGCAGCAGGTCGAGGACGTCATGGCGATCCCGCGACGCCTCACGGGCGAGGGCGAGCTGTTCATGCTGCGCGTCACGGGCGACTCGATGGTGGACGCCGCGATCTGCGACGGCGACTGGGTGGTGGTGCGCCGGCAGGACACGGCGGAGAATGGCGACATCGTCGCGGCCCTCCTCGACGACGAGGCCACCGTGAAGACCTTCCGCCGCCGCGACGGGCACACCTGGCTCCTCCCCCAGAACACGGCCTACGAGCCCATCCTCGGCGATCACGCCACCGTGATGGGGCGGGTCGTCACGGTCCTGCGTTCGCTCTGACCCGCTCCCTCCGGCCGGGCCGACGGCCCGAGGCCGAGCGAGGTCAATCGCCCGAGGCGAGCCGTGCCAGCACCCCGCGGACGACGTCGCGGTCCGTGGTGCGCCAGAAGTCCGGCAGGGCGCTGGTGATGTAGCCGCCGTACCGCTCGGTGGCCAGGCGGGGGTCCAGCACGGCCACCACGCCGCGGTCCGTCACGGAGCGCACGAGGCGCCCGGCGCCCTGGGCCATGCGCACGGCCGCATGCGTGGCGGAGATCCGCATGAACCCGTTGCCGCCGTGCCGGGCGACGTCCCGGGTGCGGGCCTGGGAGAGCGGGTCGTCCGGCCGCGGGAACGGGATGCGGTCGATCACCACGAGCCGCAGCGAGTTCCCCGGCACGTCCACGCCCTGCCACAGGCTCATGGTCCCGAACAGGGACGTGTCCGGCTCCTCGGAGAACTGGCGCACGAGGGCGGAGAGGGTCGCGTCCCCCTGGCACAGGATCGTGGTCTTCGGCCCGAGCCGACGGCGCATCTCGGCGGCGGCGTCCTCGGCCGCCCGGCGCGAGGAGAACAGGCCGAGAGCCCCGCCCCGCGACGCCCTCAGGAGCGCCTCGAGCTCATCCAGGGACTCGGGCGAGGCCGTCCGGCCGGGCCGGGGCAGGTGCCGGGCCACGTAGAGCACCCCCTGACGCGGGTAGTCGAAGGGGCTGCCGACGTCGAGGGCCTCGAACTTCGGGGCGTCCGGGCCGGCCAGGCCCACGTCGCCGGCCACCGAGTCGAACCGGCGCTCCCCCGAGCCCACGGTGAGCGTGGCGGAGGTGAGCACCGTCGTCGCCTTGCCGAACAGGCCCTCCCGCAGCTTGCCGGCCACCGAGAGCGGGGCCACGTAGAGCTGGGGCGGGTCGGTCTCGTCCCCCGGCTGCCAGCCCACGCCGGGCTCGAAGTGGCCGGGGCGGGTGGCCCACAGCACCTCGGGGAAGTCGGCCTCGGGCCGGGCGGCGAGCATGCGCTCCACCACCTCGAGGACCTCGAGGATCCGCGAGCGCGCCATCTGCCGTCCGCCGTCGGCGTCGGCCTCCTTGTCCTTGTCCTGGCCGAGGTCGGACAGGCACTGGCGCGCGGCCGTGAGGACGCCGGTGAGGGCCTGCTCCTGGACCTCGTCCGGGCCCGCGGCGATCAGACCGGACGGAGTGTCCGTGAACGCGCGGTCCAGGGCCGCCCCGGCCTCGATCAGGTCCTCCACGGCCACGGTGGTGTGGCGGCGCAGCGAGGTGGCCGCGCCGTGCACGATCGACCCGGACAGCTGCCCGGTGACCGCACCGGTCACCCGGTCCTGCAGCTCGTGGGCCTCGTCCACGACGACGGCCGAGTACGCCGGCAGCACCGCGAGGCCCTCGAAGGCGCTGATGGCGAGCATCGCGTGGTTGGTGACCACGACGTCCGCGTCCGCCGCGTCCGCGCGGGCACGCTCGGAGAAGCACTCCTCGGCCTGGGGGCAGCGGGACGCGCCGAGGCAGTCGACCGCGGTGACGGAGACCTGCCGCCACGCGCGGTCGGTGACGGGGACCTCGAGGTCGTCGCGGTCCCCGGTCTCGGTCTGGTCCGCCCACGCCCGCAGGTACATGACCTCCTTGCCCAACAGGGAGGAGGGCCCGGCGGCGCCGTCCGTGGCGGAGCCGATCACCCCGCCGTCGTCGGCGACCGTGAAGAGGGCCTCCTCGCCCTCATCCCCGGGGTAGCCGCCGTCCACCTTGTGGCGACAGAGGTAGTTGGAGCGGCCCTTGACCAGGGCGACGACGGGCTCGCGAGGCAGCTCGTCCTTGAGCGCCTCGACCAGCCGGGGGGCGTCCCGCTTCATGATCTGGGCCTGCAGGGCGAGCGTGGCCGTGGCGACGACGACGGGGTCCTCCTGCGTCATCGCGTGCTGGATCGCGGGGATCAGGTAGGCCAGGGACTTGCCGGTGCCGGTGCCGGCCTGCACGAGCAGGTGGCGGCGCGACTCGAGGGCGCGCGCCACCTGCAGCACCATCTCCCGCTGGCCCGCGCGGTGCTGGCCGCCGGTGGCCTGCACCGCGGCGTCCAGCAGGCGCAGTGCCTCGCGCTCGTGCTCCGTGCGGGGCTGCGCGCCGCCTGCCCCGACTTCCTCCGCCCCGCCGCTCACAACGCGTCCGCCTCCACGACGAACTCGGCGAAGTCCGGCGCGATGTCCTGACGGACCAGCACGGACAGGCGGGTGCCGCCCTCCTCGTAGCCCTCGGCCAGGATCTCCGCGTCCGCCGAGTGCAGGCGGGAGACCAGCTCACCCCGGGTGAACGGGATCAGCAGTTCGAGCCGCACGTCAGGCCGCGGGATGGTGGCCGCGATGGCGCGCTCGAGCTCGTCGATGCCCTCGCCGGTGCGCGCCGAGACCACCACGGCGTGGGGCTCCTTGGCCCGGATCCGGGCGATGACGGCCGGGTCCGCGGCGTCCGCCTTGTTCAGCACGATGATCTCGGGGATCCGGTGCGCGTCCACCTCCGCGAACACGGAGCGCACCGCGGCGATCTGGCCCTCGGGGTCCGGGTGCGAGCCGTCCACGACGTGCAGGATGACGTCCGCGTCCGCGACCTCCTCGAGGGTGGAGCGGAACGCCTCGACCAGCTGCGTGGGCAGGTTCCGCACGAAGCCGACCGTGTCCGAGAGGGTGTAGCCGATGCCGTCCGGCGTCATGGCCTTGCGCACGGTGGGGTCCAGCGTGGCGAACAGGGCGTTCTCCACGAGCACCCCGGCGTGGGTGAGGCGGTTGAGCAGGGAGGACTTCCCGGCGTTGGTGTACCCGGCGATCGCCACGGACGGCACCCGGTTGCGACGACGGTTGGCGCGCTTGGCCTCGCGGGCCGGCTTCATCCCGGCGATGTCCCGACGCAGCTTCGCCATGCGGGTGCGGATGCGGCGGCGGTCCAGCTCGATCTTGGTCTCGCCGGGGCCACGGGAGCCGATGCCCTCGCCGGCGGCGGCACGGCCGCCGGCCTGCCGGGACATGGACTCGCCCCAGCCGCGCAGGCGCGGCAGCAGGTACTCGAGCTGCGCGAGCTCGACCTGGGCGCGGCCCTCACGCGAACTCGCGTGCTGGGCGAAGATGTCCAGGATCAGCGCGGTCCGGTCGATCACCTTCACCCGCACCACATCCTCCAGCGCGCGACGCTGGGACGGGGCGAGCTCGGAGTCCACCACCACGGTGTCCGCACCGGAGAGCGCCACGATCTCGGCGAGCTCCTGCGCCTTGCCCTTGCCGAGGAACGTGGCCGGGTCCGGGGTGGCGCGGCGCTGGATGACGCCGTCGAGCACCTCCGAGCCCGCGGTCTCGGCGAGCGCGGCGAGCTCCCGCAGGGAGTTCTCCGCATCCTCCGCGGAGCCCTCGGTCCAGACGCCCGCCAGCACCACGCGCTCCAGGCGCAGCTGGCGGTACTCGACCTCGGTCATGTCCTCGAGCTCGGTGGACAGGCCCTGCACTCGCTTGAGGGAGTGGCGCGCGGCGAGCTCGTCCTGGTCGCCGTCGGCGTCCGTGTGCCCGTCCTCGCCCTCGTCCAGGGCGAGTGCGCGGCCCGCGAGCGCGCCGGAGCGGTCCGGGGCGCCGGCGTCGGGGGCGTCCCGGTGCTCGGCGGCGGCGCCGTCCGCGGAGCCGTGCCCGGTCGCCTCGCGCTCGGAGGCCCGGCGGGCGTCGTCGGCCGCGAGGATGCGGTCGATCACGGCCTGGATCTCGTCCTCGGAGCCGTGGGCGCCCTGGGGGCCGGGGGTGTGCTGGTTCTTCTCAGTCATGGTCTCCTCTGGGCCGCCGCGGTCGGATGGCCCGATGGTCTCAGGGTAAAGGGGTGCGCGGACGCGTTAGGCGGCTGTCCGCAGGGGGCGGACGTGGCGGGTGACGCGCACGGCCGTGTGGGCAGGGGTCGGCGCCGCGCTGCGACGATCTCGCGGCGGCTCCGTTCGCGGGAGGAAGGTGAGCACGCAGCACCGCAGCCACGAGGTCTCGTCGGCGGGCGTGCAGGGGCGGACCACATCGTCCATGGTGGGATCTCCATCAGGTGCCGGGGCGCGCTCGACGGCCTCATCCGAGGCGGGCGCGCGAGGGGGCGGGGGCGGGCAGCGACGCGGGGGCGTCAGCGCAGGAAGATCCACATGGGCGTCGAGTGTACCGGGCGGCGCGCGTGCGCGACAGGGGCCCCGGCGCCCGGTCCGCTGACGACGCGCACGTATCCTGCGGGCATGACCGCGTCCCCCTCCCCCGCCCCGCCGCGGCCCGGCCGGACGGGCCGGGCGACCGTCGTCGTGATCGGCGCGGGCCAGGCGGGGCTGTCCGCCGCCTACCACCTGCGCCGCCGCGGTTTCGTGGGGCTGGGTCCGAACGACGACGGCGCCGCCGGCGTCCCCGACGACGCCCCCGGCACGTTCGTGGTGCTCGACGCGGAGACCGCCCCGGGCGGCGCGTGGCAGCACCGCTGGGACTCGCTCACGATGGCCACCGTCAACCACATCCACGAGCTGCCCGGCGACCCGGTGCCGCCGGCCGACCCGGCCGCGCACGCCAACACCCTGCTGCCGGCCTACTTCGCCGATTACGAGGCACGGTTCGCCCTGCCGATCCGGCGGCCCGTGCGTGTGAGGCGCGTCGAGCGGATCGGCGAGCCGGGACGTGCGCGCGGGTTCTTCGTCCGCACGGACGGGGCGCCGGGCACGTGGCGGGCGGACTTCGTGGTCAACGCGACCGGCACCTGGACGTCCCCACGGTGGCCCTCGGTGCCCGGGATGCGCTCGTTCCGCGGCCGGCAGCTGCACACCCGTGACTACGTGTCCAAGGACGAGTTCGCCGGGCAGCGGGTGGTGATCGTGGGCATGGGCGTCTCGGCGACGCAGCTGCTGGCCGAGATCTCCACGGTCGCGGACACCCTGTGGGTGACCCGCCGCGAGCCGCAGTGGCAGGACTCGGCCGCGCCCGGCGCCCTGGCCGAGTCGGTGCGCGGGGTGGACGAACGGACCCGTGCGGGCCTGCCGCCGGGCTCCGTGGTCGGGGCGACCGGGATGCACCGCTCGTCCTGGGTACGCGAGGCCGAGACGCGAGGCGTGCTGGTGCGCCACCCCATGTTCATGGCCGTCGAGCCGGACGGGGTGCGGATGCCCGACGGCTCGTTCGAACCGGCGGACGTGATCCTCTGGGCCACCGGCTTCCGGCCGGCGATCCGGCACCTCGCTCCGCTGCGGCTGCGCACGCCCGCCGGCGGCATCCGCGTGGCGGGCGGGCGCGCCCTGGACGAGCCGCGCCTGTTCCTGCTCGGCTACGGGCCCTCCCAGTCCACGGTCGGGGCCAACCGCGCCGGGCGCGACGCAGTGCGCGCGATCCTCGCGGACCTGGCCGGGCCGGCGTCGGGCTGAGGGCCGCGACGACCCGCTGGCTACCATGGTCGCCGTGAGCTCCGCATCCCACTACTTCGACGCCGACCCCTCCGCGCCCGAGCGGCGCCGCACCCTGCGGACACGCCTGGCCGGCCGCGACGTCGAGGTCCAGACGGCCAACGGGATCTTCTCCCCGGACGGTCTGGACAAGGGCACCGCGGCCCTGTTCTCGGCCGTGCCCGCACCGCCGGCGACGGGCCGGTTCCTCGACGTCGGCGCGGGCTGGGGACCGATGGCCCTCACGCTGGCGCTGCGGTCGCCCGAGGCGGAGGTGACCGCCGTCGAGGTCAACGACCGCTCCCTGCAGCTGACCCGCGACAACGCCGCAGCGCTGGGCCTCGGCAACGTCGTGGCACTGCGGCCGGAGGACGTCCCCGAGGGCGCGGAGTTCGACCTCATCTGGTCCAACCCGCCCATCCGGATCGGCAAGCCGGCACTGCACGCCCTGCTGGAGCGGTGGCTGCCACGCCTGGCCCCCGGCGGCGAGGCCTGGCTGGTGGTGCAGAAGAACCTCGGCGCGGACTCGCTGCTGCCGTGGATCGGCCGGATGCTCGAGGAGCGCGCGCCCAGCCGGTTCACCGCGGAGCGGGCGGACAGCGTCAAGGGCTTCCGGATCCTGCGGGTGGCGCGGGCGCGCTGAGGCGCCGTTTCCCGAACGACAGCGGTCCGTGGCCTGCCGTTTCCCGAACGACAGCGGTCAGGCGGTGAGTTCGCCGTCGAAGACCAGCTCGGCCGGGCCCGAGAGGACCACGTGCTCGGCCCCCTCCGGGCCCGGCACGACATCCACGGCCAGCACGCCGCCGGGCACCTCGACGAGCCACGAGTCGGTGCCCTGGTCGCCCGACCACGCGCGCATCGCCACGGCCACCGCGCACGCGCCCGTCCCGCAGGACTGGGTCTCGCCCACCCCGCGCTCGTGCACGCGCATCCGCACGCGGCCGACGCCCTCGCGCACGAGCGGCTCGTGCGCGGCCACGAACTCGACGTTCGTGCCGAGCGGCGGAGCGGGGTCCACCTCGGGGGCGCGGCCCAGGTCCAGGCCCTGGAGGTCGGCGAAGGAGGCCAGCGGGACCACGGTGTGGGGGTTGCCCAGCGACACGCTCAGCGCCGGACGCGGATCGGTGAGGCCGTGGGCGCGGACCATCGAGTCCGACGCCGCCTCCTCCGCCAGCTCGGGGTCGAGGTAGGACCAGGGGCCCATGTCGATCGCGTAGCCGTGCTCGAGCCGGGTCACGGCCTTCACGCCGGCGCGCGTGCCGATGGTGATCGCCCGGCCGGGGGCCAGGTCCACGAAGCCCTTCTCGACCAGGAAGTGCACGAAGACGCGCACCCCGTTGCCGCACATCTCGGCGATCGAGCCGTCGCCGTTGCGGTAGTCCATGAACCACTCGGCCTCGGGGTGCTCGGCGAGCAGCGCCTCACCCTCCGGCAGGCGTGCCGAGCGCACGGCGCGGATGACGCCGTCGGCGCCGACCCCCCGGTGCCGGTCAGCCAGCCGTGCGACGCGCTGGGCGTCGAGCTGCGTGTTGCCGTCCGGGTCGGCGATCAGCACGAAGTCGTTGCCCGTGCCATGGCCCTTCGTGAACGGCACGCGCGGCGCGCTCGCGTGGAGGGGGTCCTGGGCGGCGGGCGCCGCGGGCTGCTCGGTCATGGGCCCAGTCTAGGTGGCGTCCCCGGCGACGACGGCGAGCGCCTCCGCCACGATGTCCTCGCCCTGCGCGTCGAGCCAGACGACGCGTGGGTCGGCCCGGAACCAGGTCTCCTGGCGTCGGGCGAACCGGCGCGTGGCCACGACGGTCTGCTCGGCCGCCTCCGCCTCGGTGAGCTCGCCGTCGAGGACGGCGAGCATCTGGGCGTAGCCGATCGCGCGAGACGCGGTCGGTCCCTGCCGCAGCCCCTCCGGCCCGGGGACGTCGAGGCGGCGGACCTCGTCCAGCAGACCCTCGGCCAGCATGCGCTCCACCCGGGCCGCGATCCGCTGGTGCAGCTCGGACCGGTCCAGGCGCAGGCCGAGCTGCACCACGGGGGCGACCTCCGGGGCGTACGTGCGCTCCGGCATGAACGCGGAGAACGGACGGCCCGTCAGCCGGCACACCTCCAGCGCGCGCACGATGCGGCGGGCGTCCTGCAGCCGCTCCGCCGAGACCGGGTCCAGGGCGGCCAGCTCGGCCCTCAGCCCGGCCAGGCCCTCCCGCTGCGCGCGCGCCTCCAGTTCGGCCCGCAGCGCCGGGTCCGTGGGCGGGAAGTCGAGCACGTCCAGCGCCGCCCGCACGTACAGCCCGGAGCCGCCCACGAGGATCGGGGTCCGGTCCCGCGCGCGGATCTGGTCGAACAGGTCGCGGGCCGCGGACTGGAAGGCCGCCACCGAGGCCTCCTGGCCGACGTCGAGCACGTCCAGCAGATGGTGCGGGACACCCTCGCGTTCAGCCGGGGTGACCTTCGCCGTGCCCACGTCCATCCCCCGGTAGAACTGCAGGGCGTCCCCGTTGACCACCTCGCCGTCCAGCGCGTGCGCCAGGGCGACGGCGAGGGCGGACTTGCCCGTCGCCGTCGCCCCGACGACGGCGACGACGGGCGGCCGGGCCGCGGCGGCGGGCATCAGGACCGCGGGCGCAGGGTCGGCATGCCGAGGCTCGTGGCACCGGAGCCGCCCGCCGTGCCGGGGGCGGGCGCGCCGCACGATTCGGCCTGGGCGCGGTCCCACGCGTCGCCGGCGCGGGAGCGGCGCAGGACGTAGTCCTGTGCGGTCGGGTCGGCGACGGCGAAGAACGGGTGGGCCTCGGTGACCGTCACGGTGACGAAGTCGCCGGGGCGGGGGGTCTCGGCGCCGGCGGGCACGGAGAAGTGCACGAGCCGGTTGTCGGGTGCGCGCCCGGACAGGCGGCCGCGCTCCGCGGCCTTGGAGCCGGAGTCGGCGGTGACGAGCAGCTCCTGGCGGGTGCCGACGAGCGTGGCCATCTCCTCGGCCGAGATCCGGTCCTGCAGGGCCACGAGGCGCTCGAAGCGCTCCTGGACGACGGCCTTGGGCACCTGGTGGTCCATCTCCCCGGCCGGGGTCCCCGGGCGGATGGAGTACTGGAAGGTGAACGCGGAAGAGAAGCGGGAGGCCTCGACCACCCGCATCGTCTCGGCGAAGTCCTCCTCGGTCTCCCCGGGGAAGCCGACGATGATGTCCGTGGTGATGGCGGCGTGCGGGATGCGCTCGCGCACCTTCTCCAGGATCCGCAGGAACTTCGCGGACCGGTAGGAGCGGCGCATGTCCTTGAGCACCTTGTCCGAGCCCGACTGCAGGGGCATGTGCAGCTGCGGCATGACGTTGGGGGTCTCGGCCATCGCGTCGATGACGTCGTCCGTGAACGCGGCCGGGTGGGGGCTGGTGAAGCGGACGCGTTCGAGGCCCTCGATCTCCCCGCACGCGCGCAGCAGCTTGGCGAACGCGCCGCGGTCGCCGAACTCGACGCCGTAGGTGTTCACGTTCTGGCCCAGCAGCGTGACCTCGACGGCGCCGGCGTCGACGAGCGCCTGCACCTCGGCGAGGATCTCCCCGGGGCGGCGGTCCTTCTCCTTGCCGCGCAGCGACGGGACGATGCAGAACGTGCACGTGTTGTTGCAGCCCACGGAGATGGACACCCAGCCGGAGTGGGTGGAGTCGCGCTTGGTGGGCAGGGTGGAGGGGAACACCTCGAGCGACTCGAGGATCTCGATCTCGGCCTCGGCGTTGTGGCGGGAGCGCTCCAGCAGCACGGGCAGGGAGCCGATGTTGTGGGTGCCGAAGACGACGTCCACCCACGGGGCCCTGCGCTGGATGGCGGCCTGGTCCTTCTGGGCGAGGCACCCGCCGACGGCGATCTGCATGCCCGGGTGCGCGTCCTTCACCGCGCGCAGGTTGCCGAGGTTGCCGTACAGGCGGTTGTCCGCGTTCTCGCGGACCGCGCACGTGTTGAAGACCACGAGGTCGGCCTGGGCGTCCTCGGCGACCGGGGCGTAGCCGGTGGACTCGAGCAGGCCGGAGATGCGCTCGGAGTCGTGCACGTTCATCTGGCAGCCGAAGGTGCGGACCTCATAGGTCAGGCCCTCGTGCGGGCGCGCGGCGGCGCCGTCCTGCGCGAGCGGGGTGGTGCGGGGGGTGGGGTCCGTCAGAGTCACCGCACCATTCTAGGAACTCCGGGCGCGGCCCGGGTCCGCTCACTCCTCGTGCTCGGCGAGGACCTCCTTCACGACGGCGAACGCGAGGCCGCCGCCGTAGCCCTTGCGTCCCAGCATGCCGACGAGGCGGCGGGTCACCTTGTCCCGCTCGGCCCGGGCCTCCGGCGAGGCACCGCCGGGGACGGTGCGGCCCCGCAGCCGTCGGCGCACGAGGTCGAGGGCGGCGGCCCGTTCGTCCTCGCCGTCGATGGCCTCGAGCGCCTCGGCGGCGATCTCCCGGTCCACGCCCTTCTGCTGGAGCTCGTGCCCGAGGGCACGGCGCGCCAGGCCCTTGCTTCGGTGACGGCTGCGGACCCAGACCTCGGCGAAGGCGGCGTCGTCCACGAGGCGCACCTCCTCGAAGCGGTCGAGGACGCGCTCGATCAGCTCGGGCTCGGCCTGGCGCTCGGCGAGCTTGCGTTCGAGCTGGCCGCGGGAGCGGGGGCCCAGGGCGAGCTGGCGCAGGACGACCTCGCGTGCGGCCTCCTCGCGCTCACGCGGTGCGGTGGGCAGGGGCGCCGGGCCGGGGCGACGTCGGGGGCGGTCGGTCTCGACGGCGGGGCGGGGATCCACGGCCGGGCGTCCCTCGTCGCGAGGACGGCCACGCCGCGGGGGCGTGGTGGCCCGCTGTCGGCCCCGGCGCTCGGTGTCCGCCCGGGTGTCCTCGCGCCCGGACCAGGGCAGCGTCCGGGGCCCGGCGCCGGGCGCGGGGCTGGGCAGGTCGCTCGCGCGAGTCAGCAGGGCCCCGAGATCCGGTGCCACGCCGGGGGCGGGATCCGGGACGTCCCCCGCGGGGGTCCCGGCATCGTGCGCGGGCACGGCGTTCCGCGCGGCCTCCGTGGCGTCCGCGTCGGACGACGTCGGCTCCGGTGCGCCGGCCAGATCGAGCCACATCCGGCCCACGTCCGAGTCCCGGGCGTCGTCGAACGCGGACGCACCGGGAGCGGAGCCGCTCCGGCCGGTCGTCTCCGACCGGTGGGCGGCCCCGCCTCCGACGTTCCGGCGCGATCGGGTCATCCGGCCGCGGTGTCCCCCGGAACCGCGGTCAGGGCCGGGGCCTCGTCGTCCTCGGCCTCCGGGGCCACGCCGATGCCGAGCTTCGTGAGGATGCGCTCCTCGATCTCGTTGGCGAGGTCCGGGTTGTCCTTGAGGAAGCGACGGGCGTTCTCCTTGCCCTGCCCGAGCTGGTCCCCGTCATAGGTGAACCACGCGCCGGACTTCTTGACGATGCCCTCCTCGACACCCATGTCGATCAGGCCGCCCTCGCGGGAGATGCCGACCCCGTAGAGGATGTCGAACTCGGCCTGCTTGAAGGGCGGGGCCATCTTGTTCTTGACGATCTTCACGCGGGTGCGGTTGCCGACGGGGTTGCCGGCCTCCTTGAGGGTCTCGATGCGGCGGACGTCGATGCGCACGGACGCATAGAACTTGAGCGCCTTGCCGCCCGTGGTGGTCTCCGGGGAGCCGAAGAACACGCCGATCTTCTCGCGCAGCTGGTTGATGAAGATGGCCGTGGTCTTGGTCTGGTGCAGGCGGCCGGTCACCTTGCGCAGCGCCTGGGACATGAGGCGGGCCTGCAGGCCGACGTGGGAGTCGCCCATCTCGCCCTCGATCTCGGCGCGCGGGGTCAGCGCGGCCACGGAGTCGATGACGACGATGTCCAGGGTGCCCGAGGAGACGAGCATGTCCATGATCTCCAGGGCCTGCTCGCCGGTGTCCGGCTGGCTGACCAGCAGGGCGTCCGTGTCCACCCCGAGCTGGCGGGCGTAGACCGGGTCCAGGGCGTGCTCCGCGTCGATGAAGGCCGCGATGCCGCCGTTGCGCTGCGCGTTGGCCACCGCGTGCAGGGCCAGGGTGGTCTTGCCCGAGGACTCCGGGCCGTAGATCTCCACCACGCGGCCGCGCGGCAGGCCGCCGATGCCCAGGGCCACGTCCATGGCCACCGAGCCCGTGGGGATGACCTCGACGGGTGCCTGGGTCTGGTCCCCCAGCCGCATGACGGAACCCTTGCCGAACTGCTTGTCGATCTGGGCGAGAGCGGCCTCGAGGGCCTTCTCGCGATCCGTCACCTTGCTCATCCTTCACCCCTAGCTCTGGTGGTGCTGCCGCGGACGCTGGAGCGCCCGCCTCGGTCATGTCCGTGAATCTACGGGGGGCGGCGGACACGATAAGCGTGGCCGGCCCCGCCTGTGCACGAGATCACCCCGTCGCACTGCTGTGCAGGACTCTACCGCATTCTTCGAACACGTGTTCGAACAGGGGCAGTGCCCCGCCAGCGCGTCGCGGCGTCAGCGTTTCGGCGGCACGTCCCGACCGAGACGCCGCTCCTGCGGGATCTCATGCAGGTCGCAGACCGCCAGCCAGACCCGCCGCGGGTCCACGCCGGCGGCGAGCGCCGCCGTCGCGGTGGTGTCCAGGCCGGGCAGGTGCAGGGAGTCGGCCACGAGGCCGGCCCGGGCGGGGCCGAACTCCTCGTCCATCAGTCGGCGGAACTCGCTCTCGCGCACGGGCGGTCCTCTCTGTGGTCGGTCGCGGGGACGGGGACGCAGACGGCGCGGGCGCCCCGAGACGGGGCGCCCGCGCCGTGGGGGTGGCGGGGTCAGCGGCCGGCCAGCGAGCCCAGGCTGGGGTCCGTGAGATCGTCCGGCAGGGTGTCCGGGACGACCATGCCCTCCTGCTCCACGAGCCGGTCCGAGACCTCCCGCAGCAGGTAGGACAGCGGGATGTCCAGCGCCTGGCAGATCGAGGCCAGCAACTCGGAGGAGGCCTCCTTCTGGCCGCGCTCCACCTCCGACAGGTAGCCGAGCGAGACACGGGCGTCGTGCGAGACCTCGCGCAGGGTGCGGCCCTGGAGCTGCCGGACGTCGCGCAGGACGTCGCCGATCTCGTGGCGGAGGAGGGGCATGCTGCGCTCCTTGATGTCGGGGGCGGCCGCGCGGGGACGGGGCTGGTCATCGACCCAGCGCGTGATTCCGTGGGAATGGACGGGATGTCGCATCATGTCTATCGCCTGCTCCTGGACTTTTCCTGAAGGGCGCCGGGCCGCGAGCCTGATCCCGCGAGGCACTCTTCTTGACTCGTTACATTCAACGTCGGGCGGGGTCGCGTTCATTCCCGAGACATGGTCTCCCCCGCCGTCGGGCCCTCGGCGGCCCCGTCGCCCTCGTGCCGCTCCGAGCGCCGATGCCGTTCCCGCAGGGAGTAGGTGGCGTTCCGGATGCGGTCGGAGTCGTCCAGGCTCGAGCCGACGGCTCCGGCCATCGTGCCCATCGACGCCGCGAGCCACACGAGCCGCACGTAGTCGCCCACGCCGCCGGGCTGGTCGAGCTCCTCCTCCAGATACTCCACGGGGATGATCATGAGCGCGACCAGCAGCAGCGTGACGAAGAGCAGGACGTAGACCACGGTGCAGGCCAGACCGACGGTGAGCACGGTGGAGAGGTTGTCCAGCCGCGAGCTGTGCCGGTGGGTCGCACCGTGCGTCCACAGGCCGTTCGTGGTGACCAGCCACGCCACCAGCAGCACCACGGACAGCACGCTGACCGCCGCGAGCCGCACCGGGGACATCACGCTGGAGAGCACCCAGATGGAGCCGAAGAACACGCCGTAGGCACCGGCCGCGCTGGCCGAGGCGATCGTGAACGTCATGTCCCGCGGCATGAGCAGCGGCCGGTTGGCCATCACCATCCCGGCCAGCAGGCGCAGCGTGCCCGTCCAGCCCTTCACGTACACCGTGGACGTGCGCCGGGACCCGCCGCCCATCCCGGTGGTCGTGGTCACGTCCGCGTCGACGTCGCCCAGTGGGGCGATGCCCCGCAGCGCGGCCGTGTCGGGCTCGGGAGGCTCGTCCGCCGGGGACCGGCCGCCGTCCTCCTCCACCTCGCCGGACTCGTCGGAGGACTGCACGTCCAGCTCCCCGTCCGGCGGGTCCACGTGCGGGGCGGTGTCGATGTGCTCGACGATCCGCAGCACCGTCTCCCGCAGCCGGCGGGCCGGGGTGATGACCCCCAGCGCCGGGACGCACACGACGCCGACCCGCAGCTGCGGCACGACGTCCGCCACCACGCCGCGCCGGTCGTCGAACCGGGGCAGGTCGACGACGGCGACCACCGTGTCCCATCCCCGCCCGTCCGCGAGTGAGCGGACCGGCTCCTCCAGGACCATGCCCCCGGTCGCACCGACCGGCAGCGACTCCTGCCGTGTCTCGACCCGCCAGCCGCCGGGCTGCGGCAGGCGGTCGTCGAGCCGGTCCTCGACATCCCCGGCGATGCGGCGCACGAGGGCCCACGGGGTGCCCGGGTCGGCCACGAGGCCGATGACGCGGGGGCCCGGGGCGTCGTCGCCGTCCTGCGGCGCATGCTCGGGCGGGGTGGGAGGCGATGCGGTCTCCATCGCGCCGAACCTACGCGGCGGGGCGGGCCGGCACCAGGGACGGGGCGCCGAGGCGGGTCGGTCGGCGCCCCCATGCAGCCTCAGTGGCCGCGGCCGGCGAGCAGGCGCGTCAGGGCCTGCAGCGCCGCGGCGACGGTGGCCTCCCGGATCGCGGCCCGGTCGCCGTCGAGCCGGAGGAGGATCGCGGTGGCCGCGCCGTCGCGCTCGCCGCCGAACACGTCCAGCGCGCTCGCGTCCGCGTCGGGCACGGCCAGGCCGAGCCACACGGTGCCCACCGGCTGGCCCTGGTGCGGCTCGGGCCCGGCGACGCCCGTGGTGGCCACACCGACGTCGGCGCCCAGGGCCGCCCGGGCGCCGAGGGCCATCCGCCGGGCCACGTCCGCGTCCACCGCCCCGACCCGCGCGAGCAGGTCCTCCGGCACACCCAGCAGGCCGGTCTTCACGGCGTTCTGGTAGGCCACCACGCCCCCGTGCAGCACGGCCGACGCCCCGGGGACGTCGGCCAGGCGCGCGGCCACCAGACCGGCGGTGAGGGACTCCCCCGTCGCCACCGTGAGGCCCGCGTCCGCGAGCGCGTGCACCACGTCCCGGGCCGCCGCCATGGTCATCGCCTCAGGCCCCCCGCTGGGCGGCGAGCGCGTCCCGCCGCAGGACCCACGCGTCCTTGACGTACTCCAGGCCGGTCAGCACCGTCAGCACGGTGGCGGCCCCGATGACCACCCATCCGGCCCACGGCCACCAGCCGCCCACGAGCGGGGCCAGGGGCAGGAGCAGCAGGCCGATGCCCACGGTCTGCAGCACGGTCTTGAGCTTGCCGCCGCGGCCGGCCGGCATCACGCCGTAGCGGATCACCACGAAGCGCATCAGGGTGATGCCCCATTCGCGCACCAGGATCACGATGGTCACCCACCACCACAGCTCGCCCAGCAGGGAGAACAGCACGAGGGCCGTGCCCGTGAGCAGCTTGTCCGCGATGGGGTCCGCGATCTTGCCGAAGTCGGTGATCAACCCGCGGGCGCGGGCGATGTCCCCGTCGAGCTTGTCGGTGTACATGGCCGCCGCGAACAGCGCCAGCGCGACCCAGCGGGCGACGAGCGAGTCGCCGCCCCACGGCCCGCCGGCCCACAGCGCCCAGGCGAAGAAGGGCACCATCAGGATGCGCACCGAGGTCAGGATGTTCGGCAGGTTCCAGGCGGACACGTGCTGCGCCCCACCCGCCGTGCTCATCTGCCCGTCAGCTGCCACGCGTCCTCCGATCCCTCGTCGTCGTCCTCATCGTTCCAGTCCACGGCGGCCGGGCGCGAGTCCAGATCCTCCTGCACCAGGTCGCGCGGACCGGCCGACGCCGAGGCGTCGCCGTCGCCGGAGGTGGCCGAGGGCGGGGTGTCTCCGGAGATGGTGGCGAGCACGTCCGCGAGGTCGTCGGGCTTGACCAGCACGTCGCGGGCCTTGGAGCCCTCGGAGGGGCCCACGACGCCGCGGGACTCCATGAGGTCCATGAGGCGGCCGGCCTTCGCGAAGCCCACCCGCAGCTTGCGCTGCAGCATGGACGTGGAGCCGAACTGCGTGGTGACCACGAGTTCGACGGCCTGCAGGAGCAGGTCCAGATCGTCGCCGATGTCCTCGTCGATGACCTTCTCGGTCTTCTCGGGGATCACGTCCTCGCGGTACTGGACCTGCATCTGCGACTTCACGTGCTCCACGACGGCGTGGATCTCGGACTCGTTGACCCACGCCCCCTGCACGCGCATGGGCTTGGACTTGCCCATCGGCAGGAACAGGGCGTCGCCCTGGCCGAGCAGCTTCTCCGCGCCGGGCTGGTCCAGGACCACGCGCGAGTCCGTGACCGACGACGTCGCGAACGCCATGCGCGAGGGCACGTTGGCCTTGATCAGGCCCGTGACCACGTCCACGGACGGCCGCTGCGTGGCGAGCACGAGGTGGATGCCGGCCGCACGGGCCAGCTGGGTGATGCGCACGATCGCGTCCTCGACGTCGCGCGGGGCGACCATCATCAGGTCCGCGAGCTCATCCACGATGACCAGCAGGTACGGGTACGGGCGCAGCACGCGCTTGGAGTCCGGCGGCAGCTTCACCTGGCCGGCCCGGACGGCCTTGTTGAAGTCGTCCACGTGCTTGTAGCCGAACGCCGCGAGGTCGTCGTAGCGGGTGTCCATCTCCTTGACGACCCACTGCAGCGCCTCGGCCGCCTTCTTCGGGCTCGTGATGATCGGGGTGACCAGGTGGGGCACGCCCTCGTACGCGGTGAGCTCGACGCGCTTGGGGTCCACCATCACCATGCGCACCTCGTCCGGGGTGGAGCGCATGAGGATCGAGGTGATCATCGAATTCACGAACGAGGACTTGCCGGCGCCGGTGGCGCCCGCCACGAGCATGTGGGGCATCTTCGCGAGGTTGGCCACCACGTAGCCGCCCTCCACGTCCTTGCCGACGCCCATCACCATCGGGTGGTCGGTGCGCTGGGCGGCCTGCGAGCGCAGGACGTCGCCGAGGGCCACGACCTCCTTGTCCGTGTTGGGGATCTCGATGCCGATCGCGCGCTTGCCCGGGATGGGGCTGAGGATCCGCACGTCCGAGGAGGCCACCGCGTACGCGATGTTCTTCTCCAGCGCCGTCACCTTCTCCACCTTGGTGCCGGGGGCGACCTCGACCTCGTACCGCGTCACCGTCGGCCCGCGGGAGAACCCGGTGACCTGGGCGTCCACCTTGAACTCGGTGAACGTGGTGGTCAGCGCGGCGACGACCCGGTCGTTGGCCTCGGAGCGCTCCTTCGGCTGGGGCCCGGCCGGGAGCAGGGCCGACTGCGGCAGCGTGTAGGACACGTCCCCGCCCAGCTCGGACTGGGTGCCGCGGGCCGGCTCGGCGGTCACCGGCGGCACCGGTGCGGGGGTGCGGGCGGGCACGGCGGAGGACGACGACGGCGCGGCGGCCCCGGAGCCCTGACGTGGGGCGTCGTCCAGGGCGAACGGGGTGTCCTCCCCCGCGTCCTCCTCCGGGGCTGCGGCGGCCGGGGCGGCGGCCCCGCGCTGGGCGCGGGCGTGCTCGCGGACCTGCTCGAGGGCACGGTCCGCGGCCGTGGGCCGGCGCACTCCGGCGGGCGGCTGCGGCTCGGCGTCCGCGTCCTCGGGCGCGTCGTCCTCGTCCACCCACGGGTCGAAGTCGTCCGAGGCGTCCCGGCCCGCATCCCGCGCGTCCGCGGCGGCCTGCTCGGCGTCGAACACGCCCTGCTCCCCGCGAGCGGCTCGCCGGGGGGCGGGCCGGGGCAGGACCTGGGTGGTCTCCGCCTCGGGGGCGGCGTGGGAGCCGGCCTCGGCCTCGTGGATCACCGGGGAGTCGTAGGCGGTGCTGGCGGTGTGCTCCGGGGCGGCGTCGGCGGCCTGCTCCTCGCGTGCCCGGCGCCCGCCGAACAGGCGCGCGAACAGGCCGGGGCGGGAGGCCCCGGCGGCGTGGGCGCCGGCGGCCGGGCCGTCCAGGTAGGACTGGTCGTGGTCCGGGTGGGTGCGCCCGGTCTCCGCGTCCACGGAGAGCGGGGCGGCGAGGTCCTCGGCCTCGCGGCGCTCCTCCCGGGCCCGGCGCCGCTCGGCACGGCGGGCGGCCCGCTGCTCGGAGGCGCCCTCGGGGTCCTGGCCCGTGAGCCAGTCGTAGCCGCCCGCGATCCGCTGCGGGATCGAGCCGACGGGCGTCGCGGTGAGCACGAGCACCGAGAAGAAGGCCAGCAGGATCATGAGGACCCAGACGGGCACGGGTGTCAGCAGGGAGGCCAGCGGCGCCGTCGCCAGGTAGCCGACCATGCCCCCGGCGCCGAGCATGTCCTCGAAGGCCTCGGCGGCCGAGGGCACGCCGCCCACGAGGTGGGCGATGCCGGAGCCCGCGACGGTGGCCATGAGCAGGCCGATGATGATGCGCCCGTTGGCGCGATGGTCCGTGGCGTGGCGGAAGCAGCGCACGGCCACGACGAGCAGCGCGATCGGCACCAGGAGGGCGAACCACCCGACGGTGCCGCCCACCACCCCGTGCACCACGCGGCCGACGGCGGTGCCGCGCAGGCCCCACCACTCCACGGCCGCGATCAGCGCGGCGAGCAGCAGCAGGAGCAGGCCGGTGCCGTCACGGCGTTCCTCGCGGTCGATGCGCACGTCCGGGCCGAGCTTGCGGAAGCCCGCGCCGACCGGTGTGGCCAACCCCATCCACAGGGTGTGCAGGGCGCGCAGGGGCGCGGCGGGCCGGTCGGCCTCGGGGACGGTCGCGGTCGACCCCTTCCGTCCGGAGCCTCGGCGTCCGGCGGAGCCGGAGCGGGACGTGGCGGAGGAGGACGACGAACGCGTGGGGGAAGTACGGGTCGCCATGCCCACCAAACTACCGCGAACCGCGGACACGGCAGGCATGGCGACCCGGAGGGGTCAGGCCTCCAGGACCACCGGGATGATCATCGGGCGGCGGCGCAGCTTGCGGTTGACCCACGTGCCGACGGTCCGGCGGACCACCTGCTGGAGCTGGTGGGCGGTGTGGTCCTTGCTGGACTGCACGGCCTCCTCGAGCGCCCGGACGATCTTCGGCTTGATCTCCTCGAACACCTTCTCGTCCTCGGCGACGCCGCGGGCGTGGACGTCCGGGCCGGACACGATCGTGCCGGTCTGCCGGTTGACCACGGTGATGATCGAGATGAAGCCCTCCTCGCCCAGGACACGGCGGTCCTTGAGGTCCGAGTCGGAGATCTCGCCCACGGAGGAGCCGTCCACGTACACGTAGCCGCACTCCACCTCGCCGACGACCTTCACGAGGCCGTCGGTCATGTCCACCACGGTGCCGTTGCCGGCCAGGATGACGTTCTCGGCCGGCACGCCGGTCTTCTCCGCGATCCGGCCGTTGGCGATCAGGTGGCGGGTCTCGCCGTGCACCGGCATCACGAACTCGGGCTCGACGATGTTGTAGCAGTACAGCAGCTCACCCTCGGAGGCGTGACCGGAGACGTGCACCTTGGCCATGCCCTTGTGCACCACGGTCGCGCCGAGCTTCATGAGCCCGTTGATCACGCGGAACACGGAGTTCTCGTTGCCCGGGATCAGCGAGGAGGCCAGCACGACGAGGTCGCCCTCCTCCAGCTGCACCTGATGGTCCCCGTTGGCCATGCGGGACAGGGCCGCCATCGGCTCGCCCTGCGAGCCGGTGACCATGAGCACGATCTCGTCGTCGCGGTACTTGTCCACCTTGCGGATGTCCACGAGGATCCCGTTCGGCACGTTGAGGTAGCCGAGCTTCGCCGCGATGGTCATGTTGCGGATCATGGAGCGCCCGCCGAAGGCCACCTTGCGACCGTGCTTGTGGGCGGCGTCGAGGACCTGCTGGACGCGGTGCACGTGGGAGGAGAACGAGGCCACCACGATGCGGCGCTTCGCCGTGGCGAAGTAGCGCTCGAGGGTGGGGCCGATCTCCGCCTCCGTGGTGGTGAACCCCGGGACCTCGGCGTTCGTGGAGTCGGTCATGAACAGGTCCACGCCCTCCTCGCCGAGACGGGCGAAGGCGCGCAGGTCCGTGATGCGGCCGTCGAGCGGCAGCTGGTCCATCTTGAAGTCGCCGGTGTGCAGGATGGTGCCGGCGTCCGTGTGGATGGCGACGGCGAGCGCGTCCGGGATCGAGTGGTTCACGGCCACGAACTCGCACTCGAACGGGCCGAACTCGACGATGTCGTCTTCCTTGACCACGCGGGTGCGCGGCTTGATCCGGTGCTCCTCGAGCTTGGCCTCGATCAGGGCGAGCGTCAGCTTGGAGCCGATCACGGGGATGTCGTCGCGCAGGCGCAGCAGGTACGGCACGGCGCCGATGTGGTCCTCGTGGCCGTGGGTCAGGACGATGCCGACGACGTCGTCCACCCGGTCCCGGATGTAGTCGAAGTCCGGCAGGATCAGGTCGACGCCGGGCTGGTGCTCCTCGGGGAAGAGGACGCCGCAGTCGACGATGAGGATCTTGCCGTCGATCTCGAAGGTGACCATGTTGCGGCCGACCTCCTCGAGGCCGCCCAGCTGGACGATGCGGCAGGTGCCCCGCTTGAGCTTGGGCGGGGTGGACAGGCGGGTGCCTGCGGTCATGGAACGGGTCCCTTCTAGAAGGTGATGCCGGCCTCCGCGAGGTCGGCTCGGATGACGGAGAGCTCGTCCGGCGTGGCCTGGACGAGGGGCAGCCGCACGGCTGCGGACGGGATGACGCCCTGGGCGGCGAGGACGGCCTTCGCGGCCACCACGCCCTGGACGTGGGTCATGATGCCGCGCTGGACGGGGTCCAGCGCGAAGTGGTGATCACGGGCACCGGCCAGGTCGCCGGCGTGGACGGCGTCCACGAGCTGGCGGTACAGCTCGGGCGCCGCGTGCGCGGCCACCGAGACGACCCCGACGGCGCCGAGCGCCATGAGCGGCAGGGTCGCGCCGTCGTCGCCGGAATAGAGGTCGAGGTCCGTGTGCGCCAGGACGGTGGTGGTGGACTGCAGGTCCCCCTTCGCGTCCTTGAGCGCACGGATGTTGGGGTGCTGCGCGAGCGCGATGATCGTCGCGGGCTCGATCGGCATCACGGAGCGGCCCGGGATGTCGTAGAGCATGATCGGCAGGTCCACGCCGTCGGCCACGGCCTCGAAGTGCGCGCGGATGCCGGCCTGGTTGGGCTTGTTGTAGTACGGGGTGACGAGCAGCAGCCCGTCCACGCCCGTCTCGGCCGCGCGGCGGGACAGCTCGAGGGTGTGCGCCGTGTCGTTGGTGCCGGTGCCGGCCACGACCCGGGCGCGGTCCCCCACGGCCTCGACGACGGTGCGGAACATCGCCACGTTCTCCTCGTCCGTGAGCGTGGAGGTCTCGCCGGTGGTGCCGGTGACCACGAGGCCGTCGGCCCCACGGTCCACCAGGTGCTCGGCCAGCGCGGCGGCCGCCTCGAGGTCCACGGCGCCCTCGTCCGTCATGGGGGTGACCATGGCGGGCACGACCGTGCCGAAGAGCAGCTCGGAGGGGATGACGGCGGAACGGACGGCACTCATGGGCCCCACCCTACCTGCGAGACTGGGGGCCCGCGCCGTCCGTGGCCCCTCCGCGACGCGCGGCGACCCGAGAGGAGCCCGCCCTGCGTCCCGCCCTGCCCCCCGCCGCCGTCCGCCCGGACCGGCCCGCGCGTCGCCGGCTGCCCGGCGTCGACGCGGCCCGCGGGATCGCCCTGCTCGGCATGATCACCGTCCACGTCGTCGACCCGGCGACGGCGGACGGGGCGCCGCACCCGGCGTTCCTGTGGTTCGCCGGACGCGCCTCGGTGCTGTTCGTCCTGCTGGCCGGAGTCGGGCTGGCCCTGTCCACGGGGGGCGCGACGCCGGCCACCGGGGTCCGGCGCGCGGCGCTGCGCCGCCGGATCGCCCGACGCGCGGGCCTGCTGTTCGTGCTCGGGCTCGCGTGCGGGACGCTCGGCGTCCCCGTGGCCGTCATCCTGTGCCACTACGCCCTGCTCTTCCTGCTCGCGCTGCCCCTGCTGGGCCTGCGCGCCCGCGCCCTGGGCCTGATCGCGGGGGCGTGGCTCGTGCTCGGGCCGGTGCTGGTGTTCGCGGTGGTCGCGGCCGCGCAGTCCGCCGTGGGGCGCCAGGAGTTCTTCGTGGGCGGGCGGCTCTGGCTCTCCCCCGGCCCCGCAGACCTGCTGCGTCCCGGGCTGCTGCTGGCCGATCTCACGGTCACGGGCTACTACCCCGTCCTGTCCTGGGGCGCGTTCCTCGTGCTGGGGCTGGCCCTGGGGCGGCTGCCGCTGGACCGGCCCCGCGTGGCCGCCGGGATCCTCGGCGGCGGGGCCGCGGCGTGGGCGGCGGCCGGCGTCGTCGGCGCGGCGGTGCTGCGGGCCCCGGGCACGCTCGAGCGCGTCGCCGCGGCGATCGGCACGGACCCGGCCGAGACGGCGCTCACGCTGCGCACGGGCGAGCCGCGGCTCACGCTGCTGATCCCGGATCCGCTGTGGCTCGCCCTGCCGACCCCGCACTCCGGGTCCGTGGTGGCCGCCGTGCTCGCGGCGGGCTGGGCCGGCGCCGTGCTGGGCACCTGCCTGCTGGCCCGGCCGCTGGTCGGGCACGCCGCGCTGCGCCCGCTCGTGGGTGCGGGGCGCATCCCGCTCACGCTCTACGTGGGGCACCTCGTGGTGCTCGCGCTCGTGGACGCGACCGGACTCGACCCGGCCGACGGGGCGCTGCTCGCCGCCCTCGTCGTGCTGAGCCTCGCGGCCGGGCTGGCCGCCGAGCTCAGCGGCCGACGGGGTCCGCTCGAGGCCGTGATGGCCCGGCTCTCCCGGGCGGGTGAGGAACGGGAACGGGCCGTCGGGGGGCGCTGAGCGACGCGTGGGTAGCGTCAGCCGGCGCGGTGCAGGCGGACGGCCTCCCGGGCCGCCTCGCGGGCGCGGCGGCGGTCGCCCGAGGCGTCGTAGGCCAGGGCGAGGCGGTAGCGGGCGCGCCAGTCGCGTGGTGCGGCCTCGGCCTCCACGCGGTACAGCTCGAACTGGGCGTCGGCGGCCTCCCGGTCGATCCGGCCGCCCGGCGAGCGCGGCAGGTCGTCCTCCGGCAGCCCGCCCTCGGCCTCGAGCTGGTCCGCCAGGCGTTCGGTCTGGCGGCCGAACCACACCTCGCGGGCCAGGACGGCCACGGTCACCAGCACCACGAGGATGACGCCCACGCCGATCGCCTTGGCCAGCGGCTGCGGGGCGCGCACCAGCGCGACGGACGCGTTGAGGGCGAACCCGGCGAACAGCAGCACGAGCAGGCAGACGAAGCCGACCCACACCTTGCTCATCACGGTCGAGCGGCGGGCACGGGCGGCGGGCTCGGTCGGGCCCACGGCGCCGTCGTCGGGAGTGCGGGAGGGCTCAGCCAAGGTCCAGGTATCCGTCCAGTCCGTAGGTCAGACCCGGGCGGGAGGCCACGGTCCGCAGGCCGAGGACGACGCCGGGCATGTAGGCGCCGCGGTCGAACGCGTCGTGCCGGACCACGAGCTGCTCGCCCGGCCCGCCCAGCAGCACCTCCTGGTGCGCCTCCAGGCCACGCAGGCGCACCGCGTGCACGTGCACGCCGTGGACGACGGCGCCGCGCGCGCCGTCCGGGTCGTGCTCGGTGGCGTCCGGGGAGACGGGCACGCCGGCCGCCTCCCGGGCCGCGCCGATGAGCTCGGCGGTCCGCACGGCCGTGCCCGACGGGGCGTCCACCTTGTCCGGGTGGTGCAGCTCGACGAGCTCGACGGACTCGAAGTACCGCGCCGCCTGCGCGGCGAACGCCGAGGCCAGCACCGAGCCGACCGAGAAGTTCGGGGCGATCAGCACGCCCACCCCCGGGTGCTCAGCCAGCTGCGCCTCGAGGCGCTCGCGGCGCTCGGGCACCCAGCCCGACGTGCCGACCACGGTGTGCAGCCCGTGCTCCACGGCGAAGGCCACGTTCTCAGGCGAGGCGTCCGGCACCGTGAGGTCCAGGACGTGCGTGGCGCCGGCGTCGAGCACCGCGTCCAGGCGGTCCTGCGAGCCGAGCTCGGCCACGAGCTCCAGCCCCTCGGCCGCTCGCACCGCGGGCACCGCGTGGCGGCCCATGCGGCCACGGGCGCCCAGGATCGCGACGCGCGGGACGTCGTCGGGAGCGGACACGGCGGAGGGGGTGCGGGTCTCGGTCATGGCCTCCAGCCTACGCGGCCCGCCCCGGCGGCCGTGGCCGAGGTCAGGCCGGGGCGACGACGACGCGCGCCCGGTCCCCCGCGGCCAGGCGCGCGGCCACGGCCCGGACCTGGCCGGCGTCGACCTCGCGGACCCGGGCGAGGGAGGCCGCCAGGTCCACGTACTCCCCCGTGACCAGCTCGGCCCGTCCCAGCCGGGACATGCGGGCGCCCGTGGACTCCATGCCCAGCACGGTGCCGCCGCAGATCTGCCCGTGGGCGCGCGCGAGCTCCTCCTCGGTGACGTCGGCCTCGGCCATCCGGTCCAGCTCGGCCTCCATCAGCGCGGCCACCTCCTCCACCCGGTCCGGCTGGCAGCCTGCGTACAGGCCCCAGTAGCCGGCGTCGGAGTACCCGGCGGAGAACGAGTAGGTGTTGTAGGCCAGGCCGCGGCGCTCGCGGATCTCCTGGAACAGCCGCGAGGACATGCCCCCGCCCAGGACGGACTGCATGACGCCCAGGGCGAAGCGGTCCGGGTCCGTGGTGGACAGCGAGCGGCCGCCGACGAGGACGTTGGCCTGCTCGACCGCCTTGGTGACGGTGTGCGTGCCGGTCCGCACCCGCGAGGCCGCGGCCCCGGCGGTGTCCACGGCACGGCGCGGGGCGGGCAGGGCCCCCGGGGTGAGCTCCCAGCCCGAGGCGCGCAGGGCGGCGAGGACGAGGCGGCAGACCTCGTCGTGGTCGAGGTGGCCGGCGGCGGTGACGACGAGCTCGTCCGGGCGGTACCAGTGCGTGTAGTGCCCCACCACATGGTCGCGGGTGACGGCCCGGATCGTCTCGGGCGTGCCGCCGATCGGCCGGCCGAGGGGGTGGCCGTCCAGCATGACCTCGGCGAGCTTCTCGTGGGCCACGTCCACGGGGTCGTCCGCGTCCATGGCGAGTTCCTCGAGGATCACGCCGCGCTCGGTCTCGAGCTCGTCCGGGTCGATCAGGGAGGAGGTGAGCATGTCCGTGAGGACCTCCACGGCCATCGGCAGGTCCTCGTCCAGCACGCGGGCGTGGTAGACGGTGGACTCCTTGGCCGTGCCGGCGTTGGACTCCCCGCCCACGCGGTCGAAGGCGGCCGCGATGTCCATCGCGGTGCGCGTGGGAGTGCCCTTGAAGAGCAGGTGCTCGAGGAAGTGCGTGGCGCCGTAGCCCTCGGGCGACTCGTCACGGGACCCGACGGCCACCCAGTAGCCGATGGTCACCGAGCGCTGGTCCGGCATGGCCTCGGTGAGCACGCGGACGCCGCCGGGCAGCACGGAGCGGCGCACCACGGAACCGTTGCCCTCGTCCGCCAGCACGCCGTCGAAGTCCAGGGGGATCTCACGGTGAACACTCATGACGGCCATTCTCGCCCATGCGCGACGACGGCGCCGCACCACTCGCGGGGAGGGTGCGGCGCCGTCGTGGTCACCGGGCCGGGCGGGGCGGATCAGGCCTCGATCTGCGAGGACTCGATCGCGTCCGCGGTCTCGGCCAGGGCGTCGGACTCCGCCACCACCGGGGAGAGGGACAGCTTGCCGCGGTCGTCGATCTTGGTGATCTCGACCTGGACCTTCTGGCCCACGCCGAGCACGTCCTCGACGTCGTCCACGCGCTTGCCCTCGTTGAGCTTGCGCAGCTCGGAGATGTGCAGCAGGCCGTCCTTGCCCGGGGTGAGCGAGACGAACCCGCCGAACGTGGTCAGCTTCACCACGGTGCCGAGGTAGCGCTCACCGACCTCGGGGACCTGCGGGTTGGCGATCGCGTTCACCGCGGAGCGCGCGGCCTCGGCCGAGGCGCCGTCGGTGGCGCCGATCAGCACGGTGCCGTCGTCCTCGATGGTGATGTCCGCGCCCGTGTCGTCCTGGATCTGGTTGATCATGGCGCCCTTGGGGCCGATGACCGCGCCGATCTTGTCCACCGGGATGCGCACGGAGATGATCCGCGGGGCGGTGGGGGCCATCTCGTCCGGGGCGTCGATGGCGGCGTTCAGCACGGACAGGATGTGCAGGCGCGCCTCGCGGGCCTGCGTCAGGGCGGCGGCCAGCACGGAGGCCGGGATGCCGTCCAGCTTGGTGTCCAGCTGGATCGCGGTGACGAACTCCGCGGTGCCGGCCACCTTGAAGTCCATGTCGCCGAACGCGTCCTCGGCGCCGAGGATGTCGGTCAGGGCCGCGTACTGGGTCTGGCCGCCCACCTCGGCGGAGACCAGGCCCATGGCGATGCCGGCCACGGGCGCACGCAGCGGCACGCCCGCGTTCAGCAGGGACAGGGTGGAGGCGCAGACGGAGCCCATCGACGTCGAGCCGTTGGAGCCGAGGGCCTCGGAGACCTGGCGGATCGCGTAGGGGAACTCCTCGCGGGCCGGCAGCACGGGCACGAGGGCGCGCTCGGCGAGGGCGCCGTGGCCGATCTCGCGGCGCTTCGGGGAGCCCACGCGGCCGGTCTCGCCGGTGGAGTACGGCGGGAAGTTGTAGTGGTGCATGTACCGCTTGGTCGTCTCCGGCGCCAACGAGTCGATCTGCTGCTCCATCTTGAGCATGTTCAGCGTGGTGACGCCCATGATCTGGGTCTCGCCGCGCTCGAAGATGGCGGAGCCGTGCACGCGGGGCAGGACCTCCACCTCCGCGGTCAGCTTGCGGATGTCCGTCAGGCCGCGGCCGTCGATGCGCACCTGGTCGGTGAGGATGCGGCGGCGCACGATCTGCTTGGTGAGGGAGCCGTAGGCCTTGGCGATCTCGCCCTTGCGCTCGGCGAAGTCCTTGCCCTCGCCGGCGAGCTCCTCGAGCACCTCGAGCAGGTAGGCGTCCGAGGCCGACTCGCGCTCCTGCTTGTCGCCGATGGAGAAGATCTCGGTCAGGCGGTCCGTGGCGAGCTTCTCGACGGCGGCGTAGGCGTCGTCCTGGTAGTCCTGGAACACGGGGACGTCCACCGGGTCCTTGCCGGCGCGCTTGACCAGGTCGGCCTGGGCCTCGCACAGGGCGCGGATGAAGGGCTTGGCGGCCTCGAGGCCCTCGGCCACGATCTCCTCGGTGGGCGCCTGCGCGCCGCGCTCCTTGACCAGGGTCCAGGAGTCCGGGGTCGCCTCGGCCTCGACCATCATGATGGCGACGTCGTCGCCCACCACACGGCCGGCCACGGCCATGTTGAACACGGCGCCCTCGAGCTGGGAGTGCTTCGGGAACGCGACCCACTGGCGCGTGCCGGAGCCGTCGTCCATGAGGGCCATGCGCACGCCGCCGATGGGGCCGGAGAACGGCAGGCCGGACAGCTGCGTGGACAGGGAGGCGGCGTTGATGGCCACCGTGTCGTAGATCTCGTCCGGGGCGATCGAGGTGACGGTCACGACGACCTGGACCTCGTTGCGGATGCCCTTGACGAACGCCGGGCGCAGCGGGCGGTCGATCAGGCGGCAGGTGAGGATCGCGTCCGTGGACGGGCGGCCCTCGCGGCGGAAGAACGAGCCGGGGATGCGGCCCGCGGCGTACATGCGCTCCTCGACGTCCACGGTCAGCGGGAAGAAGTCGAAGCCCTCGCGGGGCGACTTGCCGACGGTGGTGGCGGACAGCATCGACGTCTCCTCGTCGATGTAGACCATGGCGGCGCCGGCGGCCTGCTGGGCGAGGCGCCCGGTCTCGAAGCGGACGGTGCGCTTGCCGTACGAGCCGTTGTCGATGACGGCCTCGGCGAAGGTGATCTCAGGACCCTCCATGAGGGCCTCCTTTCAGGTGGACGGCGCCGCAGGCGTCCCTGTCCCCCTGGTCTTCGATCGAGGCCCTCGGCATCCCGCCGTGCGGCGGGGTCCGGGAGCCACTGTCGAGGACCGCGAGCGATGGGCGCGGAGCCGTCGGGTGTGTCGATGATGCGGGGATGCGCGCCATGGCGCGCCGGAGTGCCGCAGGCTGCGGCGATCTCTCCCCCGGGACACACTACGTGCGTCCGGGGGCAGACGAAAGGCGGCGCCGGCGCTCGCGGGTCTCCCGCGGGCTCCGGCGCCGCCTCCTCAGGTCACTTGCGCAGGCCGAGGCGCTCGATCAGCGCGCGGTAGCGCTCGATGTCGACCTTCTGCAGGTAGCCGAGCATGCGACGACGGCGACCGACCAGGGCCATCAGGCCGCGACGGGTGTGGTGGTCGTGCTTGTGCTCCTTGAGGTGCTCGGTCAGGTCCTTGATGCGGCGGGACAGGACCGCGATCTGCACCTCGGGGGAGCCGGTGTCGCCCTCGTGGGTGGCGTACTCCTTGATGATCTGCTGCTTGACAGCGGGATCCAGGGCCATGGTGGGCCTCCTTCACTTCGGTACCGCGAACACGGGCCGCGCCCCGCCGGGGCGGACGACGCGGGGCCCACCCCACCGCGGACTGCAGGGAGGCCGAGGGTCGAGTCTACCGCATCGCCTACCCTGGCCCGGTGAGCACCCCACCGGTCCCCCACTCCCCGGCCCCGCCCTCGTTCCCCCTCCGGCCGCCCGCGCCGCCCCTGGATCTGCCGCTGATCGGCCACGGCTACCCCGCGCTGCTGCGCACGCCGCGGGCCCGATGGTGGAACCCGCTCGCGTCCTTCGGCCTCGTGCTGGCCGGCCTGGTGGGCCTCCTCGTGCTCGGGGGCGTGCTGGGCGCTCTCGCCCTGATCGCCACGTCCGGGCCCGCGCTGCTCGGCGCGGCCGACCCGACGGACGTGACCGACCTCGACCTGTACTCCGCGCCCATGGTGCTGCTGAACAACCTCCTGCTCGCCGCGCTGATCGGGGTCGCGCTGCTGGCCGTGGCGCTGGGCCACCCCGTCGCCGCGCGCTTCGTCCACTCGGTCGAGGGCCGCGTGCGCTGGCGCTGGCTGGCGCGCTGCGTCGTCGTGCTGACGCCGCTGTTCCTCGCCTACGTGCTGGGCACGTGGGCCCTCGACGGCGCCCCCACGGCCCCGCGCGCGCAGGACTGGGTCTGGCTGCTCGTCATGGCGTTCGTGCTCACCCCGTTCCAGGCCGCGGGCGAGGAGTACCTGTTCCGCGGGTGGCTGCTGCTGGCCGTCGGCACGTGGATCCGCCGGCCGGTCGTGGCTGCCGCGGTCACCGCGGTGCTCTCGGCGGCGACCTTCTCGCTCGCCCACGGCTCGCTCGACCCGTGGATCCTGCTGGACCTCGCCGCGTTCGCCGTCGCCGCCGTCCTGCTCACGTGGCGCACGGGCGGGCTCGAGGCCGCCGTCGCCCTGCACGTGGTCAACAACGTGGTGATCATCGCCGTCGGCACGCTCGTGGGCACCGTCGAGGACAGCTACGTGGGCGCGGAGACCGCCGGCTCCCCGGCGGCCACGCTGCTCTCGGTGGCGGTGGTCGCGGTGGCCACGGCGCTGCTGCTCTGGCAGGCGCGGCGGGCCGGGATCGCCCGGACGGTCCCGGTCACCGTGGGCGCCCGCCCCTGACCGGCGCCGCCCACCAGGCCACCGTCACGTAGGGCACCTGCAGGACCGCGTCCGCCGCATGGCCCAGGTGCTCGTGCAGGTACCAGTCGAGGTTGGCCGTCATCCGGGACCGGATCCGCTCGTCCGCGCGCAGCCAGTACGAGCGCGAGGCCATGAGCCCGTGCAGCCCCGCCGCGGTCATGGGCTGCGTCCACGCCCAGCGCGCGTGCTCCTCCGCCCCGAACGGGGCGGCGAACCGGCGCTGCTCCGGCCGGGCGGCGTGCACGTCCCCGGCGTGCATGATCCGGGTGAGACGGTGCACCCACGGCACCGCCGTGTCGAGCTGGTTCCACACCGCGGCCAGGCGCCCGCCCGGGCGCAGCACCCGTGCGGCCTCCGCGCTCGCCGCGGCCGGGTCCATCCAGTGCCATGCCTGGGCCGCCACCACGACGTCGGCGCTCGCCGCCGGCAGGCCCGTGGCCTCGCCCGTGCCCGGCACGGCGCGCACCCGCCCGCCCGTGCCGGCCGCGACCTCGCGTTCCAGGACGGCGCGCATCGACGCCGACGGCTCGAGGGCCGTCACCGTCCGCACCCGGTCCGCCGGGCGGGCCGCGAGCAGCCGGGTGAACAGTCCCGTCCCGGCCCCGAGCTCCACCACGTCCGCGCCGTCGGCGGTGCCCGCCAGGACGCGGTCCACCGCGGCGGCCGGGTAGGAGGGGCGGACGGCGTCGTAGTGCTCCCCGCCGGTCTCGAAGGGGTTGGGCCCGGCCCGACGGGCCCGGGCCGGGCGCCCCGGCAGGTTCGGCACAGCGGGGGGAGCGCCCGGCTCCGGGGCGCTCACCGGTCGGAGGGGGTCGTGGCCAGGATCGCCCGGGCCTCGTCCACGTCCTGCGTGATCTGCGCCACGAGCTTCTCGACGCCCTCGTAGGCGACCATCCCGCGCAGCCGGGCCACGAACTCCACCTCGATGTGCTGGCCGTACAGGTCGAAGTCCTCCACCCGCTCGTCGTGGCGGTCGATCACGTGTGCCTCCACCACGCGGGAGACGTCCTCGAACGTGGGGTTCGAGCCGATGGAGATCGCGGCCGGCCACACCCCGCCGTGCGCGTCGTGCACCCAACCGGCGTAGACGCCGTCGGCCGGGATCATGCCCTGCACATCCGTCTCGAGGTTCGCCGTGGGGAAGCCGAGCTCGCGGCCGCGCGCGAACCCGTGCACCACCTCGCCGGCGAGCACGTGGTGCCGACCGAGGACCGCCGCGGCCTGAGCGACGTCGCCCGCGGCCAGGGCCTCGCGCACCCAGGTCGAGGAGCAACGGCGCTCCGGCTCGGCCCCGTGCTCGGCGGGGAACTCCTCGACGGCCTCGACCTCGAAGCCGTAGCGGGCCCCCAGGCGCACCATCTCCGCGACGTCGCCGGTGTTGCCTCGGCCGAAGCGCACGTCGTGCCCCACGACCACGACGGCGGCGTGCAGCCCGTGCACGAGCATGCCGCGGACGAACTCCTCCGGGGACTGGTCCGCGAACTCAAGGGTGTAGCGCTGCAGGAGCACCGCGTCCAGACCCGCCTCGTCCAGGAGGACGACCCGCTGCTCGGGGCTGATGATGTCCACGTGGGGCACCTCGGGATGGTGCACGGCGCGCGGGTGCGGGGTGAAGGTCACGGCCACGGCCAGGGCGTCGCGGGCCCGCGCCAGCTCGACGACCCGGCGCAGCACCTCCCGGTGGCCGCGGTGCACGCCGTCGAAGTTGCCCAGGGTGACCACGGTGCGCGGCAGGTCCGTGGGGACCTCGTCCAGGCTGTTCCAGACCCGCATCAGAGCGCCCCCGCCTCGGCCGGGCGGGCGGGGCGGTGCGTCAGCAGCCAGATCAGGCCGACCACCGGCAGCACGAGCGGCACATAGCCGTAGCCCGCGCCGAACCGGGACCACACGGTGTCGTGGGCGAACATCCCCGGATCCAGGACGGTCCACAGGCCCACGCCCACCACGCCGGCCAGCTCCACGAGCACGGCGCCCAGCGCCACGGCCCAGGCGCGCGCGCCGGAGCGGGCGAGCGCGAACGTCGCCACGATGTACACGACCGCCGCGACCGCGGAGAGCGTGTACGCCACGGGGGCGGCGTCGAACTGCGTGAGGATCTGGAAGAGGCTGCGCGCGCTCGCCGAGAGGGCGAACACCGCGTAGACCATGACGATGATCCGGCCGAGACCCTGGTTGCGCGCGGGGGCGCCGTCGCTGGGTGCCATGTCCATCCTCCTCACCACTGCCCGAACCAGATGACCTGCATGCGATGCAGCATCACGGCGATCGTGGGCCCGACCACGGCCAGCACGAGGTTGGACCACCGGGTCTTGTCCGTGACGGCCCAGCCCACGGCGATCACCGGCACGATCAGGGCGGTGAGGATGTAGCCCCAGAACTCCCAGCCGGGGCCGTTCAGGGTGTCCCCGCCGAGCTGGCGGACGGCGGCGGCCGCCGCATAGACGAGCGTGAACAGCTCGACGGCGGCCACCGAGAGGATCGAGGCGTCCGCGGGGTGGCGGCGGATCGCCGTCATCACCACGCAGACCACGAACGAGACGGCACCGATCACCAGTCCCGTCCAGAACCAGGCGTCGAGGATCATGCGGTCCTTCCCTGTCCCGGCCCCTCGGCCGGGGCGAACACGAGCTGGGGCTTGGCGACGTCGGCGCCGCGGCGGCGCACGTCGGAGACGAGGGCGATGACGCGGCCGTCCGGCGCGCGCCCGGCGACGAGCGTCTCACCCGTGCCGGTGGGCGCCACGACCCGCCCGAAGGCGAGCTCGTGGGCCTCGTGCTCCGTCAGCTCGCGCACCGGGAAGAGCCCGGCGGCGGCCTCGGAGAGCTCGGTCATCGCGAAGCGCTCCGCGAGGGCCTCGAGCGAGAGCGCGTCGGCCACGTCGAACGGGCCGACGGCGGTGCGGCGCAGCGCCGTGAGGTGCCCGCCGGTCTCGAGGGCCTCGCCCAGGTCGCGGGCGAGCGCCCGGATGTAGGTCCCGGACGAGCAGCGCACGGTGACGTCGAGGTCGACCAGCCGGCCGCCGTCGAGCCGGCGCAGCTCGTGCACCGTGAACTCGTGCACGGTGACGGGGCGGGCGTCGAGGGTGACGTCCTCACCCGCTCGGACGCGGTCGTAGGCGCGCCGGCCCGCCACCTTGACGGCGGAGACGGCCGAGGGCGCCTGCAGGATCTCGCCCGTGAGGGCGGCGACCTGCTCGGCGACGCGCTCGGGCGTGACGGCGTTGGCCAGCCGGGTCTGCACGACCTCTCCCTCGGCGTCGTCCGTGACGGTCGACTGCCCGAGGCGGATCGTGGCCGTGTACGTCTTGTCCGTGCCCGTGATGGCGGTCAGCAGGCGCGTGGCCTTGTTGACGCCGACCACGAGCAGGCCCGTGGCCATGGGGTCCAGGGTGCCGGCGTGGCCCACCTTGCGGGTGCCCGCCAGCCGGCGGACCCGCCCGACGACGTCGTGCGAGGTCCACCCCTGCGGCTTGTCCACGAGGACGACCCCCGACGCCTCCGTTCCCGGCGCGTCGGGGGCCTGTCCCCCGGTGCTGCGAGCGCTCACCGTGCCGCGGGCCTCAGGCGCGCGGGGCGTCGTCGGCGTCGGCGTCCGGCTCCGCGCTGCGGTACGGGTCCGCGTCACCGGCGTACGACGCGCCCTCGCGCGCCTTCGCCAGCTCGGCGTCCCGCTCCTTGGCCGCGCGGAGGACGTCCTCCAGGTGTGCGGCCGCCTCGGGGACGGTGTCCGCCACGAACTCGAGCGTGGGCACCAGGCGGATGGTGAGCCCGCGGCCCACCTCGCGGCGCAGGATGCCGCGGTTGTCCTGGATGCCCTCGTGGGCGGCGGCCACCGTGGCCTCGTCGCCCAGGACGGTGTAGTAGACGGTGGCGTGCTGCAGGTCGTTGGTCACGCGGACCTCCGTCACGGTGACGGGCTCCACGCGGTCGTCCTTGACGCCGCGGCGCAGCGCCTCGGCCACGAGGACCTTGATGCGCTGGGCCAGGCGGCCGGCGCGTGCCGGATCGGCCATGGTGCGGTTCCTTCCGGTGGTGATGGTTCAGAGGGTGGGACGCGGAGGGCGGGGGCCCGTGCGGGCCCCCGCCCCGGCCGTCAGACGCGCGGCTTCTCCTGCATCTCGAAGGTCTCGATCACGTCGCCCTCCTTGATGTCGTTGAAGCTGCCCAGGCCGATGCCGCACTCGTAGCCCTCGCGGACCTCCGTGGCGTCGTCCTTGAAGCGGCGCAGCGACTCGATCTTGAGGTGATCGGAGACCACCACGCCGTCGCGCACCAGGCGGGCCTGGGCGTTGCGGCGGATGAGGCCCGAGCGCACGAGCGAACCGGCGATGTTGCCCCACTTGGAGGAGCGGAACACCTCGCGGACCTCGGCCGAGCCGAGCTCGACCTCCTCGTACTCCGGCTTCAGCATGCCCTTGAGCGCGTTCTCGATGTCATCGATCGCGTCGTAGATCACGCTGTAGAAGCGCATGTCCACGCCCTCGCGGTCGGCCAGGTCGGCGACCCGCTCGGCGGGGCGCACGTTGAAGCCGATGATGATGGCGTTGTCCACGGTCGCCAGGTTCACGTCATTCTGCGTGATGGCGCCGACGCCGCGGTGGATGACGCGCAGCTGCACCTCGTCCTCGCCGACCTCGATCTTGAGCAGCGAGTCCTCGAGCGCCTCGACGGCACCGGACGCGTCGCCCTTGATGATGAGGTTGAGCGTGTCCAGCTTGCCCTCGGCCACGGCCTGGTCGAAGTCCTCCAGGGTGATGCGCTTGCGGCGCTTGGCCAGCTGGGCGTTGCGGTCCGCGGCCTCGCGCTTCTCCGCGATCTGGCGGGCGGTGCGCTCGTCGTCGGTGACGAGGAACGAGTCGCCGGCACGCGGCACCGCGGACAGGCCGAGCACCTGGACGGGACGCGACGGATCGGCCGCCTCCACGGCGTTGCCGTTCTCGTCGAACATGGCGCGCACACGGCCGTGGGCGGAGCCCACCACCATGGTGTCGCCCACGCGCAGCGTGCCGGTCTGCACCAGCACGGTGACGACGGCGCCGCGGCCCTTGTCGAGGTTGGCCTCGATGGCCACGCCGCGGGCGGCCTTGTGCGGGTTCGCCGTGAGCTCGAGGGCGGCGTCCGCGGTGAGCAGGATCGCCTCGAGCAGCTGGTCGATGTTGATGTTGTTGCGCGCGGAGACGTCCACGAACATCGTGTCGCCGCCGTACTCCTCGGGCACGAGGCCGTACTCGGTGAGCTGACCGCGGATCTTGTCCGGGGCGGCGGTGTCCTTGTCGATCTTGTTGACCGCCACCACGATCGGCACGCCGGCCGACTGGGCGTGGTTGAGCGCCTCGACGGTCTGCGGCATGACGCCGTCGTCGGCCGCCACCACCAGCACGGCGATGTCGGTGACCTTCGCACCGCGGGCACGCATGGCGGTGAACGCCTCGTGACCCGGGGTGTCGATGAAGGTGAGGCGACGCTGCTCGCCCTCGTGCTCCACGGGCACCTGGTAGGCGCCGATGTGCTGCGTGATGCCGCCGGCCTCGCCCTCGATGACGTTCGAGGAGCGGATGGCGTCCAGCAGACGCGTCTTGCCGTGGTCCACGTGGCCCATGACGGTGACGACCGCGGGGCGCGGCTCGAGGTCGGCCTCGTCCTCGTTGGCCGCCTCGGCCTCGAGGTCGATGTCGAAGGCCTCCAGCAGCTCCTTGTCCTCGTCCTCCGGGGACACGATCTGGACCTTGTAGCCCAGCTCGTCGCCGAGCAGCTGGAAGGTCTCCTCGTCGAGGGACTGGTTGGCCGAGGCCATCTCGCCGAGGGTGAAGAGCACCTTCACCAGGTCGGCGACGTCGGCGCGGATCTTCTCGGCGAAGTCGGCCAGGGACGCGCCGCGGCGCAGGCGCAGAACGGTGGTGCCGTCACCCTTGGGGACCTTGACGCCGCCGATCTCACGCGTGTGCTGCTGCTCGAACTCCTGGCGCTTCGCGCGCTTCGACTTGCGTCCCTTGCGCGGGCCGCCGCCGCGCCCGAAGGCGCCCTGGGCGTTGCCGCGACCGCCACGGCCGCCCGGGCCGCCGGGACGACCCGGGCCGCCACCGGGGCCGCCGCCCGGACGGCCACGGCCGCGGGCCGGCTGCGGGGCCGGGGTGATCTGCTTGGGCATCATGCCCGGGTTCGGACGCGGCCCACCGGGGCGGGGACCGCCGGCGCCCGCGGCCGGGCGCGGACCGCCCGGACGGGGACCGCCGGCACCGGCCGGCGGACGGGGGCCGCCCGGACGAGGCGCGCGGTCCTCACGACCGGAGCGCATGCCCTGCGAGGGGGCGAACGGGTTGTTGCCCGGACGCGGAGCACCGCCACGGCCGCCCGGGCGGGCGCCCGGGCGAGGCCCGGCGGAGCCGCCCTTGGGGCTGAACGGGTTGTTGCCGGGACGCGGGGCGCCCGGCTTGGGCGCGGAGGCACCCGGCTTGGGCGCGGCGGCGCCCGGCTTCGGCGCGGCCGACCCCGGCGTGGCCGGCGGCTGCGGGGCCTTCGGCTCGGCCGGGGCGGCCGGCGTCGGTGCGGCGGGGCCGGGGGTCGGGGCGGCGCCCGGCTTGGGCGCGGCGGTGCGGCCCGCGGCGGGACCGGGCGCCGGGGCGCCGGCATTCGACGTGGGGGCCGCGGCGCGCGGCGACGGGGCGGCCGCCGGCTTCGGCGCGGCGGAACGGCCCGGGGCGGCGGGCGTGGAACCGGGCTTGGCGGCGGACTTGCCGGCACCCGGGTAGGCGTTGCGCAGCTTCTTGACCACCGGGGGCTCGATGGTGGACGAAGCCGAGCTGACGAACTCGCCGAGGTCCTTGAGCGTGCTCAAGGCCTCCTTCGAGGTGATGCCGAGCTCCTTGGCGAGCTCATGGACGCGGACCTTGGCCACGGTTCTCCTGTTCTGGCCCCACGGGCCGGAACGGAGCCGCTCGGGCTGTCCGTCTCAGCGCGTCCTGGGACCGTTGACGTTGCTCCAGGCCGTCGCGCGCGCCACCAGGGCACGCGCACCACGGCCTGCCTGATAGCAGGGGGTGAAGTTCATCGCTGGGCACTCATGCTTCAGTGCTCATCGGGTACGCATCAGATCTCTGACCCGCCTTCATCTGTCGGTCTGTCAGCCGGTGCCTCCGCGGTGCGGCCCAGCGCGTCGGCGTCGACGGCGGACCGGAAGGCCCGCCCGAACGCGCGGCGGCGCAGGGCGAGGTGGAGGCAGTCCTCGCCGGGATGCAGCCACGCACCCCGGCCGGGACGGCGTCGTTCCGGGTCCCAGACGACGGATGGGGGTTCCGTCGAGGAGTCCAGGGCGACGCGCACCAGCTCTTGCTGGTCCGCCCTCGATCGGCATCCGATGCAGGTGCGCACGACCGTCCGAGACGTCATGCGTTCACCCCTCACGGGCGTCGGATCGAGAAAGGACCTCATCCATCCTAGCGCGTCCGGGCCCGGATCTGTTCCCGGGGACGGTCAGCGGCCCGGGGCGGAGGTGGTGACCCCGTCGCCGACGATGTCGATCCGCCAGCCCGTGAGCTTGGCCGCGAGGCGGGCGTTCTGGCCCTCCTTGCCGATGGCCAGGGACAGCTGGTACTCCGGCACCACGGCGCGGGCCGAGTGCTGGTCCGCGTCGAGGATCTCCACCGAGACGGTCGTGGCGGGCGAGAGGGCGTTGGCGATCATCGCGGCGGGGTCGTCCACGTGGTCGACGATGTCGATCTTCTCGTCGTTGAGCTCCGTCATGACGGCGCGCACGCGGCTGCCCATCTCCCCGATGGAGGCGCCCTTGGCGTTCACCCCGGGGCGGGTGGCGCGCACGGCCATCTTGGTGCGGTGGCCGGCCTCGCGGGCCAGCGCCGTGATCTCGACCGAGCCGTCCGCGATCTCCGGGACCTCGAGCTCGAAGAGCTTGCGCACGAGGCCGGGGTGCGAGCGGGACACCGTGACGGACGGGCCCTTGGCGCCGCGCGTCGCGGAGACCACGTAGGCGCGGATCCGGCGGCCGTGGGCGTAGTCCTCGCCGGGCACCTGCTCGGGCGGCGGGAGGACGGCCTCGAGGGTGCCGAGGTTCACCTGGACCATGTGGCGGTTCAGGCCCTGCTGGATGACGCCGGAGACGAGCTCGCCCTCCTTGTCCTTGAACTCGCCGAGGACCTTGTCGTCGTCCTCCTCGCGCATGCGCTGGATCATCACCTGGCGCGCCGTGGAGGCGGCCACCCGGCCGAAGCCGTTCGGGGTGTCGTCGAACTCGCCGATGGGCGTGTCGTCCTCGTCCAGCTCCGTGGCCCACACGGTGACGTGGCCGGTCGCGCGGTCGATCTCCACGCGGGCGCGCTTCAGGGCCCCCGGGGTGCGGTGGTACGCCATGAGCAGGGCCTGCTCGATGGTGGGGATGAGGCGGTCCATCGGGATCTCCCGCTCCGCCTCCAGCATGCGCAGCGCGCTCATGTCGATGTCCAACTCATGCCTCCGTGTGCTCGGCCGTGTCCTCGCCCGCGGCGGCGTCGGCGTCGCCGGCCTGCTGAGCGGGGCTCCACTCTACCTGCACGATCGCCGGACCGAGGCGGTCGAGGGCGACCCGCTCGGCGGGCAGCTCCTTGGCCTTCATGCCCTTCTTCGCGGGCGGGCGCACCACGGCCAGCTCGACGTCGTCGTCCGTCACGTCCTTCAGGCGGGCGGTCACGGGCGCGGCGCCGTCGACCGAGACCTCGACGAGACGGCCGACGTTGCGGGCGAAGTGGCGGGGCTCGGTGAGCGGGCGGTCCACGCCCGCGGTGGTGACCTCCAGCAGGTACTCCCCCGCGCCGACGCCGGGCACGTGGTCGCCCAGGGCGTCGAGGGCGGCGGAGACCCGGCCGGAGAGGCGGGCGACGTCGTCCAGGCTCAGGCCCTGGGTGCCCGAGGCGCGGTCGAGGACCACCTCGACGGTGCGGTGCTCGGCGGTGCCCGTGGCGCGCACCTGCTCCACCACCACGTCGTCGGCCGCCAGGGCCTCCTCGACGCGGGTGCGCAGCTCGGCGAGGTCGTCGCGGCGGTCGGTGCTGTCCATGGGGTGCCTCACTCGTCGGGTCGGGGCCGCCGCGCCACGCGGGCGGGGGCCGGGGTCGGGATCCGGGGCCGAGCCTACCGGCGGCCCACGGCGGGGCCGAGTGCTCCCGACCGGGTTGGACGGGGCGAGCTCAGCGCAGCAGCGGGGCGAGGGTGTCCGCGCCGACCTTGACGATGAGCGCGGTCACCACCATGAGGTACACCACGCGGATGAAGCCGGTGCCGCGGGCGATCGCCATGCGGGCCCCCACGTAGCCGCCCATGAGGTTGGCCGCGCCGAGCAGCAGCCCCAGGCCCAGCACCGCGTGCCCCGAGGGCACGAAGTACGCGAGCGCGCCGAGGTTGGTCGCGAGGTTGACCACCTTCGCCTGTGCCGAGGCGTGCAGGAAGTCGAACTTGAGCAGCAGGACCAGCCCCAGGATGAGGAACGTGCCCGTGCCGGGGCCGAGGACGCCGTCGTAGAAGCCCACCGCCGCGCCGAGCGCCACGGCCCGGGCCAGCGCGGTGCTCCGCCGCGGCCCCACGCCGGCGACCTGTCCGAGGCCCGGGCGCACGGCCGTGAACACGGCGACGGCGATCAACGCCGCCAGGATCACGGGCCGGATCACGCCGGCCGGCAGATGCGCGGCGACCACGGCCCCGCCCAGGGCCGCCGCGAAGGCGACGGCGGCCATCGGCAGTGCGGTGGACAGATCCTGCCGCAGGCGCCGCCGGTAGGTGAGCGCCGACGTCGCCGTGCCGAACACCGAGCCGAGCTTGTTGGTGGCCAGGGCCTGGATCGGGCTCAGCCCGGGCACGAGCAGCAGGGCCGGCAGCTGCAGGAGCCCGCCCCCGCCCACGACGGCGTCGATCCAGCCCGCCGCGAAGCCCGCGGCGAGCACGAGGACGAGCAGCCCGGCGGTCAGCTCGACGGCGCCGAACCACTCAGCGCCCGTCGCGCACCTCCGCGAGCACCGCCGCGACGGCCCCGTCCACGGGCACGGGGCGCGCCTCGCCGGTGGCACGGTCCTTGAGCTCGAGCTCGCCGTCCGCCAGGCCGCGGCCGATCACCACGGTGGTGGGCACGCCGATGAGCTCGGCGTCCTTGAACTTCACGCCGGGGCTGACCTTCGGACGGTCGTCCACGAGCACGGTCAGGCCCTCGGCCTCGAGGCCCGCGGCGAGGGTCTCGGCGGCGGCGAGGCCGTCCTCGCCCTTCGTGGCGACGACGACGTGCACGTCCGCCGGGGCCACCGCGCGCGGCCACGCCAGGCCCTTGTCGTCGTGGTAGCGCTCGGCGATCGCGGCGACGGCGCGCGTGATGCCGATGCCGTAGGAGCCCATGGTCACCACGACCTGCTTGCCGTGGACGTCGAGGACCTTCAGGTCGAGGGCCTCGGCGTACTTGCGGCCGAGCTGGAAGATGTGGCCCATCTCCATGCCGCGGCGGGTGTGCAGCGGGCCGGAGCCGTCCGGGGCCTGGTCGCCCTCGCGCACCGCGGTGGCCTCGAGCACGCCGTCCCACGTGAAGTCGCGGCCGGCCACGAGGCCGAACACGTGGCGCTGGTCCGCGTTCGCGCCGGTGATCCACGCGGTGCCGGGGGCGATGCGCGGGTCCACGAAGAAGGGCAGGCCCGAGACGGAGCCCTCCGCGCCGAGGACCGGGGTGCCCTCGACCGCGTCGGCCGCCGCGGGGCCGATGTAGCCCTTGACCAGGGCGGGGTGCGCGGCCAGGTCCGCGGCGGTCGCGGCCTCGAGCGTGGGCTCGCCGACCACGCCGAGCGCCGGGCCCACGGAGGCCTCGAGACGCTTGAGGTCCACCTCACGGTCGCCGGGCACGCCCACGACGAACGGGCGGCGCTCGCCGCCGTCCACCACCGCGGTGACCACGACGCACTTGAGCGTGTCCGCGGCGGTCCACGGCTCGCCGTCGCGCGGGGCCAGCCGGTTGGCGACGTCCACGAGCGCGGCGATGGTGGTGGAGACCGGGGTGTCCTTGACCTCGGCGGCGGGCAGGACCGCCATGGCCGCCTCGTCCAGCGGGGCGGGGGCCACCGTGGTGACGGCCTCGACGTTGGCGCGGTAGCCGCCGTCGGACTCGACGAAGGTGTCCTCGCCCACCTCGGTGGGGTGCAGGAACTCCTCGGAGCGGGAGCCGCCCATCGCACCGGAGGTGGCCCGCACCGGCACGACCTCGAGGCCGAGGCGGTCGAAGATCCGCAGGTAGGCGGCCCGGTGGGCCTCGTACGCGGCGTCCAGGCCGGCGTCGTCCACCGTGAAGGAGTAGGAGTCCTTCATGATGAACTCGCGCCCGCGCAGCAGGCCGGCGCGCGGGCGGGCCTCGTCCCGGTACTTGGTCTGGATCTGGTACAGGTACGCGGGCAGGTCCTTGTACGAGGAGTACAGGTCCTTCACCAGGAGCGTGAACATCTCCTCGTGTGTGGGGGCCAGGAGGTAGTCGTTGCCCCTGCGGTCCTGCAGGCGGAACAGCCCGTCGCCGTACTCATCCCAGCGCCCCGTGGCCTCGTAGGGCTCCCGCGGCAGCAGCGCCGGGAAGTGCACCTCCTGGGCGCCGATCGCGTCCATCTCCTCGCGCACGATCCGCTCCACCTTGGCCAGCACCTTGAGGCCCAGCGGCAGCCACGAGTAGATGCCCGGGGCCGCGCGACGGATGTAACCGGCACGGACGAGGAGCCTGTGGCTCGCCACCTCGGCCTCCGCCGGGTCGTCGCGCAGGGTGCGCAGGAACAGGGTGGACATGCGCAGGGGCATGACGGGGCCTCCTCGGACGGGCTCGCGCGGTCGGGGCGGCGCGCGGGACGGGACGACGCCGGCACGGGGTGCCCGGCGTCCTGACCGCCGATCCTATCGCCCGCGCAGGGCCCGCCGGGTCAGTACAGGACGGTCGCGAACGTGCCGCGCCGCTCGAACCCCACGCGCTCGTACGTGCGCAGCGCGGGGGTGTTGTACGCGTTGACATAGAGGCTGACCACGGGCGCCTGGAGTCGCACGTAGTCCACGACGGCGGCCATCGCCGACGCCGCCAGTCCTCGGCCGCGCGCGGCGGGGGCCATCCACACGCCCTGGATCTGGGCGCACCGGGAGGAGAGCAGCCCGATGTCCGCCTTGAAGCGCAGCGGGCCGCCCGCGTCGCGCGGTCCCGGGTCGATGAAGACGCGTCCGGTGTGGATCAGCCGCTCGACGCGGTCCCGGTACTGGGCCGCGCCCCCGGCGAATGGGGAGAAGCCGAGCTCCTCCTCGAACATCGCCGCGCTGGCCGGCAGGACGCGCGCGAAGTCGTGTGGCTGCGCCTGCACCACGTGCGGGTTCGGGTCGATCCCCCCGGCCGTGCCCAGCACGAGCAGCGGCTGGTCGGGGCGCACGGACCGGGACCGGTGGCCCGCGGCGGCGAGGGCCTCGCCGGCGGCCAGCACGGGACCGGCCGGGCCGTAGATCGACCCGTACCGGCGGCGCAGCGCGGCGGCCGCCGCGCCGAGCGCCTCCGCGTCGCCCGGCGCCCAGCCGGCGTCCGGGGCCTCGGACGCGGCGACCGGCACCACGTTCGAGCCGATCCAGACGGCCGCGCGCAGCGCGCCGGCGCCCGGGGCGTCGTCGTCGATCCCGAGGAACAGGGTGCCCGCCGCTCCCCCGCGCGGGCCGGCCAGGCGGCCCGCCTCGAGCAGGGAGTCCACGAACACGTTGGACACGGGGGCACGGGCGGACAGGGCCGCGAGCGCGGCGGTGTCCGCGTCGGTCAGCAGGCGGACGCGGTCACCCGTGGCGGCCCGGACCTCCCGGTCAGTGGACGGAGACCACCGGGGCACCGGCGGCAGCCTGGTCACCGCCGTCCTCCCCCAGGTCCATCTCACCGGCGATCCGGTTGGCCTCCTCGATGAGGGTCTCCACGATCTGGTCCTCGGGCACGGTGCGGATGACCTCGCCCTTGACGAAGATCTGGCCCTTGCCGTTGCCGGAGGCGACGCCGAGGTCGGCCTCGCGGGCCTCGCCCGGCCCGTTGACGACGCAGCCCATGACGGCCACCCGCAGCGGGACCTCAAGGTCCTGGAGGCCCTCGGTGACCTGCTCGGCCAGCGTGTACACGTCCACCTGGGCGCGGCCGCACGAGGGGCAGGAGACGATCTCGAGCTTGCGCTCACGCAGGTTCAGGGACTGCAGGATCTGCAGGCCCACCTTGACCTCCTCGACCGGCGGCGCGGAGAGGGAGACGCGGATGGTGTCACCGATGCCCTGGCCGAGCAGGTAGCCGAAGGCGGTAGCGGACTTGATGGTGCCCTGGAAGGCCGGGCCGGCCTCGGTGACCCCGAGGTGCAGCGGCCAGTCACCCTGCTCGGCGAGCAGCTCGTAGGCGCGGGCCATGATCACCGGGTCGTTGTGCTTGACGGAGATCTTGAAGTCCTTGAAGCCGTGCTCCTCGAAGAGGGAGGCCTCCCAGACGGCGGACTCGACGAGGGCCTCCGGGGTGGCCTTGCCGTACTTCTGCAGCAGGCGCGGGTCCAGGGAGCCGGCGTTGACGCCGATGCGGAGGGAGGTGCCGTGGTCCGAGGCGGCCTGCGCGATCTCCTTGACCTTGTCGTCGAACTTCTTGATGTTGCCCGGGTTCACGCGCACGGCGCCGCAGCCGGCCTCGATCGCCGCGAACACGTACTTCGGCTGGAAGTGGATGTCCGCGATCACGGGGATGGTGGACTGCTGGGCGATGACCTTGAGGGCCTCGGCGTCCTTGTCCGTGGGGCAGGCCACGCGGACGATGTCGCAGCCGGCGGCCGTGAGCTCGGCGATCTGCTGCAGGGTCGCGCCGATGTCGTGCGTCTTGGTGGTGGTCATCGACTGCACCGAGACGGGGTGCTGCGAGCCGACGCCCACCGAGCCCACCTGGATCTGCCGGGTGGTGCGGCGCGGGGCCAGCACGGGCGGCGGGGCGGACGGCATTCCAAGGCTGACGGGCACGGGGGCGCTCCTCATGGGTTCTCGGGGTCGACGGCGCGGGGCCGCCGGGTTCTCCGGTCCATCCTAGGCGCGCGGGCGCCCCGGGGCGCGGGGCGACCGCCCACGGCGAACGGGCCGGGCTCAGAACAGCCGGACCGGCTCCACGATGTCCGCCACGATCAGGATGACGCCCATGAGCAGCATCGCCGCGCCCACCGCGTAGGTCAGCGGCAGCATGCGGGCCAGGTCGAACGGCCCCGGGTCCGGGCGGCCCGTGATCCGGGCCCAACCGCGGCGCACCGCCTCCCACAGGGCGCCGGCCACGTGGCCGCCGTCGAGCGGGAGCAGCGGGATGAGGTTGAACACCATGAGCGCCACGTTCACGCCCGCCAGCAGGGACAGCAGCAGGGCGGCCTTGTCCGTCAGCGTGGCCTCCTCGAGCGCCGCCGCCTCCCCGGCGATCCGGCCGACTCCCACCACGGACATCGGGCCGTCCGGGTCGCGCTCGGCCGGGGTCACCACGGCGACGGCGGTGTCCCACAGCCGCTGCGGCAGCACGAGGACGACGTCGACGACGCCCCGCACCTGCTGGGTGACGAGCGGGCCGGCGTCGAGCGGGGTGCCGCGGACCGTCTTGAGCTGCGCGCCCATGCCGATGAACCCGACCTCGTGGGTCGCCACGGTCCCGTCCGGGGCCCGCTCGGGCCGGCCCAGCGCGTCCGTCACGGGCCGTTCCGTCAGGCGCGGGGTCAGGGTGGCGCTCATCCGCTCGCCGTCGCGCTCCCACTCGATCCGGGTGGGCTGTCCGGCGCGGTCACGGATCGCGGCGGAGAGGGCGTCCCAGTCGGAGACCGGCCGCCCGTCGAAGGCGAGCACGGTGTCCCCGGGGCGCAGTCCCGCCTCGTGGGCGGGCGCGGCGGGATCGCCCGGGCGGCAGTCCTCTGTCCCGCCGGAGGCGGCGCGGGCCTGCTGCTCCTGCATCGTGACCACGCACCGGTAGACCTCGGCGACGGTGGTGCTGGGCTGCGAGGTGCCCACCGTGGTGACCAGCAGGGCGGTGGCGCCCAGCGCGATGAGCAGGTTCATGAACGGCCCGCCGAGCATGATCACCACCCGCTTCCACACCGGCAGGGCGAGGAAGCGGCGGTGCTCGTCGCCGGGGCGGACCTCCTCGGCGGCCTGGGCCCGCGCGTCGTCGGCCATGCGGCCCAGCTGCTGGACGAAGCCCGTGGACGCCGCGCGGGGCGTCTGCCCGGGCCGCGGCGGGGGCAGCATCCCGATCATCGCGACGTAGCCGCCCAGCGGCACGGCCTTGAACCCGTACTCCGTCTCGCCGCGGCGCCACGAGACGAGCGTCGGGCCGAAGCCGATCACGTACTGCGTGACGCGCACGCCGAAGAGCTTGGCCGGGACGAGGTGGCCGACCTCGTGCAGGGCGATCGAGACCGCCAGGCCCAGCGCGACCGCGAGGACGCCCGCGACGTACCAGAGGATCTCCACGACGGTCACCAGCGGGCCCGCGCCGCACGGCGCGCCCAGGCCTCGGCGGCGAGCACGGCATCCACGGTGAGCGCCGCGGGTGCGGGGTCGTGGCCGGCCTCGGCGAGCACGTGCTCGGGGGCGTAGTCGGCGACGACGGCGCGGACCGTGTCCACGATCCCGTCGAAGGGCAGGGCGCCGGCGTGGAAGGCGTCCACCGCCTCCTCGTTGGCGGCGTTGAACACGGCCATGTGGGTGGGCGAGGCGGCCGCCGCCTCCTTCGCGGCCCGTACCGCGGGGAAGGCCTCCTCGTCGAGGGGCTCGAACGTCCAGGTGGCCGCCCGCGTCCAGTCGCAGGCCGGGGCTGCGCCCGGGAGACGGCGCGGCCAGCACAGCCCCAGGGCGATGGGCAGACGCATGTCCGGCGGGGAGGCCTGGGCGAGCGTGGACCCGTCGACGAACTCGACCATCGAGTGGACCACGGACTGCGGGTGGACCACGACGTCGATCCGGTCCAGGGGCACGTCGAACAGCAGGTGGGCCTCGATCACCTCGAGGGCCTTGTTCACGAGGGAGGCGGAGTTGGTGGTGACGACGCGGCCCATGTCCCACGTGGGGTGGGCGAGGGCCTGGGCCGGCGTGACGGCGTGCAGGGCGGCGCGGTCCAGGCCGCGGAACGGCCCGCCCGAGGCCGTGAGCACGAGGCGGCGGACCTCGTCCGCCGTGCCCCCGCGCAGCGCCTGCGCGAGCGCGGAGTGCTCGGAGTCCACCGGCACGAGCTGGCCCGGGCGGGCGGCCGCCTTCACGAGGGCCCCGCCGACGATGAGTGACTCCTTGTTGGCCAGGGCCAGGCGGTGGCCGGCGTGCAGCGCGGCGAGGGTGGGCCGCAGGCCGATCGAGCCCGTGATCCCGTTGAGCACGGTGTCGGCGCCGGGCCACGCCGCGATCTGCTCGGCGGCGCGTGGCCCGGTGAACAGCACGGGTCGGGGGGCCGGGCGCCCGAGGCGGGCGGCGGCGTCGGCGAGGGCGGCGCGCAGCTCCTCCTCCCCCGCCGCGGCGGAGCCCACCGCCTCGACCTCGAAGCGCACGGCCTGCTCGGCCAGCAGGGTCGTGTTCGCCCCGCCCGCGAGCGCGACGGCCCGGAGCCGGGCGGGGTCCTGGGCGATCACGTCGAGGCCCTGGGTGCCGATCGAGCCCGTGGAGCCGATCAGGGCGACGGCGCGCGGGGCGCCGTCGTCGTCCGCCGGGGCGGGGGCGGGCAGCGTGTAGTCGGTGAGGGATCCGTGCGTCACCCCGCCATGATGCCAGTCGGGCCTGGACACGGACGGGGGGCCGGCCGGACGGACGCCGCACCCCGACGTCCCGCCCCGCCGGCCCCCGTGGGACCGGGTCAGCCGCGGATCAGTGCTGCACCGGCTTCTCGGCGCCGATGCCGGTGAGGGAGCGGACCTCCATCTCGGCCTGCTTGTCGGGGTCCTCGGCGCGCGACGAGGTCACCGAGCCGAGCCAGCCGAGGAAGAAGGCCAGCGGGATGGAGACGATGCCCGGGTTCTTCAGCGGGAACACCGCGAAGTCCGCGCCCGGGATCATCGAGGTCGGCGTCCCGGACATCACCGGGGACAGGACGATCAGGATGATCGCGGAGAGCAGTCCGCCGTACATCGACCACACCGCGCCGCGGGTGGTGAAGCGCCGCCAGAACAGGGAGTAGAGGATGGTCGGCAGGTTCGCCGAGGCCGCCACCGCGAAGGCGAGCGCCACGAGGAACGCCACGTTCTGGCCCTGGGCGGCGATGCCGCCGACGATCGCCAGGACGCCGATCACCACCACGGTGATCTTGCCGATCCGCACCTCCTCCTGCGGGGTGAGCGGGTGCTTGGCGATCACGGAGCCGTACACGTCGTGGGCGAAGGACGCCGCCGCCGTGATGGCCAGGCCCGCGACCACCGCAAGGATGGTGGCGAACGCGACCGCCGAGATCAGGCCCAGCAGGATGGAGCCGCCGAGCTCGAACGCCAGGAGCGGGGCCGCGGAGTTCTGCCCGCCGGGCGCGGCCGTGATGCGCTCGGGGCCGATCAGCGCGCCGGCACCGTAGCCCAGCACGAGGGTGAACAGGTAGAACGCGCCGATGAGGACGATGGCCCACACCACGGACTTGCGCGCCTCCTTGGCGGTGGGCACCGTGTAGAACCGCATGAGCACGTGCGGCAGGCCGGCGGTGCCGAGCACGAGCGCGATGCCCAGGGACACGAAGTCGAGGCGGGTCAGGGCGCTGGCGCCGTACTGCAGGCCCGGCTCGAGGATCGCCTCACCCTTCGGGTTCATCTCAATGGCGGCCCCCAGCATGGCGTTGAAGTCGAAGCCGAACAGGGCCAGCGACCACACGGTCATGATCCCCGCGCCGGCGATCAGCAGGATCGCCTTGATGATCTGCACGTAGGTGGTGCCCTTCATGCCGCCGATCAGCACGTAGACGATCATCAGCACGCCCACGATCACGATCACGAGGGCCTGGCCGGCCCGGTCGTTGATGTTCAGCAGCAGGGACACCAGGCCGCCGGCGCCGGCCATCTGGGCCAGGAGGTAGAAGAGGCAGACGGCCATGGTGCCGAAGGCGGCGGCGATGCGCACGGGACGCTGCTGCAGGCGGAAGGACAGCACGTCCGCCATGGTGAACTTGCCGGTGTTGCGCAGCAGCTCGGCCACCAGCAGCAGGGCCACGAGCCACGCCACGAGGAAGCCGATCGAGTAGAGGAAGCCGTCGTAGCCGTAGAGGGCGATCGCGCCCACGATGCCCAGGAACGAGGCCGCGGAGAGGTAGTCACCCGCGATGGCCGTGCCGTTCTGGGTGCCGGAGAAGCCGCGGCCGCCGGCGTAGTAGTCGGCCGAGGACGCGTTCGTCTTGGACGCGCGGATCACGATCACGAGGGTGACCACCACGAAGGCGACGAAGATGCCGATGTTCACGGCGGGGTTGCCGACCGTCTGCGGGGCGGCCTGGAGCAGGGGGGTGAGCGCGCTCATCGCGTGGCCTCCGGGTTCTCGTGGGCGCCGGCGGCCTCGCGCTCGAGGCGCTCACGCAGCGCGGTGGCGCGGGGGTCCAGGGTCCGGTTGGAGAAACGGACGTAGGCGAAGGTGATCAGGAACGTGGTGACGAACTGGAGCAGGCCGAGGATCAGGCCGAGGGTGATGTTGCCACCGAGGCGGATCGCCATGAACTCGGGGAAGAACGCGCCGACGATCACGAACACCAGGTACCAGACGAAGAACGCCACGGTCATGGGGAAGGCGAAGGATCGGTGGGTGCGCCGGAGCTCGATGAACTCCTCGGACTGCTGCGCGGCGCGGAACTGCGCGGCCGTGGGGACCGGCGCCGTGGGCTCGCTGGATGACATGGGCCCTCCGGGGGTGCGTAGGACGGATCAGTGTGAGACAGATCACTGTGATGACAACCACACTCTGGCGGGCGGAGGGGTGCGCCGTCAAGCGCGCCCCGGGGCCGTGCGCCCGTGTGACAGCCCCGGGGCGCAGCCGTGCGGACGCGGACGCGCCCCGACGGCACGGAGCCGCCGGGGCACGGGGCCGCCGAGGAGCCGGTCAGGGACTCGCGGGCCGGGCCGCGTCCGCGCGGCGCAGGACCGCGCGGGCCTGGGCGAGGACCACCTCGTCGACCATCGTCCCGTCCAGCTCGAAGGCCCCGTGTCGGCCCTCGGCCGCGGCGAGGACGCGCCGGGCGCGCTCGACGGCCTCCGGGGCGGGCGTGTAGGCGGAGCGCACGACGGGCACCTGGCGCGGGTGCAGGCACACGGTCGCGGTGCAGCCCAGGGCGACGGCGTCCTCGGCCTCGGCGGCCAGCCCGGCCTCGTCGCCGAGGTCCAGGTGGACGGCGTCCCATGCGGCCGCGCCGTGGGCGGCCGCCGCCAGCAGCACCGTCGCGCGGGCGTGCTGGACCACGGAGCGGTAGGCGCCCTCGGGGGTACGGGAGGAGCTGCCGCCCATCGACGCCACGAGGTCCTCGGCGCCCCACATCAGCGCACCCACGTGCGGGTGGGCGGCCAGTTCGGCGGCGGCGAGGATCCCGGCCGCGGTCTCGCACAGGGCGACGACGCGGGTCTGCGGTCCGAGGGCGGCGACGACCCCGTCCACCTGCGCGGCGGACTCGGCCTTGGCGAGCATGAGCGTGCGCCAGCCCGTCCCGGCGAGCATGGCCAGGTCGGCGTCGTGGTCCGCGGTGCCCGCGGGGTTCACGCGCACCACCACGCGGTCCTCGTCCAGCGGGCCGCCGTCGACCCCGCCCGTCGCCCGCCCCGCCCAGGCCGCCGCGACGGCGTCCCGCGCGGCGGGCCGGGCCTCCGGGATGACGGCGTCCTCGAGGTCGAGGATCACCGCGTCCGCGCGCTCGAGCGCCGTGGCGTACCGCTCGGGGCGGTCCGCCGGGGTGAACATGACGGCCGGTCCGAGGCTCAGCGCGCTCATGCCCGCTCTCCCGTCCCTGCGGCGTCGGCGGCCTTCGCCTTGGCCTCCGCGTGCGCCTGCGCGGTCCACATCAGGCACGTGCGCTGGGCGCGGACGACGACGTCGCCGTGCTGGTTCTCCCCCGTCATCGCGAACGTGACGACCCGCTGCCCCGGTCGCGAGGAGGATTCGCGGATCGCGGTGACCTCGGAGCGCCCGTAGAGCGTGTCCCCGTGGAAGACCGGCTTCGGGAACGCGATCTCCCCCAGGCCGAGCTGGGCCACGAGCGTGCCCTGCGTGGTCTGCCCGACGGCGAGGCCCACCAGGGTGGACAGCGTCAGCATCGAGTTGACCAGCGGCCGGCCGAACGGCTGGGCCGCCGCGTACGCGTGGTCCAGGTGCAGGGCCTGCGGGTTCATGGTGAGGGTGGTGAACAGGACGTTGTCCGCCTCGGTGAGCGTGCGGCCGGGCCGGTGCAGGTAGACCTGGCCGACCGCCAGCTCGTCCGCGTAGCGGCCCCGCTGCTCGATCTCGACGCGCTCCGTCACGTCAGAGGCCCAGCTCGCGGGCGATCAGCATGAGCTGCACCTCGGTGGTGCCCTCGCCGACCTCGAGGATCTTGGAGTCGCGGTAGTGACGGGCCACGAGGGTCTCGTTCATGAAGCCGTAGCCGCCGAACACCTGGGTGGCGTCCCGGGCGTTGTCCATGGCGGCCTCGCCGGCGATCAGCTTGGCCATGGCGGCCTCGGTCTTGAACGGCTTGCCGGCCAGCATCTTCTGGGCGGCCTCGTAGTAGGCCAGGCGGGCGGCGTGCGCGCGGGCCTGCATGCGGGCGATCTTGAAGGACACGGCCTGGAACTGCCCGATCTTCTGGCCGAACGAGGTCCGCTGCTTGGCGTAGGCGACCGACTCGTCCACGCAGCCCTGGGCCGCTCCGGTGGCCAGGGCCGCGATGGCGATGCGGCCCTCGTCGAGGATCTCGAGGAAGTGGGCGAAGCCGCGGCCGCGGGCGCCCAGCAGGTTCTCCTCCGGCACGCGCACGTCCGAGAAGTGCAGGGCGTGGGTGTCCGAGGAGTTCCAGCCGACCTTGTCGTAGGCCTTGGCCACGGAGAAGCCCTCGGTGCCGGCGGGCACGAGGATCGTGGAGATCTCCTTGGCGGGGCGGCCGTCGTGGCCGGTCCTGCCCTCCACGGTGCCGGTCACGGCGGTGACGGTGACGAGCGAGGTGATGTCCGTGCCGGAGTTGGTGATGAACTCCTTGGCGCCGTTGATGCGCCACTGGCCGTCCTCGAGCGCGGCGGTGGTCTGGGTGCCGCCGGCGTCGGAGCCCGCGCCCGGCTCGGTGAGGCCGAAGCCGGCCAGGTGCGTGCCGGCCACGAGGTCCGGCAGCCAGCGCTGCTTCTGCTCCTCGGTGCCGAACTTCAGCAGCGGCATGGCGCCCAGGGAGACGCCGGCCTCGAGGGTGATGGCCACGGACTGGTTGACGCGGCCGAGCTGCTCGAGCGCCAGGGCCAGGGCGAAGTAGTCGCCGCCCATGCCGCCGTACTCCTCGGGGAACGGGAGGCCGAACAGGCCCATCTCGCCCATCTGGGCCACGATCTCGTACGGGAACTCGTGCTTGGCGTCCAGCTCGGCGGAGACCGGGGCCACGACCTCGTCGGCGAACTCGCGGACGGTGTCGGAGAGGACCTGGTAGTCCTCCTCGAGGGCGGGCAGGGTGCGGTGCTTGGTGCTCATGGTCCTCTCCTGTTCTCAGGTGTTCTCTGCGGGTGCTGCGTGCTCGGTGGGCTCGACGACGGCGATCAACGCCTGCGCGGCCACGGCGTCGCCCTCGGCGACGTGGACGGTCACGACGCCGGCGACGGCGGCCGTGACGGGGTGCTCCATCTTCATGGCCTCGACCACCGCCAGCTCCTGGCCCGCGGCCACGGTGTCGCCGGTGGCCACGGACACGGCGACGACGGTGCCCGGCATGGGCGTGCGTGCCTCGGGCGACGCTGCGCCGGCCGGGGCACGGCGCGCGGCCGCGGCCGCGCGGGCGGCCTCGACCACCTCGGCCCGGGTGAGGCGGCGGACCTGCCACGCGGCGCCGTCGCGGTGCAGCCACGCTGAGCGCGGGTCCCGCGGGTCACCGGCCAGGAGGTTGACGCCCGCCAGGGCTCCGGCGTCCTCGTCCACCTCGGCGTCGGCGGCGGGGGCGGTGAGGATGCGGTCCTCGTCCCCGACCCGGACGCGCATCCCGGGCTGCGGGGCGCCCGCGCCGCGCCAGCCGTCCGCCCGGGCCCACGCGGTGCCGGCCGCGCGGTGCTCGGCGGCGGCCGCGTCCTCGGACACGTCGGCCAGGGCCTCGGCCGCGAGCGCGGCGAGGTCCTCGGGCAGCGCGGGGGCGGTCCACGCCTCGAGGCCGTCGATCAGCTCGGTGGTGAGCCGGCCGGCCCGCACGTCCGCGCGGGCCGCGAGCTCGCGCAGCCAGCCCAGGTTGGAGCGGACGCCGAACAGCACGGTGTCCGCGAGCGCGGCGTCGAGCCGGTCCAGGGCCTCGGCGCGGTCGGCGCCACGGGTGATGAGCTTGGCGATCATCGGGTCGTAGAAGCCGGTGATCTCGGGCTGTGCGCCGTCGACGTCCACGGGGTCCACGGCGCCGACGGCGGGGCCAGTCTGCGGTCCGGAGCCGAACGCGCGCTCCTCGGCCGGCCGGGAGGGCAGCAGGAGGGTGTCGACGCGGACGCCCTCGCCGGCGGGCTCGCGCCAGCGCAGCACCGGCCCGGTGGAGGGCAGGAAGCCGTTCGCGGGGTCCTCCGCGTAGACGCGGGCCTCGACGGCGGCGCCGTCGAGGGTCACGTCCTCCTGGGCGAAGCCGAGCGGCCCCCCCGCGGCGATGCGCAGCTGCAGCTCCACGAAGTCCAGGCGCTGTCCGCGCACCCGGACGACCTCCTCGGAGACCGGGTGCTCCACCTGCAGGCGGGTGTTCATCTCCATGAAGAAGAACTCGTCCGGGTTCTCGTCCGAGACGAGGAACTCGACGGTGCCGGCACCGCGGTAGCCCACGGACACGGCCGCGTCCACGGCGGCCCGGCCCAGGCGCTCGCGGAGCTCGGCCCCGTGCGCCAGCCCGGTCAGCAGGGGCGCGGGGGCCTCCTCGATCACCTTCTGGTGGCGGCGCTGCAGGGAGCACTCGCGCTCGCCCAGGTGCACGGTGGCGCCGTGGGCGTCCGCGAACACCTGCACCTCGATGTGCCGGGGCGCGGTGATGAGCCGCTCGAGCAGCAGGGTGTCGTCGCCGAACGCGGAGCGCGCCGTGCGCCGGGCCGAGGCGAGGGCGCCGGGCAGCTCCTCGGCGGCGCGCACGGCCACCATGCCCTTGCCGCCGCCGCCCGCGGAGGGCTTGATCAGCAGCGGGAAGCCGACGCGCTCGGCCTCGGCCGTGATCTGCTCGTCGGTGAGCGTGGGGTCCTGGATGCCGGGGACCACCGGCACGTCGTACGCGGCCACGGTCTCCTTGGCGCGGATCTTGTCCGCCATCGCGTCGAGCGAGGCCACGGGCGGGCCCACGAACACGATGCCGGCCGCGTCCAGCGCGCGGGCGAAGTCGGCGTTCTCGGACAGGAAGCCGTAGCCGGGGTGCACGGCCTGGGCGCCGGTGCGGCGCGCGGCGTCGACGACGGCGTCGATGTCCAGGTAGGACTCGCGGGCCGGAGCCGGGCCGAGGCGGACCGCCGTGTCCGCCTCGCGGACGTGCCGCGCGTCGGCGTCGGCGTCGGAGTGCACGGCCACCGAGCGGATGCCGAGGCGGCGCAGGGTGCGGATGACGCGCACGGCGATCTCGCCGCGGTTGGCCACCAGCACGGTGTCGAACAGGGGCGTCCCCTGGGCGTGGTTCTCGGTCACGGGTGCCTCACATGCGGAACAGGCCGAACCGGGAGTCCGGCAGCGGGGAACGGGAGATGACGTCGAGGGCCAGGGAGAGCACCCGGCGGGTCTGGCCGGGGGTGATCACTCCGTCGTCCCAGAGGCGGGCGGTGGAGTACAGGGGGCTGCCCTGGTCCTCGTACTGCCGGCGGACCGGCGCCTGGAAGGCCTCGACCTCCTCGGGGGACATCGGCTCCTCCCCCGCGGCGGCCCGCTGGTCCTGCTTGATCTGCGTGAGCACGGAGGAGGCCTGCGGGCCGCCCATCACGGAGATGCGCGCGTTCGGCCACATCCACAGGAAGCGGGGTGAGTAGGCGCGGCCGCACATCGCGTAGTTGCCGGCGCCGAACGAGCCGCCGATCACCACGGTCAGCTTGGGCACGCGGGCGGTCGCGACGGCGGTGACCATCTTGGCGCCGTCGCGCGCGATGCCGCCGGCCTCCGCGTCCCGACCCACCATGAAGCCGGAGATGTTCTGCAGGAACAGCAGCGGGATGCCGCGCTGGTCGCACAGTTCGATGAAGTGCGCGCCCTTGCGGGCGGAGTCTCCGAACAGGATGCCGTTGTTGGCGAGGACGCCCACGGGGTGGCCGTCGATCCGCGCGAACGCGGTGACCAGGGTGGTGCCGTAGAGGGGCTTGAACTCGTGGACGGAGCCGCCGTCCACGAGGCGGTCGATCACCTCGCGCACGTCGTAGGGGGTGTTCACGTCCACGGGCACGACGCTGGTCAGTTCGGCCGGGTCCTTGGCGGGCTCCGCGGCGGGGGCGACCTCCCAGGCCGGCGCCTCGGCCGGGGGCAGGGTGGCCACGATGTCCCGGAGGATCTGCATGGCGTGCAGGTCGTCGTCCGCCAGGTGGTCCGCGACGCCGGAGCGCTCGGCGTGCAGCCGGCCGCCGCCGAGGTCCTCGGGCGAGACGTCCTCCCCGATCGCGGCCTTCACGAGCGGGGGGCCGCCGAGGAAGATGGTGCCCTGCTCGCGCACGATCACGGTCTCGTCCGACATGGCCGGCACGTACGCGCCGCCCGCCGTGGAGGAGCCGCACACCGCGGCCAGCTGCGGGATGCGCCGCGAGGAGAGCAGCGCCTGGTTCCGGAAGATGCGGCCGAAGTGCTCGCGGTCCGGGAAGACCTCGTCCTGGCGGGGCAGGAACGCGCCGCCGGAGTCCACGAGGTAGATGCACGGCAGGCGGTTCTCCAGGGCGATCTCCTGGGCCCGCAGGTGCTTCTTCACCGTCATGGGGTAGTAGGTGCCGCCCTTCACGGTGGCGTCGTTGCCGACCACCATCACGAGGCGGCCGTGGACCAGGCCGATGCCCGCCACGACGCCCGCGGCGGGGCTGTCCCCGTCGTACAGGCCGTGCGCGGCCAGCGCGCCGACCTCGAGGAAGGGCGAGCCCTCGTCGAGCAGCGCGTCGATGCGGTCCCGCACCAGCAGCTTGCCGCGGCCGGTGTGGCGCTCGCGCGAACGCTCGGGCCCGCCGAGCGACGTGCGGGCGACGAGGTCGGCGAGCTCCTGCTCCAGCCGGGCGTGGCCGGCCGCGTTGCGCTCGGCCACGGTGGGCGCGGACTGCGCGGCCGGGGCCGGGGTGCTGGCGGTCATGAGACCCCCTTCAGTGAATGACGACTAACTGAACCGAGCCTCAGTGTAGTGACGATCGTCACTGACGTCGACCGGGCGCCCGGCGCGCCTCGTCCCGTCCTACAGTGGATCCCATGCCCGCCGTCGATCCCGCGTCCCCCACCGCCCCGGCGACCCCGCCGACCGCCCGGGAGGCCGCCAAGGCCCGACGCCGGGTGGACCTGCTCGCGGCCGCGGCGCGACTGTTCGCGGCCCGGGGCTTCGACGCGGTCCGCCTCGAGGACATCGGCGCCGCGGTCGGGATCAGCGGCCCCGCCATCTACCGCCACTTCGCCGGCAAGGCCGCCGTGCTCACGGCGATCCTCGACACGGCCTCGCAGGACCTGCTGGACGGCGGGCTGGCCGCCGAGGCGCAGCACGCGCCGGGGGCGGAGACCCTGCGGGCCCTCATCGGTTTCCAGGCGGACTTCGCCCTCGCCCAGCGCGACGTGATCCGTGTGCAGGACCGCGACATGTCCGCCCTGCCCGACGGCGCGCGCACGGCCATCACGCGCACCCAGCGCGCCTACATCGACGTGTGGGCGCGCCAGCTGCAGGTCGTCCACCCCCACGAGGACCAGGCCACCGCCGTGTTCCGCGCCCAGGCCGTGCTGGGCCTGCTCAACTCCACCCCCCGCTCGGTGCGGCGCACCGCGGCCGACCGCGCGGCTCGCCGCGCGACCCTCGTGGCCATGGCCTGGGCCGCGGCCACGGCCCCCGGGCCGCTGCCCGGCGGGGACTGAGCGGGCGGCACCGGCCCGGCGGGCCGGCGTCGTGCCCGGTGATACGGTGGCCGGTACCCGCGACGGCGACGCCGTCGAACCCCGCCCCGAGAGGTCCACCGCCGTGCTTCTTCGTGACGTCCGACCCGAGGATCTGGACGAGTTCTTCCTCCACCAGCAGGACGAGCAGGCCAACCTGATGTCCGCCTTCGCCCCCCGCAACCCCCGGGACCGCGGTGTCTTCGACTACCACTGGGCCCACCTGCTCGGGGACGAGGACACCGTCGTGCGGACCATCGAGCACGAGGGCCGCGCCGTGGGTGCGCTCGTGTGCACCCAGCAGGACGGCGTGGGCGAGCTGTCCTTCTGGACCGCGCAGGACTACTGGGGCCTGGGGCTGACGACCGCGGCCGTGGACCGGTTCCTGGAGGAGCACACCGCCCGCCCGCTGCGGGCGCACGTGCCCGAGGACAATGTGGGCTCCGTGAAGGTGCTCTCCCGCCGCGGCTTCGAGACCGTCGGCGAGGAGAAGGTCTTCTCCAACGCCCGTGCCGAGGTCATCACCGAGCTCGTGATGGAGCTGCCCGCCGCCGACTGAGCGCGCCCCGCGGCCCCCGCCGTGCCGGCGGCCGCACCGGCCTGCCACGACGACGGCCCCGCCTCCCGGTGCCCGGGTGGCGGGGCCGCGGCGCGTCCGGGGCCGTCAGACCATGGTCAGGGTCAGACCCGGGCGGCGCAGGATCGCGCCGACGTCCGCGAGGAAGCGCGAGCCCTGCTCGCCGTCCACGAAGCGGTGGTCGAACGAGAGGGACAGCGTCATGACGTCCCGCAGGGCGATCTCGCCGCGATGCTCCCACGGCATCCTCCGGACCTGGCCGATCGCGATGATCGCCCCCTCACCCGGGTTGATGATCGGGGTGCCCGCGTCCACGCCGAACACCCCGACGTTCGTGAGCGTGAAGGTGCCGCCGGCCAGATCCGCCGGGGACAGCCGCCCCTCGCGGGCGAGGCCCGTGAGATCGCGGATGGCGTCGGCCAGCTCCCTCAGGCTCATCGCCTGGGCGTCCTTGACGTTCGGCACCATCAGCCCGCGGGGGGTGGCGGCGGCGAAACCGAGGTTCACGAAGTTCTGCTGGACGATCGTCCCGGCGGCCTCGTCCCACCGGGCGTTGACGTCCGGGGTGCGCTCCATCGCCACGAGGCACGCCTTGGCGGCGAGCGTCATGGGCGTGAGCTTGACGTCCCGGAACTCGCGGGAGGCCTTGAGCTCGGCGAGCAGCTCCATGGTCTCGGTGACGTCCACCTGCAGGAACTCGGTCACGTGCGGGGCGGTGAACGCGGACTGCACCATGGCCGCCGCGGTCGCCTTGCGCACGCCCTTGACCGGCACGGCCTCCGTGCGCGGGCGGCCGCCCAGGGTGCGGACGCCCCCGGTCGAGCCCGACTCGGCGCCGGACTGCGGCGGCGCCGCCGCGGCCGCGGGCTGCCCGCCCCCGGCCAGGAACGCCTCGACGTCCGCGCGGGTGATGACCCCGCCCACACCCGTGCCGGTGACCTGCTCCAGATCCACGCCCGCGCGGCGCGCGTACAGGCGCACGGGCGGAGTGCACCGGGGTCGCTCGCCCGGGGCCGGCTCGTGGGCCGCGTCCGCGCGGTCCGGCTCGGCGGCCTCGGGCTGCGGGCGCCCGGCGCCGGCGGGGGCCGCCTCCGACGTGGACGGCGCCTGTCCGCGGGCGGGCTCGCCCGCCGGGGCGGCCGACGTCGCCGGGGCCGCGGAGCCGCGCCGCGCACGGCGGCCGGGCTTGCCGGTGTCCGGCGCGGCGCCGTAGCCGACGAGGGTGGGCACGCGGCCGTCACCCTCGGCGGGCCCGCCGACGTCGGGCTCGGCGCCCTCGAGGGTGAAGGTCACCAGGGGCGCACCGACCTCGAGGGTCTCACCCTCGGCGCCGTGCAGGGCCGCGACGACGCCCGCGAACGGGCTCGAGACCTCGACCACGGCCTTGGCCGTCTCGACGTCGGCGAGCACCTGGTTCACGCTCACCGCGTCGCCCTCGGCCACGCGCCACGTCACGATCTCGGACTCGGTCAGGCCCTCGCCGAGGTCGGGCAGGCGGAAGGTCTTCTGGCTCATCGGGTCTCCTCCCCGGCGTTCTGGGCCGCGAGGAACTGCTCGGCGGTCTCGGGGGCGGCGAACGCGTCCACGGAGTCCAGCGAATTCGGTCGGCCCAGAGCACGGTCCAGGCCGTCGAGGATGCGGTCGAGGTCCGGCAGGTGCAGGTGCTCGAGCTTGGACGGCGGGTAGGGCACGTCCATGCCGGTGACGCGCACCGGCGGGGCCTCGAGCCAGTGGAACGCGCGCTCGGCCACCGTGGCCACGAGCTCGGCGCCGAGGCCGCCGGTGCGGGAGGCCTCGTGCGCCACGACGAGCCGGCCGGTGCGCCGCACCGAGGACTCGACGAGGCCGGTGTCCAGCGGGGACAGGCTGCGCAGGTCGACCACCTCGACCTCGACGCCCTCCTCGGCCGCCACCTCGGCGGCCTGCAGGGCGGTCTTCACGAGCGGGCCGTAGGCCACGAGCGTGGCGTCACGGCCCTCGCGCAGGATGCGGGCCGGGCTCATCGGCGGGATCGCGACGTCCAGGTCCACGTCGCCCTTGTCGTGGTAGCGACGCTTGGGCTCGAGGTAGACCACCGGGTCCTCCGAGGCGATCGCGGCGCGGATGAGGTCGTACCCCTCCTGTGGGGAGGACGGGGAGACCACGCGCAGGCCCGCGGTGTGCAGGAAGTAGGCCTCGGGCGACTCGGAGTGGTGCTCCGGGGAGCCGATGCCGCCGCCGAAGGGGATGCGGATGGTGACCGGCATCGGCACGGCGCCGCGGGTGCGGGCACGCAGCTTGGCCAGGTTCGCCACGATCTGGTCGAACGCCGGGTACACGAAGCCGTCGAACTGGATCTCGACGACGGGCCGGTAGCCGCGCATCGCCAGGCCGATGGCCGTGCCCACGATGCCGGACTCGGCCAGCGGGGTGTCGAGCACCCGGTCCTCGCCGAACTCGGCCTGCAGGCCGTCGGTGATGCGGAACACGCCGCCGAGGGCGCCGATGTCCTCGCCCATGAGCAGGACCTTGGGGTCGTCGGCCAGGGCACGGTGCAGGCCGCGGTTGATCGCACGGCCGAAGGTCATGCGCTCGCTCACGCGCCCGCCTCCTCGTCGTCGAACTGCTGCAGGTAGAGGGCGTGCTCGCGGCGCTGCCGCTCGAGCTCCTGGTGGGGCTCAGCGTAGATCTCGTCGAAGAGCCTGTCCGCGCCGTCCTCCTCGAGCGCCTCGAGGGCGCGGCGGACCTCGGCCGCCAGCTCGTCGGCCTCGGCCTGGGCCTGTGCGAGCACGGCGTCCACGTCCACATCGAGGGTGCGCAGGTGCGCCTCCACGCGGGTCAACGGGTCACGGGCCTTCCAGGCCTCGAGCTCGGCGTCGTCCCGGTAGCGGGTGGGGTCGTCCGCGGTGGTGTGCGGGCCCATGCGGTAGGTGACGGCCTCGATGAAGGTGGGACCGCCCCCGTCGGCCGCGCGCTCGACGGCGGCGCGGGTCGCGGCGAGCACGGCCAGGACGTCGTTGCCGTCCACGCGCATCGACGGGATGCCGAAGCCCCACGGGCGGTCCGCGATGCTGCGGCGGGTCTGCAGGCGCACGGGCTCGGAGATGGCCCAGTGGTTGTTCTGGCAGAAGAACACCACGGGCGACTGGTACGAGGCGCTGAAGACCATGGCCTCGTTGACGTCTCCCTGGCTCGTGGCGCCGTCGCCGAAGTAGACGATCGTGGCGACGTCCGCCTGGTCCCGCTGGACGCCCATCGCGTAGCCGACGGCGTGCAGGGCCTGCGCGCCGATGATGATCTGCTGGGTGGCCACGCGCGTCTCGTTCGGGTCCCAGCTCGAGAACGTGGAGCCGCGCCACACCCGCAGCAGGTCCAGCGCGGGGACGCCGCGCAGCAGGGCCACGCCGTTCTCGCGGTAGGACGGGAAGACGAAGTCGTCCGGGCGCAGCGCGACGGCGGAGCCCACCTGGGCGGCCTCCTGGCCCAGCAGCGGGGGCCACAGGGCCAGCTCGCCCTGACGCTGCAGGTGCGTGGCCTCGACGTCGAGGCGCCGGACCACGGCCATCTGGCGGTACAGCGCGGCGAGGGCGTCGGCGTCGACGTCCTCGATCCACGGGGCGAGCTCCGGCTGCGGACGGCGGCGGCCCTCCGCGTCGAGCACCTGGAGCATCACGGCCTCAGCCGGGCCCGCCGGGGGCGGAGAGCCGGCGGATCGGCCGCCGGTGGGACGGGTGTGGTCCACGAGGGTCACTGCACTGCCTTCCGATCGACGCCCACGGTGCGGGGCGAGGGAGTTGTACGCATGCGCGAGCAGGGGTGGAGCGCGCGGCGTCTCGGTGGTGTGATTGTAATCACTTCAGTGTGATCTGCGCCACTCTCCCGGGGCCGCCGCGCGAGGGCCGGGTGTCAGGCGCGGCGCAGCAGCACGTCGACGGCGGCGTCAAGGTAGGCGTCGACCTGGCCCTCCTCGTAGCCGGCGGCACCCTCGGCCTCGCTGAACGCCGCGCGGCGCACGTCGTCCGCGGTCAGCCCGCCTTCGGCGTCGGGATCCGTCGAGTCCTCCGCACCGGCCAGGGTGACGCGCAGGCGGTCCACGAGCGCGTCCACCTGGTCCACGTCGTAGCTCACGGCGTCCGCGCGGGAGGGGCGGCGGAAGCGCTCCGCCGGGGCCCGGTCGGCACGGGCCACGAGCTCGGCCACGCGCTCCTCGAGGTCTGCGGCCCAGTCCTCGTCCCCGCGCTCGGCGACGAAGGCCTGACGCTCGGCGGCGGCCAGCTCCTCTTCGAGGCGGTCCAGCTCGTCGTCCACCTCGTCCGTGGCGTAGCCGCCGTTGACGGTCGCGAAGCGGGCCTGGCGCACCTCCTCCGCCGTCAGCGGGGCACCGCCGTCGCGTGCCTCACGGGCACGCGCCATGAAGGCGTCCACGTGGGTGGTCTCGTAGCCGATCTCGTCCTGCTCGACGAGCTCGAAGACCGGCTCGGCGTCCGGGGTGGTGCGGGGGGTCATGGGCGTCTCCTGCGGTGCGGGTCCCGGACGTGCCGGGTCGAGGGGTGGATCAGGTCAGGGGCAGCGCCAGCACGGTGTAGGCCACCGGCGAGGCGAACACGAGGGAGTCCAGGCGGTCCATCACGCCGCCGTGGCCGGGCAGGGCGGAGGACATGTCCTTGATGCCGAGCTCACGCTTGACCATGGACTCGGAGAAGTCCCCCGCGGTGGCGGCGGCGACGGTGGTCACGCCGAGGACGGCGCCGATCCACCACGGCTGGCCGACCAGCAGGGGGACGGCGACGACGCCCACCAGCACCGAGCCCGCCAGGGAGCCGGCCAGGCCCTCCCAGGACTTCTTGGGGCTGATGCGCGGGGCGATCGGGGTGCGGCCGAGGCGGTAGCCCACGATGTAGCCGAACGTGTCGTTGGAGACCACCATCAGCAGCAGGATCGCCACCATGCGGTGCCCCAGCGGCTCGTCCAGGAGCGCAGCGGCGAAGGAGAGCAGGAACGGCGCCCACAGCACGATGAACACGCCCGCGAGCATGAACTGGCCCGCCGGGCGCCGGCGCGTCAGCGCCGTCCACACGGCCACCAGCGCCAGGCATGCCACCAGGGCGATGAACAGCGCGGGCACCCCCCACCGCCACGCGGTGAGCGGCAGGACCGCCGCGGCCACCCAGAGCGGGGGCCGCGGCACGTCCAGGCCGATGCCGCGTACCGCCGTCGCGATCTCGGACACCGCGCCGACCAGCAGGGCGACCACGAGCACGACCAGCAGCCAGTCGAGCCAGAAGAGGCCGACCAGGGCCGTCGCCAGCAGCCCCACCCCCACGAGGACGGCGGACTTGAGGTCGCGGCCGCCGCGCGGGGGTGCGGGCGAGGTGGGCACGGCGGAGGTCATGGGACGAGCGCGGACGGCGGGAGGCTCAGACCTCCAGCAGCTCCTGCTCCTTGTTCTTGGCCATCTCGTCGATGAGCTCGACGTGGCGCTTGGTGAGCGCGTCCAGCTCCTTCTCGCCGCGGGCGCCCTCGTCCTCGCCGACCTCGCCGTCCTTGACGGCCTTGTCCATGGCCTCCTTGGCCTTGCGACGGGCGTTGCGCACGGAGATCTTGTGCTCCTCCGCCTTGGACTTGACCAGCTTCACGTACTCCTTGCGGCGCTCCGCGGTCAGCTCCGGCATCACGATGCGGATGACCTTGCCGTCGTTGGACGGGTTCGCGCCGACCTCGGACTCGGACAGGGCCTTCTCGATGTTGCGCAGGGCCGACTGGTCGAACGGCGTGATGAGCAGCGTGCGGGCGTCCGTGGTGGTGAAGGACGCCAGCTGCTGCAGCGGGGTGAACGAGCCGTAGTAGTCGACCATCACCTTGGAGTAGAGGCCCGGGTTGGCGCGGCCGGTGCGCACGGAGGCGAAGTCCTCACGCGTGGCCTCGATGGTGCGGTCCATCTGCTCTTCGGCGGACTGCAGGGTCTCCTGGATCACGGTGTCTCCTCGGTGTGGTGGATCAGGTCTGCCGCCATCCTACGCGGCGGGCCTCAGACGGTGACGGTGGTCCCGATCGGCTCGCCGAGCAGGGCGCGGGTCACGTTGCCCGGGCCCTCCATGCCGAACACGCGCATGTCCAGGTCGTTGTCCTTGCACATGGTCATGGCGGTCAGGTCCATCACGCGGATGTTCCGCAGCAGCGCCTCATCGTAGGTCAGGTGCGTGAGGCGCTCGGCGGTGGGGTCCTTCTTGGGGTCCGCGGTGTAGACGCCGTCCACGCCGGACTTGGCCATCAGGACCTCGTCTGCCCCGACCTCCAGGGCGCGCTGGGCCGCCACGGTGTCCGTGGAGAAGTAGGGCAGGCCGGTGCCGGCGCCGAAGATCACGACGCGGCCCTTCTGCATGTGGCGGATGGCGCGCAGCGGGATGTAGGACTCCGCCACCTGCTCCATGTGGATGGCGGACTGCACGCGCGTGGTGACCCCGGCCTGGATGAGGAAGTCCTGCAGGGCCAGGCAGTTCATCACGGTGCCGAGCATGCCCATGTAGTCGGCCCGACGGCGGTCCATCCCGTTCTCGGACAGCTCGGCGCCACGGAAGAAGTTGCCGCCGCCGACGACGATCGCGATCTCCACCTGGTCCGCCGCGGCGGCGATCTGCTCGGCGATGCCGCGGACGGTCTCCGGGTCCACACCGATCTTGCCGCCGCCGAACACCTCGCCCGAGAGCTTGAGGAGCACGCGACGGCGGCCGGTGTCGTCCGAGGTCTGCGGGGCGTGGGCGGTGGTCGGGTCCTCGGGGGCGCGGTTCGTCTCCATGGGAAGCATCTCCTGGTCGGTGGGGGGTCGGGCCGGGGACGGCCGTCCCGGGGGCGGACACGCGGACGGGGTGGCCGCCCGGTCGGGGCGGCCACCCCGTCATGCGATGGTCGTCGGCGCCGTCCGGCGCCGGAGTGGACCTCGGGTCGCTCCCGATCCTACGCCCCCGCGGGGCGTGGACCGGGAGCGGCCGGTCCGGGTGCGGCGGTCAGTTGCCGACGCGGAAGCGGGCGAACCCGGTGACGTTGGTGCCGGCGTCGGAGGCGACCTTGCCGACGGTCTGCTTCGGGTCCTTCGCGAACGGCTGGTCCACGAGCACGATCTCCTTGAAGAAGCCGGTCAGGCGGCCCTCCACGATCTTCGGCAGGGCCTGCTCCGGCTTGCCCTCGGCACGGGCGGTCTCATCGGCGATGCGACGCTCGTTCTCGACGGTCTCGGCCGGCACGTCCTCACGGGTGAGGTACGTGGGCGAGTAGGCCGCGACGTGCACGGCGATGTCGTGCGCGGCGGTCTTGGCCTCGGCGGAGTCGGCGTCCACGGCGAGGAGCACGCCCACCTGGGCCGGCAGGTCCTTGGAGGTCTTGTGCAGGTAGGCGTCCACGTAGGCGCCCTCCACGCGGGCCAGGCGGCGCACGGCCACCTTCTCGCCCAGCAGGGCGCCCTCCTCGGTCACGTAGTCGCCCAGGGTGCGGCCCTCGTAGTCGGAGGCCAGCAGGCCGTCGACGTCGGTGGCGCCGGAGGCGACGGCGGCGCGCAGCACCACGTCGCCCAGGGCGATGAACTTGTCGGCCTTGGCCACGAAGTCGGTCTCGCAGTTGAGCTCGATCATGACGCCGACGCCGTTCTCGACGGTCGCGGCCACGAGGCCCTCGGCGGCCGAGCGGCCCTCGCGCTTGGTGGCGCCCTTGAGGCCCTTCACGCGGATGATCTCGATGGCCTTCTCGGCGTCGCCGTCGGCCTCGTCCAGAGCCTTCTTCACGTCCATCATGCCGGCGCCGGTGCGCTCGCGCAGGGCCTTGATGTCAGCAGCGGTGTAGTTCGCCATGCTCGTTCGGTCCTTCCCGTGGTGTGGGTTGTGCGGGATGTTCGGGGTCTGAACCGGCCCGTCGGCCCGGCCGGGTGGGGCCGGGCGGACGGACCGGCCGGGATCACTCGCCCTGCGGGGCGGCCTCGGCGGCGGGGGCCTCGGCCTGCTCGGCCGGCGCCTCGGCGGCGGGGGCCTCGGCCTGCTCAGCCTGCTCGGCCTGCTGGGCGTTGTGCTGCTCGAGCAGCTCGCGCTCCCACTCGGCCATCGGCTCGGCGGCCGCCTGGCCGGACTTGCCGCCCTGACGGGCGATCAGGCCCTCGGCGACGGCGTCCGCGACCACGCGGGTCAGCAGGTTCACGGAGCGGATGGCGTCGTCGTTGCCCGGGATCGGGTAGGCGACCTCGTCCGGATCGCAGTTGGTGTCCAGGATGGCGACGACCGGGATGCCGAGCTTCTGGGCCTCGTCGACGGCCAGGTGCTCCTTCTTGGTGTCCACGACCCACACGGCGGAGGGGGTCTTGGCCATGTTGCGGATGCCGCCGAGGTTGGCCTGCAGCTTCTCGAGCTCACGGTTGAGCAGCAGCAGTTCCTTCTTGGTGAACTGCGAGCCGGCCACGTCCTCGAAGTCGATCTCCTCGAGCTCCTTCATGCGCTGCACGCGCTTGGAGACGGTGGAGAAGTTGGTCAGCATGCCGCCGAGCCAGCGGTGGTTCACGTAGGGCATGCCCACGCGGCCGGCCTGCTCCGCGATGGCCTCCTGGGCCTGCTTCTTGGTGCCGACGAACAGGATGGTGCCGCCGTGGGCGACGGTCTCCTTGACGAACTCGTAGGCGCGGTCGATGTAGGACAGCGACTGCTGGAGATCGATGATGTAGATGCCGTTGCGCTCGGTGAAGATGAAGCGCTTCATCTTGGGGTTCCAGCGGCGGGTCTGGTGGCCGAAGTGGACACCGGAGTCGAGGAGCTGGCGCATGGTCACGACGGGCATGACGTTCCCTTCTGTGGCAGCCGTGGCACCCCGCGCTTCACGCGCGGGCGGTCTGCCGGTCGATTTCTTGACGGTTGGCGGCCGGCCCGGTCGGGCGGCCCCTGGCATCACGACGGCGGGCTGCCGGGCCCCACGAGCACCCGCGCCGACGTCCTCTCCAGGAGGACGGCGGGGACGGGACCGAGCGTGGGGGCTGGGCCGCTGAAGCGACCCACCGCGATGCGCGGAGTCGGCGTCCGGGGCACAGCACAGGGCCGGCCACAGGACACCGCTGAGGTGAATCCTACCCCAGGTGGGCGACCGCTCCCATCGCCGACTCCTGCACAGGGGCCGGTGCGGCGGGCGCTCTCCACGATGGGACTGCGGGCCCGCCACGCGGCCGCCCGGGACGCCAGGCTGACGCCATGACCCCTCGCACGCTCCTCCCCCGTCCGCTCCCGCGTCCGCGCATCGCGGGGTGCGTCGCGGCAGCCCTGCTCGCCTGGCTCGTCCTCGCCCTGGGGATGGGCGACCTCGGCCCCGTGTCCCGGGCCACGCCCGCACCGTCCACGCGCGACGCGCTGCTCCTCGTCGCGGCGTCCCCGGCAGGTCCGGGCGCGACGGCCGCGCCGGTCGCGTGGCACCCGCCCGTCGCCGGCGCCGCCCCGGATGACGTGCTCCGCGCGTTCGTCGCACCCGAGCGACCGTGGAGTCGGGGGCACCGGGGCGTGGACCTCGCCGTGCAGACCGGGGCTCCGATCCAGGCGCCGGCGGCGGGCCGGGTCGTGTTCGCCGGGGTCGTGGTCGACCGCCCCGTGCTGACCCTCGAGCACGCGAACGGGACCCGCAGCTCCCTCGAGCCGGTGGAGGCCGACGTCGCGGTGGGGGCCGTCGTCGACGCGGGCGACCCCGTGGGGCGACTGGCCGGGGCGCCACCCCACTGCCCGCGGGCGTGCGTGCACTGGGGCGTGCGGGAGCCCGATGGCTGGCGGGTGGGGGACGCGGCCTTCGACCGCTACCTCGACCCGCTGGTGCTCATCGGCTGGAGCGGCCCGTCCGTGCTCTGGCCGCACGCCGCGCCACACCCAGCGCGGCCGTGAGGTCCAGAAGCCGGCGGGCGGACTCGTCCCAGCTGAACCGGGCCGCCTGGGCGACGCTCGCCCGGGAGGCCGCGGCGAACTCGGCGGGGTCCTCGAGCTCCCGCACGCGGGCCGCGAGCGCGGCCGCCCGGTCCCCCTCGAGCGGGACACCCCGGAAGGACGGGGTGCCCGCGCCGGCGATCTCGCGGAAGATCGGCAGGTCCGAGCACACCACCGGCGTGCCATGGGCCATCGCCTCGGCCACGGGCAGGCCGAAGCCCTCGGCGCGGGAGAGGGTGACGGCCGCGGTGGCCCGGCGGAGCAGGCGCACGTACTCGGCCTCGTCGGTGCCGTCGTGGAAGACCACGTCCGCGCCGGCGGCCCCTGCGCCGGCGCGGCGCGCGGCCAGCCGGGCCTCGAGCTGCCCGCGGCGCTCCGGGCTGATGCGGGAGAGCAGGTGCAGCGCGTAGCCCGGCAGCAGGGGCGCGGCCGCCACGAGGGACTCGACGTCCTTGTAGTCCATGAACGAGCCCATGTAGAGCAGCGTGCGGTCCGGGGTCTCGTCCGGGTCACGCGGCTCCGGTACCGTCTGCGCCGCATTGGCGATGACGTGGACCGGACGCCGGGTGAGGCGGTGCCGGTCGATGAGCTCCGCCGTCGTCCGGGAGACCGTGGCGACCGCGTCCGCGCGGTCGAGCAGGAGCCGCTGCGGGGTCTTGGTCAGGTGGTAGGCCCGCCACAGCCAGCGGATCGGCTCGGGCAGGTTCCGCGGCGGGGTGCGGTGCTCGTAGTAGATGAGGTCGTGGAGCGTGAGGATCAGCGCGTAGTCCCGCCCCCACGACCCCATGGTCTGCATGGGCGAGAAGACGACGTCCGGTCGCAGGCGCGCGACCTGACGGGCCACGAACGGCTCGCGTGGGGAGGTGGGGCCGGAGACGAGGTGCCACGGCACGCCGTCCGGGAGCAGGGCCAGCTGTCGTTCGTCCGAGATCAGCATCGCGACTTCGACCTCGACGTCGGCCCCCTCCGGGCCCGGCGCGTCGGTCCGGCGGGCGACCGCCTCGATGAGGCTCGCGCCGTAGCGGGAGATGCCGTCGTGGAAGTCGGTGCGGGTGTAGCGGGCGTCCATCAGCAGGCGCAGGGGGCGGGAGGGGCTCACCCGCACCACGCTAGCGCCGCGCCGGAGAGGGGCGGGGACAGCCGCGCACGGTAGGTGCCGACCGGGGCGCGTCGAGCGCCGATCGGCCACCTGGACGTCATCCGAATTTCTGATTGCGTTTCGATAACGATCGTGTATCTTGATCACGGATCGGTTACAGCCGATCCGCCACACCGGGGCTTCCTCCGCGTCCTCGCGTACCCGGTCATCCGCACTGCTCGTCAACTCGCACCCGCGGTCCGGCCTCGTTCCGGGCATCGCCCGGAGGCACCGCCCTCACGGGCCGCAGGTCCTGTCCGGGAAGAAGATCCGATGTCCGTGACCTCCTCGCACGCCGCTGTGCGTCGCGCCCCCCGCACCGCCGCCGCCTCCGTGGCCCTCGCCCTGGGCGCCGCCGCCCTGACCGGCGTCGGCACCGTGTCCGTCGCCGAGACCGCCCAGGCCGCCGAGACCGCCTACACCGTCCGCTCCGGCGACGGCTGGTGGATCATCGCCCAGCGCACCGGCGTCTCCATGTCCAGGTTGCAGTCGCTCAACGGCATGACCGCCGCGACCGTGCTGCATCCCGGCATGGTCCTCAAGACCTCCGGCACTGCCACCCCGACCCCGGCCCCGGCGCCGTCCACCTCGGGCTCGACCTACACCGTGCTGGCCGGCGACGGCTGGTGGATCATCTCCTACCGCACGGGGGTGTCCGCCTCGATCCTGCAGTCCATCAACGGCATGAGCTCCTCGACCATGCTCCACCCGGGGATGGTCCTGAAGACCACCTCGGTCTCCACCTCCAGCGCCCCCGCCGTCGCCCCTGCGCCGGCGCCCGCGTCCAAGCAGGCTGCCGTCGACTACGTGCGCTCCGCCGTCCGGAACCCGTCCTCCTATTACGTGTGGGGCGGCAACGGCCCCTCCGGCTTCGACTGCTCCGGCCTCACCCAGCAGGCCATGGCCCGGGCCGGCATCTCCATCCCGCGCCGCGCCGGCGACCAGTACCTCGCCGCGAAGTCCTACGTGCCGATCTCCCAGGCCCAGCCCGGCGACCTCGTGTTCTATGCGAACCAGTCCACCGGCCGCATCTACCACACGGCCATGTACATGGGCGGCGGCCAGCTCGCCCACGCCCTCAACGAGGACGCGGGCCTAGTGTTCACCTCCACGACGATCATGAAGTCCGACATGCTCGCGGTGGCCGCCCGCTACTGAGCACCGGCACGACGACGGCCCCCGGCCCGCGCCATACCGCGCGGCCGGGGGCCGTTTTCTGTAGGGCGTGCGGGACTTGAACCCGCGACCCAGGGATTATGAGTCCCCTGCTCTGACCGACTGAGCTAACGCCCCTCCCCCGCGGCATCGCGCGGGACCCGCCCATCCTACCGACGGGTCTCAGAGCATCGCGCGGACCTCGGCGGCCGTCGCGCCGCGGTAGAGGCGCTCGAAGATGTCCACCGTCTTCTGGGCGGAATGATGCAGGGCCTTCGCGTGGGACGCCTCGCCCATGGCGGCGCGGTCCGCGTCCGAGAGGTCGAGGATCCGGGCGATCCGATCGGCCAGGGCCACGTGGTCCCCGGGCGGGAAGAGGTGGCCGTTGACGCCCTCGTCCACGAGGTGGGGCAACGCGAGGGCGTCCGCGAGGACCACCGGGGTGGACGCGCTGAGCGCCTCGAGGGTCACGAGGGACTGCAGCTCCGCCGTGCCCGGCTGGCAGAACACGTCGGCGCGCAGGTAGGCCGCCCGCAGCTCCTCCTCGGAGACGTGGCCGCGCAGCAGGACGCGGTCGGCCACCCCCTCCTCGTCCACCGTGGCACGGATGCGGTCGCGCTGCTCGCCGTCGCCGACGATCTCGGCGTGCACGTCCAGGTCGGGGCGGGTGCGGGCCAGGTGCGCGATCGCACGGATCAGCACCTCCACGTTCTTCTCCACGGCCAGCCGCCCCACGAAGAGCACGACCGGATGGCCGGGATGGTCCACCCTCTCCCCCGGCTGCAGCTCGTAGGCGCTCGCGTCGATGCCGTTGGAGACCGGGAGAACGTTGTCCAGGCCGGCGTGCTCGGCCATGGCCTGCGCGGCGAGGGCCGTGGGGGTGGTGACCACCGCGCCCTTGCCCATGAGTCGACCCATGTCCTTCCACGACACCCGGGAGACGGTGTCCAGGAACCACTGCGGGAACGGCAGGAACGGCTCGAGGTTCTCCGGCATGAAGTGGTTCGTGGAGACGATCCGGATGCGGCGCCGCTCGGCCTCGTTGATGGCGGCCTCGCCGATCATGTAGTGGCACTGGGCGTGCACGACGTCCGGCTGGACCTCGCGGTAGATGCGGCGGAAGGAGATCTTGGCATGCCGCGGGAGCACCACACGGTAGTACTCGTGCGTCGGCGCCGGCAGGGAGCGCAGCAGGTGCACGGTGGCCTCCGGCCGGTGCTCCACGGTGTCCGGGCCGGCGTCACTGCGCGGCATCACGACGTGGACCTCGTGGCCGCGCGCGTGCAGCGCCGTGGCGAGGCGGTGGCCGAAGGTGGCGGCCCCGTTGACGTGCGGCGGATAGGTGTCTGCGGCGATCAGCACCTTCAGGGGGCGGTCGGCGGCGATCCCGGGACGGTCGGACACGGCGGTCCCTCTCTGTGGTGGCGATGGCACGACGGCGCCCGGCCCGTGCCGTGAGGATCGGCCGCGGGCACGGCGCGCGTCCCACGGTAGCAACCGTCGGCGCCGGCACGAGGATGCGCGAGGGGGTCAGCCCCGGCGGGACGGGTGCTCGCGCGGGTCCTGACCGTCCGCCCGCAGGCCGCGGGCCTTGCCCACCGCGCGCACGAGGTAGTCCCCCGCGGCGAGGATGTGCAGCAGGCAACCGGCGCCGACCAGAGCCAGGGCCACGCCGCTCCACGGGCCGCCGTCGACCCCCGGCACACGGGCGAGCAGCAGCAGGGGCGTGCCCACCAGCAGCAGCGCGGTGCGCACCTTGCCCAGGACCGTGACCGGCAGATCCGGGCTGCCGCCGAACAGCCACAGGCACACGGCGGCGAGCACGAGGTCCGGGATCGCGATGGCCAGGGCGAGCCAGAGCGGGGCGATGCCGGTGGCCACGAACGTCACGGCCACCACCAGCAGGGAGAGGCGGTCCGCCACCGGGTCGAGCCACCGCCCGACCGTGGAGATCATGTCGAACCGGCGCGCCACGTAGCCGTCCACCCAGTCCGTGCCGGAGAGCACCGCCAGGATCACGAACGCGTCCAGGTGCCGGCCGTCGACGGTGAGCCACACGAACACCGGGACCAGGGCGAAGCGGGCCAGGGTGATGAGGTTCGGCACGGTCAGCCAGGTGTCGCGGACGCGGTACTCGTGGCCCTCGCGCAGGCCGACGTCGATCACACGCATGGGTCGCTCCTCCAGGGTCCGCGGGCGGACGCCCCCGCCGGGCGCCCCACACGCCCAGCCTACCGACGCCGTCGCCCCTGCCCGCAGACGACGAGGCCCCGATCCGTGGGGATCGGGGCCTCGGGGGCTGGGGAGGGCGGGCGCCCCCGGGTCAGCGGCGGCGCAGGCGGCCGGCGAGCGCCACGAACGCGGCGGAGGAGGCGCCGAGCAGCGCGAGCGGCTGCCAGTGGTCCTTCACGTAGTCCTCGGCCTCGGCGGTCCGCTCCCCCGCGCGGGCGGCACCGGTGAACGGCGCGGTCTGCTCGGTGGCGTGCGTGGTCTCGGGGGTGACGCCGCGACCCTTGCGCTGGGCGGCGAAGGCCGCGAGCTGGCCCTTCACGTTGGTCTTCTCGTCCAGGCCGGAGCGGATGTCGCCCAGGTGGCGGCGGCGCAGGTCGGCACGGCGACGGATCTCGGCCTCGGTGGCGTCGTCGCGGTCCGGGTGGGGAGCGGCCTCGCCGTTCTTGCGGGCCTTCTTGTTCTCCTCCTTCTCCACCTTCTTCCGCTCGGCCTCACGGGCGGCCTCGACACGCTTGGCCTCGGCGCGCTCCGCCTTGAGGCGGTCGTACTCGGCCGGGTCGAAGGCGTTGCCCTCCTTGAGGTAGCCGAGGTCGTACTCGAGGTTGCGCACGGTCTCCTGCGGCACGAGCGGCATGGCGCCCTTGACCATCACGAGGCCGACGCCGGCGAAGATCAGGCCGAGCACGAGAAACGCGAGCGCCACCATGAGCGCCGGGAACCAGAAGCTCGGGTCGGCGAAGGCGCCGACCAACGTCACCACGAGGGCGACCACCATGAGCGCGAGGAAGAACAGGCCCACCACCGCGACGCCGGCGCCGATGCCGGCCTTCTTGCCCTTCGCGGCCACGTGTCCCTTGGCGAGCGCGAGCTCGTCCTTCATCTGCAGGGGCAACAGGCGCACGACGGCGCCGAGCAGGTCGGTCAGCGAGCTCGCGCGGGTCTGCGGGGTCACCGGGACGGCGGTCCGCGGCGCGCGGGCCTTCGACGCATCGGCGGGGGGAGCCTGGTGGGACATGGTGCATGCCTTCCGTGGAGTGCCTGGACAGATGCGCCCGGGCGGCGCGGCGGCCACCGGGCATTCTCGAGCAAAACTATCACCGGCCCGCCCCCAGGGGGACGGGCCGGGTGCGCGCGGTGGCGGCTGGATCAGAAGTCGATGACCGCCGGGTCGGGGCCGAGGCGGCCGTCCTCGCGGTCGAGGGCGTCGATCCGGGCGACGTCGTCGGCGGTCAGCTCCACCCCCGCGGCCTCGAGGTTCGAGACGATGCGCTCGGGCGTCACGGACTTGGGGATGACCACGAAGCCCTGGGCGAGGTGCCACGCGATGACCACCTGGGCCGGCGTCGCGCCGCGGACCTCGGCGATCTCCGTGACCACGGGATCGGCGAGGAGGTCGCCGCCCTGACCGAGCGGGGACCAGGACTCGTGGACGATGCCGTGGCGGCCCTCGACCTCGCGCAGCTCGCGCTGCTGCCAGTACGGGTGGGTCTCGACCTGGTGGATCGCGGGCACCACACCGGTGGCCTCGATGATCTCCTCGAGCTGGGCGGCCGGGAAGTTGGAGACGCCGATCGAGCGCACCTTGCCCTGCTTCTGCGCCTCGATCAGGGCCTTCCAGGTGTCCACGTACTTCCCCTGCGCAGGCTTGGCCCAGTGGATGAGGTAGAGGTCGACGTAGTCGGTGCCGAGCTTGTCGAGCGAGGCGTCGAGGGCGGCGAGCGCCTCCTCGTAGCCCTGGTCCGAGTTCCACACCTTGGTGGTGAGGAACAGCTCCTCGCGGGCGACACCGGACGCGGCGATGCCGCGGCCCACGCCCTCCTCGTTCCCGTAGATCGCGGCGGTGTCGATGTGGCGGTAGCCGGCGCGGATCGCCTGCTCGACGACGTCGGCGGCGACGTCGTCCTCGACCTGCCACACGCCGAGCCCGAGCTGCGGGATCTGCTGGCCGTCGTGGAAGGGGACGGTGGGCACACTGGTCATGAGGGAGCTCCTGCAAGGTCGGGGTCGGGCGGATGCGTCGGATGCAACCGCGCGCGGGCGGCCGGCATTCCCGACGGCGGTCACCGGGCCGGGGCGCCGCCGTCGGACGTCCGCTCCCCCGCGACGACGGCGCCCACCGCGCGGGCGAAGGCCGCGAACACCTCAGCGGGGTCATTGGCCGTGACGAGCCGGGCGTTGGGGCGCCTGCCCCAGATGTCCCGCGTGTCGTGGACGGTCGTGCCGCGCAGCAGCTCCGAGTCCGCCTCGACGTCGACGACGGTGGCCCGCGTGGCGATGCGGGCCTGGCCCGCGGCCACCTGGGCGGCGAAGAGGTCGTGCAGGTGGGCGATGTAGCCCTGGTCGTAGTCGTGGTGGAACTCGAAGTAGAAGCGCAGCGCGTCGGCGAGCACGTCCAGGACGGGGCTGCCGGTGGCGGCGTCCGGCCCGGCGACCCGCGGTCGGTCCGCGGACCAGCCGACGGGGTGGGCCCCGGCGTCGGCCAGGAGGCCGTCCAGCAGGGCCGGCGTGTACTCGATCCGCTCCGTGGTCTCGAGCGCGCAGACCACCGGCAGGCGATCCTCGGGCAGGCCCTCGAAGGCCGTGAACACCTCCTTCGCGGCGTCCGGGTCCACCCAGGTGTTCCACTCGGCGGTGGGCGTGGTGTTGCCCGGATGATAGAAGGAGCCGCCCATGATCACGATGCCGCGGGCGAGGAACGGCAGGCGCGGCTCGGCGCGCAGAGCGAGGGCCAGGTTCGTCAGCGGCGCGGTGCAGAGGATCGTCGTCTCCCCGGGGTGGGCCCGCAGCTCGTCCAGCCACACGTCCACGGCGGGCCGGGACGAGAGCCGCTCGGGGCGCCGAACGATCCGGGCATGGCCGAGACCGCCGTCGCCGTGGGTCTCCGGGGTGGTGACCGCAGGGCGGCGCAGCGGGGTCTCGGCACCGACGGCCACCTCGACGTCGGCCCGACCGGCCAGGTCCAGCACCGCGGCGGTGTTGAGGGCGCAGTCCCGGGCGGTCGCGTTGCCGCCCGTGGTGGTGACGGCCGCGAGCTCGGGACCGGCGCCGAGGCGGTGGGCGCCCACGAGGTAAAGCAGGGCGCAGGCATCGTCGATGCCGGTGTCGACGTCGGCGAGGAGGCGGGCGGTCACGGGGTGGGCGTGCCGCCGTTGGCGTTGAGGGTCTCGCCGTTGACGTAGCTGGACTCGCCCGAGGCAAGGAACACGTAGGCGGGCGCCATCTCCACGGGCTGGCCGGCGCGGCCGATGGGGGTGCTGTGGCCGAACTCGGGCAACTTCTCCTCGGGCTCACCGTAGGACACGTGCTGCACCGTCCAGATGGGCCCGGGCGCCACCGCGTTGACACGGATGCCCTTCGGGCCGAGCTGCTCGGCCAGGCCCTTGGTGAAGTTGTTGATGGCGCCCTTGGTGGCCGCGTAGTCGAGGAGCCTCGGGTTGGGGTTGTAGGCCTGCACCGAGGTGGTGTTCACGATCGTGCTGCCCGGGCCCATGTGCTTCAGCGCGGCGCGGCTGAGCGTGAACATGGACATGATGTTGATCTGGAACGTCTCGTGGACCTGCTCGTCGGTGAGATCGGTCAGGTCATCGGAGATGAACTGCTTGCCCGCGTTGTTCACGAGGATGTCCAGGCCGCCGAGGCGCTGCGCGGCCTCGTCCACGAGGGAGGCACGGTAGTCGGCGTCCATCAGGTCGCCCGGCAACGCGACGGCGGTGCGCCCGGCCGCCTCGATCGCCGCCAGGACGCGGTCGGCGTCGGGCTGCTCCTGAGGCAGGTAGGCGATGGCGACGTCCGCGCCCTCACGGGCGTAGGCGATGGCGACCGCGGCACCGATGCCGGAGTCGCCGCCGGTGATCAGGGCCTTGCGGCCGGTCAGCCGGCCCATCCCCCGGTACGAGTCCAGACCGATGTCCGGGACGGGATCCGTCTTCACGTCCAGGCCCGGCTCGGGCTGGCGCTGCTTGGCGACGCGGAGCTTCGGGTGGCGGGTGCGCGGGTCGTCGTGGGCCAGCTGCGAGTCCCGCACGGGGATCGCGGGGGCGTCGTCCTTCTTCTCTGGAGTGGTCATGGGCCCGATGCTACGAGGCGAGCGCCAGAGGGTGACAAGGGACGGGGCGCGGCGTCGTCGGCGGCGTGGCCCACGCGACGACGGCGCCGCGGCGGCTAGGCGTCAACGCGGGGTCAGCGGGGCCCGCTGAGGCCGCGCAGGGCGCCACGGTGCTGGAGCACGTGCAGGTCCCAGCGTGCGCTGAGCCCCTCGAACAACCCGATGCCACGCCGGGAGTTACCTTGCTCGTCCAGGCGCGGCGACCACGTGGCGATGCCCAGGGCCCCGGGCACGGCGCCGAGCAGCGCGCCCGAGACGCCGGACTTCGCGGGCACGCCGACCTCGGCCACCCACTGGCCGCTGGCGTCGTACATGCCGCAGGTGAGCATCACGGACATCGCCTGCTGCGCTACCCACTCGTCCAGCACCCGCTCCCCTGTCACGGGGTTCGTGCCGCCAGCGGCGAGGGTGGCGCCCATGACGGCCAGCTGGGGTGCGGTGACCAGGACCGAGCACTGCGCGAGGTACCCGGCCACGGCCTCGCGGGCCGAGATGGGCAGCCGGCCGGCGTCGGCGAGCAGGTGGGCCAGGCCCAGGTTGCGGTCGGCGCGGGTGCGCTCGGCGTCGAGGACGTCCTCGCTGACCTCCAGCTCGACGCCGGCCAGCGCGCTGTAGCGGCGCAGCAGCAGGGCCGTCCGCTCGTCCTCGTCCCCGGCGGGCAGGAGGGAGTGGACCAGGATGGCGCCGGCGTTGATCAGCGGGTTGCACGGCCGGCCGTCGTCGTGCAGGGACAGGTGGTTGAACGACTCACCGGAGGGCTCGACGCCCACGTGCTCCAGCACGTGGTCCAGGCCGATCTCCTGCAGCACCACCGCGTAGGTGAGGGCCTTGGAGACCGACTGCAGCGCGAAGGCGTGCTCGGTCTCCCCGGCGGCGGCCTGGTGGCCGTCCACCGTGCACACCGCCACGGCGAGGCCGTCCACATGCTGGCCAGCGACGTCCTCGAGGTAGTCGGAGGGCTCGCCGCGGCGGTCGGACTCCACCTCGTCGAGCATCGCGCGCAGGTCGTCGTCGAATCGCGTCGTGTCCATTCCTGGTCACAGTAGTGGACGGGCAGGCGGGCGGGCGCCGGGCCGGTCACGGCGTTCACTGGACCGGGGCATTCGGGCCCATCGGCAGGTCCAGCCGCATCCAGCCGATGACCATGCCGGTGCACGCGGGCAGGAAGGCGATCGAGGACGGGAGCATCGTGGCGATCAGGGAGCCGATGCCCATCTTCCGGTCGTACCTCTGAGCCACCGCGATGATCAGCGGGACGCTACGCCTGCCGCGGCGGGTCAAGGCAAGACCCGGGAACCCGTGCCGGGGCTATCGTCGGGGGATGGACGTGCGGATCGGGACCTCCGGCTGGACCTACAGGCACTGGCGCGGGACCTTCTACCCGCAGGGGCTGCGGATCGCCGATCAGCTCGACCACTACACGGAGCGATTCCGGACGGTCGAGCTCAACGGCTCCCACTACCGCTGGCCGGCGGACAGCACCGTCGAGGCCTGGCGCGAGCGCCTGCCCGCCGGCTTCGAGATGGCCGTCAAGGCCTCCCGCTACCTGACCCACTACCGCAAGCTCAACGAGCCGCAGGACTGGGTGGAGCGCATCGTGCACACGCTGGACCTGCTCGGTGACCACGCCGGGCCGCTGCTGCTGCAGCTGCCGGCCAACCTGCACCGCGACGACGACCGACTCGCCGGGTTCCTCGGCCTGCTGCCCGAGCGGGTGCGCGTGGCGGTGGAGGTCCAGCACGAGTCCTGGCTGGACGAGGACGTGTTCGACCTCCTCGACCGGCACGGGGCGGGGTTCGTGGTCTCGGTGATCGCCGGGCGGGAGCCGGTGCTGCGCGCGACCGGGCGCCTCGCCTACGTGCGCTTCCACAACGCGGACCCGGACTGGCGCTACGGCGGCTCGTTCTCCGACGCCGAGCTCTCCCCCTGGGTGAAGCGGCTGCGGGAGCTGACCGGCGCGGACGCGGCGGGCGCGCGCCCCGCCTACGTCTACTTCAACAACGACAACCACGGCCACGCCGCGTTCAACGCGCTGACGCTGCGCAGGATGGCGGAGACCGAAGCCTGACACGTGCCGAGCGCGTGCCTAGCGTGAGGAGGAAGCGGCGGCCGAGCGCCGCCGTCGTCCCCCGAGAGCACAGGAAGGCAGACGCACATGACCCTCATGCAGATCCCCACGGACCACGGCACGATCGGACTGAACGTGGAGGAGGCCGGCCACGGGCGTCCCGTGGTCCTCATCCACGGCTGGCCGCTGACCCTCGACTCGTGGAAGGACCAGGTCGCAGCCCTGTCCCCGCACTACCGCGTGATCACCTATGACCGGCGGGGCTTCGGTGCCTCGGAGAAGCCCGCCGGCGGGTACGACTACGACACGATGACCGCCGACCTGCACGGTCTGCTCACCGAGCTCGACCTGCGTGACGTGACGCTCGTGGGCTTCTCGATGGGCGGTGGCGAGGTGGCGCGCTACATGTCCCGGTTCGGCGCGGACCGGATCCACTCGGTGGTGTTCGCCGGCGCGGTGCCCCCGTACCTGCTGAAGACCGACGACAACCCCGACGGCCCGCTGACCGAGAAGCAGGCCGCCGAGATGCGCGCGGGTCTCGAGAAGGACCGCGAGTCGTTCTTCGACGACTTCACGACGACGTTCTTCTCCACCCCCAAGCTGGCCGGCCTGACCAGCAGCCTCAAGGTCACCGAGGAGCAGCGCCAGGAGGCCATCCGGATGGCGCTGCAGTCCGACCAGACGGCGGCGCTGGCCTGCATGGACGCGTTCGGGGCCACCGACTTCCGCCGCGACCTGCCGGCAGTGACCGTGCCGGCCCTGGTCCTGCACGGCGACGCCGACCAGATCGTGCCGTTCAAGGGCTCCGGCAAGCGGACGCACAAGGCGATCGACGGCAGCCGCGTCGAACTCGTCAAGGATGCCCCGCACGGCTTCAGCATCAGCCACTCCGAGGAGTTCAACCGGATCCTGCTGGAATTCCTGGCGGAGTGAGGGGGCAGGTAGGCCCACCAGAGTGCTGAACGCGACACGGCGCTCGTGGGGGTGGTGCATGCCATCCACCACGGCGCCGACGCTGACCTGTCAGGCTCGATCCGACGCCGTGATCACCCGGAGCGCGGGATCAGGCCGACCGGCCGGCAGAACCGCGCGTCAGGACGTCGAGTACGAAGCCGATCAGCCCATGACGGGTGCGCGCGTCCTGAAATAGGCCAGATCGGAACTGCGAGCCCCGGTCCTCGTGCACCAGGCACCCAGCCACCACGGCTGCACCGCCGCGGCCTGCGACGGCCTTGTTCGCGCAGAGACAGAGCTTCTCCTCAGCCGTGAAGTGCTTCCTGATGTCGGTCAGTCAGAGCCTGCGCGGCGCTTCTGGAGCGGGCTGGCGCACAGACCGAGGTGCTGTCGATCCATGACGGCGAGATTCAGGCGCGTGAGAAGGGTCTGCCATGAGTTTGCTTGACACGAGTTATCAGGCGGCGGCAGCCGCCTGGACTGATTGAACCATCTCGAACTCGACAGGGGTGAGCTTCCCGAGACGGGCCTGCCTACGACGGCGGTGATAGGTCCGCTCGATCCAGCTCACGATCGCGAGCCGGAGCTGGTCGAAGGACTGCCAGCGACGCCGGTTCAGCACGTTCTTCTGCAACAGCGCGAAGAAGGATTCCATTGCCGCGTTGTCCCCAGCAGCACCGACCCTGCCCATCGACCCGACCAGGCCGTTGACCCGGAGCGTCTCCACGAACCGCCTGGCTCGAAATTGCGATCCTCGATCCGAATGCACCCGGCAACCCTGCACCTCGGCCTTGCCTCCACGCCGGCCCAGAGCCATCTGCAGGGCGTCCACGGCCAGCTGCGAGCTCATCCGCCGATTGATCGAGTAGCCCACGATCCGGTTCGAGAACACGTCCTTGACCGCGCAGAGATAGAGCTTGGAATCCCCGGCCCAATGCTCTGAGATGTCCGTGAGCCACAGCTGGTTCGGCTTCTCAGCGGCGAACTCACGACGAACCAGATCATCATGAACGGCAGGGCCAGGACGCTTGCCCGAGCCGCGACGGATCGAGTGGCAGCAGCGGACCTTCACGAGCCGACAGGCCTTCAACACCTGATGGTCCGACACGGCCAGGCCACGGCCGCGGAGCTCATCAGCCAGGAACCGGTATCCGAACTCCGGGTCATCGGCATGGGCATCGAGGACGGCGTTGGCGGCATGCGCGTCGGACCATTCCCGCTCGCTGACAGGTTCGGCCAGCCACTGGTAGTAGGCCTGACGGGAGAACCCGAGGACCCGGCAGGAGAGTTTCACGGCAATCCCGTCGCGGGCCAGGTCCTTCACGACGGGATAGGTCATTTTGGGGACTGACCCAATTTCAGGTTCGCCTGGGACAGATACGCGGCCGCACGCCGTAGGACCTCGTTCTCCATCTCCAACTCGCGGTTGCGGCGCTTGAGAGCCTTCAGCTCCTCGTTCTCAGCCTTGGTGATGCCGGGCCGGATCCCGGCCTCGACATCATCCTGGGCCAGCCAGCGCCGTAGGCAGGACTCGGCGATGCCGAAGTCCTTCGCGACCTGCGCGATCGGCATCTGACCCTTACGGGCGATCGCGACCACGTCCTGGCGGAACTCTCGGGGGTATGCAGCGGGCATGGGGTCATCCTTCCAGCAGTCCCTCCCGGGACCACAGATCAGATGTCAACCAAACTCACGGCAGACCCTTTCCTCCTACGGGTCAGGACGGGGGTGCCGGGCCAGAGGTCTCGGGCGGGCTGGGCACGGTGGGTGGGGGTGAGCGATAAAGGCATGTTCTTTCCTGGGCGGCCACCGTGCGATGCCCCCGTGGATGGAGGGGTGTGGGCCGGGCGGGAGGGTCAGTGGATGTAGGAGAAGACGCCCATCATCCCGGCCTCGGCGTGGTAGGCGTTGTGGCAGTGGGTTAGCCACTGGCCCGGGTTGTCCGCCTCGAAGTCGAAGACGATGGTTTGCCGGGGTTTGATGATGACCGTGACCTTGCGGGCGCCATGGTCGGCCAGCTGGAAGGTGTGGCCGTGCAGGTGCATGGGGTGCCACATGTCGGTGTCGTTGGTCATCGTGACCCGCACGCGTTCGTCCAACCGGAGTTCGAAGGCGCCCTCGAAGGGGTTGGCCGGGTCGAAGCGTCGCCCGTTGATGCCCCAGTCGTACTCCATCATCGATCCGGTGAGGCGTACCCCGTGGGTCGTGGTCGGGTCCTTGGGTGGGAGCAGGACGGATTCGTGTGCCTTCAGTCGGCTGCCATCGAGCACGGTTCCGCCCAGGGTCTGTGGGAGCCGACCGGAGAGCGTGGTCTTTGGACCGGCTGCGATGATGCCGTAGGCGTGGCCGGTCTTGCCCTCGGGCAGGGCCAGTACGGGCACCGCCTGGTCGCCGAGGGTGATCAGCACGTCCAGGCGTTCGCCCATCCCCAGGACGACGGCATCGGCCTGGCGGGGCTGGACCGGGAACCCGTCGGTGTGGGTGATGGTCAGTTCCTGGCCGGGGATCCCGACCCGGTAGGCGGTGTCTCCGGCCGCGTTGATCAAGCGCAGGCGGATCCGGTTGCCCGGGGTGCTGGAGAAGGTGTCCGGGTCGGATGGGGGGCGGCCGTTGAACAGGTGCACGGGGATCTTCACGTCGCCGGCGTCCCCGCCCAGATAGTCGCTCTCAGCGCCCATGAGCATGTGCTTCATGGGCATGCCCGAGGAGCTGTCCTGGCTCATGGACCCGTGGTCCATGCCCGCCATGCCGGCCATGCCCTCCATGTCGCCGGACATGTCCATCCCGGCGGAGAGTTCCTCGACGACGTCCTGCGGTGTTCCGGTGATCCCGTCGAGCCAGTCGTCCAGGATCACGACCCATTCCTGGTCGTAGCTGAGGGGCTCGTTGGGGTCCTCGACGATCAGGGCCCCGTACAGGGCGCGTTCGCGCTGGGTGTCGAAGTGGGAGTGGTACCAGTACGTGCCCGGATGGGACAGCCGGAAGCCGTACGTATAGCGTCCTCCGGCGGCGATGGGGTCCTGGGTCACCCCCTGGACTCCGTCGGCGTCGTTGCGCAGGGCCAGCCCGTGCCAGTGCACGCTCGTGTCCTCGGGCAGGTCGTTGGCGACGCTGACCTTGAGCAGGTCCCCGGTCTGGGCGCGCAGCAGCGGCCCGTTGAGGCCGTCGTTGTATCCCCAGGTGGTCAGGCCCCGACCCTGGAGGGAGGTCTCGAGGGGTGCGGCGGAGAGCCGGTGGGTGACGGTGGTGCCCGAGGCGGCGCGTCGTTTCTCGTACTCGGCGACCAGCGGGTCGGTGGGCAGGATGCGCCCTGACGGTTGGGGGCTGATGACGGGATCGGCGCAGGCGGCCAGCCCGGCCAGCGCCAGGGCCCCGACGGAGGCGCCCAGGAAGGTGCGGCGGGTGGTCAGTGAGGAGGTCATCGGTTCTTCTTTCCGTCATCCGGCCCCGTGTCGCAGGCGGGCGCGACGGGGCCGGGCATGGCTGATCAGTTGCTGGGTGAGGCCGGTGGCGTACCGGGGCTGCGTGCCGCTGTCACCCGGAGGTATTGGCGGACCCTGCGCTCACCGGTGGGGCGCGGCCGGGGGCTTTAGGTGCGGCTGACGGCCAGTTGAGCCAGTGAAGGGTCCACGGGGGCCGGAAATGGGCAACCCAGGGCAGGGGTGGTGCGGTCAGTCCCCCACCGGGGCTAGGGCGTGTCTGAGAATAGATGCACGAGTCAGCTGAGACCCTGGGGACATGTCCCGGTTCCAGATGCTCTCTGACACCCAATGGGAGTTGATC